>SXLG01000109.1 GCA_005777805.1 Pseudomonadota bacterium
CGGCCATGTAGCCGTTGCCGCCGTGGAGCTGCACCGCCTCGAGGGCGACCTGCATCGCGGTACGCGCGGCGTAGAGCTTGCCCGCCGAGGCCTCGGCCAGGGATGCCGGCCGGCCCAGCGCCGACCGCTCGATGGTCGAGAAGATGATGTTCTGGAGGTTCATACGCGCCACCTCCATCTCGGCGATCTTTGCCTGAATCAACTGAAACTCACCGATCGACCGCCCGAACTGCACGCGCTCCCTTGCGTACTTGAGCGAGACCTCGAGACACTCCTCGACGATCCCAAGCGCCATCGCGACCACGCCCGTGCGCTCGGTATGAAAAGTGGCCTTGGCGCCCGAGCGGGCCTGCGCATCCTCGACCTCGCCGATCAGCCGGTCACGGCCCACCCGCACATCCTCGAGAAAGAGTTCGCCGGTCGGTGACGAGTGCAGACCCATCTTGCGCAGCGGCTTCGACTGCGTGAGTCCCGGCATTCCGCGGTCGAGCACAAACGAGAGAACCTTGCGCTCGCGCGGCGGGTTGCCCTCGTCAAGCTTGCAGATAAAGACGAGCGTATCGGCATAGGGCCCGTTGGTGATGAAGGTCTTGCTGCCGTTGAGCAGGTAGTCGTCGCCGTCACGGCGGGCGCTGGACTGCATGCTGCCGAAGGCGTCCGAGCCCGAGCCCGGCTCGGTGATCGCCCAGGCGCCGACCTTCTCCATCGTGAGCAAGGGCGGCACCCAGCGCTCCTTCTGGGCAATCGTCCCGCGCGAGCGGATCGCGCCTGCCGTGAGCTGGACGCTCACCCCCATCGCCGTCACCATGCCGGGGCAGACGCGGCAGAGTTCGATGGTCGGGATGAGCTGGGCGGCGGCGTCATCCATGCCCTGCTCGACCGAGACGCCGCGCGTGCCCGCCTCGAGCTTGGCCGGCGCCCCGCCCTTCTCGCGCGCGAGCTGGCGGCGGAAGCGCTCGACCTGCATCTCGCCGATGCCAAAGGTCTGGAACATCCGCCGCAGAATGGCGTAGGGCGGCAGGTCGCCGTGCTCGAGTTCGTCGCGCACCGGCACGATCTCGGCCTGAATGAACTTCCGGAAGGCGTCGCGGATGGCGACGTGCTGCTCGCTCCACTCGATCATGGCGGGGCGTCATAGCCGCGGCCCCTGCGGGCCGCCACGCGGGGCGGTCTGGGCCCTTCGCGCCCCCTGCCAACCGACACCTTGGAGCCATTCGCGAACGGCTTCTTCGAGAGGGGACTCCGAGGACTGGCTCATGGCCCGATCCAGCGGGTCACGGGGCTCGCCAGGAACTCTTCGAGCTTCACGCCGTCGCCGCCCACGAGGAGCTTCCGGTGCACGTTGAGCGCCGTGGCAACGGCCTCGATGCCGGCGTGCGACGCCGCCATGCGGCCGCTCTTCACCTCGATGGCCGGGCGCCGCCGCCCGGCTTCCACCATAAAGTCCACTCCCCGCTTGGCCTCGCCCCTGTACGAGAGCACGCCCTCCCCCGCGGCGGCGTTGGCGACATGCGCCCCGCCGAGCGGATCACGCATGGGCCGTCCATCATCAGGCTCGCCAGCGAGATGCCCGAGGCGCCCGCGCTTCGCCGAGCCGGGCACGCGCGAGCGGTAGTTGCGGAGCTCAAGGGAGCGGCCGCGCGAGCAGTCGGGCGTGGTCGCGCATCATGCAGCGGTTCATCACCACCAGCAGGCCGGCGACGCGGGCACGTGACGCCGCGGCCTCGTTGACGACGCCATCCTGCAACCAGAGGGCGCGCGCGCCGATCGCGAGCGCGTCGTCGACCACGGGTTCGATCAATTCGGAACGGCGAAAAACATCGACCACGTCGATCGGGCCGGGCGCGTCGCGCAGCGAGGGCCAGCAGCACAGCCCGAGCACCCGCGCGCAGAGAGGATTGACGGGCACGATCTCGTACCCGGCGGCTTGCAGATACGCCGCGACGCGATGTGAATCACGTTCGGGCCGGGGCGAGAGGCCGACCACCGCGATGCGCCGGGCCTCGCGCAGGATGTGACCAACCTCTGGTGGCGGGGCGTCCACGCGGTCCCGATGCCAGAAGTAGGGCTCGCCGGCACGCGCGGATTCGCCCCGCCCAGCCGCGCTCAAGCGAATCGCCCTGCGCGCGGCACGGCCGGCGGCAGACCTGTCGCAACGCGATGCCGGCCCACCGCGCCGGCACAAGGTCACAGCCGGTAGCGCTTGAGCTTGTACCAGAGGGTTCGCTCGCTGACGCCGAGCAGGCGCGCCGCCTGGATCTTGTTGTCGCCCGTGGTCTGCAGGGCACGCAGGATCAGCTTGCGCGCGAGTTCCTCGACCGCGGGATCGAGGCGGAAGCCCAACCCCTCGCCACCGAAATCCCCTACCGATGCCTGCGGGACCGGAGTCGTCGCAAGGGGAATCGAGCTGAAGAACGTGGCGTCGATGTCCGGTCCAGCAGCAAGCACAACGGCTCGCTCGATCAGGTTGCACAGCTCGCGCACGGTGCCCGGCCAATTGGTGCATACGCTGCCGTTGTCGGCTGGATGGCAAGCGCCGTCAGGTGGAGGCCGAGGACTTCGATCGGCGCCAAACCGACCAGCGCCGCCGCCCGGGTCTCCTCGAAGTACGACGCACCGCCGGCTCGATTCGCCGCTGGGAATGGCCGCCATCCGAGAGCAAACAGGTTGCGGTCTTGCAGAGGCGACGGCTCATCCCACGCGCCACCGCCAACCACCAGACCGCTCTCGTCCACGATGAGCAGCTCGGCATCGAAGCCGAGCAAAGAAAGATTATGTTGGAAATGGTGGAGAACGAAATTGAGATGCTCCCAAGACACCCGGGCCTCGAGAACGCCGACGATTTCTCCATGGTGGGCTGGAGAGTAGACGGGTGTCGTGATCTCGACCCCGGCCGATCGCACGGTCCCTTGGTCGATCAGCTCCGCTCGCGGGCGACCAGCGAAGGCACCCGAGCGCGCCGCTTGATCGCGAGGTGGCATCACTGCCGGGCCCCGAGCGCGTCCACCGAGGGCGATCTCGGATTCCGGCCACGGACGCGACGATGCCTCGATGATCGAAGGTCGCAGCGACAGAGGCCTCCCCGTCCTCGCGCCCACCGGCGATGGCCTCTCTGATCCCGACATCACGCGAACGATGCAGCAGCTCCTCGCTCACTCCGGCGATCGACTCGGTCAACCCCTCGCTCGCGTCCCGTGCGACCTCGGCAAGCTGGCGCCCGATGGTGCGCCCAAGCGCCTCCTCGACGGCACCCCGCGTCGTCCACGCGTAGACCAGGCCGGCGGCCGCGACCGTGGTGACGGCGAGCAGGAGCAGCCGGGGGTAGAGGGAGCGCTGCCAGATCCAGCCTCGGTCACGGTTTGCCCCGACGCTCATCGACGACGCCCGCCACAACGACGACCGCGCGACACCACCCAGCCGAAGCGCGCCAACGCGAACACCCCGAGGCGTATGTTCACGTTGCATGCCGGATCATGCTCGCGAGCTCAACTGCGCCACCCTGCCGAGGAGGTGCCCAACCGGGCATGGCACTCAGCGATCCTGCAACCGATTGCAGAGTCGCCCCGAATACCCTGCAATGCCTTGCGCACGGAGCGCCACCGACACCGTTCGCAGTGGCGAGAATCGCACGGCATCCTGTCGCACCGCTCTCCCCGGCTTGACCGCGTCGTGAGGGCGCACGGTGAGTCCACCGCGCCTGGGAAGCCCGCGTTCGTGGCGCTCACCGGCGCGCCCCCCGGAGCAAGGGCGTGCGGGCGCTCCGGTGAGCGCCGCCGGGAATCGTGCGCAAGAGTTCCCTCTTGCCCGGAGTCCTCACCCCATGGCATCCGATTTGCGGTGTGAATGTGTCTGTCTCGCGCCCGGAGCGGCGTGAGTTTTCCGCCCCCTAGGGCCACGGGCAACCCGCGCCCACCGAGGCTCCACAACTTGAAGAGGGAACATCAGGCATGAACTCGAGACGAAACCAGATTCGAACTCTGTTGACGGCGGCGGTCCTCGCCGGAGCGCTGGCCGTGTTGGTGGGGGCAGAGGATGCGAGCGCGCAGATCGTCAACCCCTGCGCACGCGCCGACGAGGTGCTCGCGACGACGGGGCGTGGCGACTCCGACCACGACGACATCAGCAACTGCGCCGAGGTCCGCGTCACCGGCACCAATCCACGCGACTTCGACACCGACAGCGATAACGAGCCCGACGGCACCGAGATCGACGGCGGCACCGATCCAGTCGACAGCGACAGCGACGACGACGGTGTGGACGACGGCACCGAGATCGACGACGGCACCGACCCGAGCGACGCCGACTCCGACAACGACGGCGAGATCGATGGCGCCGACGACGACCCCGGTAACGATCTCGGCTCCAAGATCGAGGGCCAAGCAAGCTCGCTCACCTGCCCTGACGCGGCTGCCTCGATCATCGGCGAAATTGTCGTGCTCGGTATCTCGATCGCGCTCGACGCCGGAACCGACTTTGATGGCGCCGACAACTGCGCCGAGGTCGCCGCCAAGTTCGGCAGCGCTACCGGTGTTGCGGTCGAGGTCGAGGTGGGCGGCACGCTGGGCAGCTTCGTCGCGCTCGAGGTTGAGGTCGAGGACGCCGACAACGACGGCAGCCCCGATGACATCGACGATGACGACGACAACGACGGCAGCGATGACGACGAGGACGAGGACGACGACGGCGACGGCGAAGACGACGAACAGGACGAAGGTGAAGAAGACGAGGAGGACGAGGAAGACTGAGCCTCGCCAATGACATCGCCAGGAACGAGGGGTGACGAAGGTCCTCGCCCCTCGTTCCTGGCTTTACGTCTCGCCCGGGGGGCGGCAGCAACGCCGCCGCCCCCCGGGCCGTTTTCAGGCTCCAGCCACCGGCCTACGGCGCCCGAACCGAGCAAGCCCGCGACGCGCCGCGGCCATGCCGACGGACACGGCGACGAGGCCGAGCCCCGTTGAGAGGGTCGCGTTGGCCAGCGCCTCTCCGAAGCGCCCCGCACGCACGAGCTGATCGGTATAGAGCGCGTAGCTACTGAAGGTCGTGAAGCCGCCGAGGAAGCCCGTGGCGACGAAACTCGAAGCGAAGCGCAGGCGCAGGTCGGCCCGAAAGTAGTCGACCACTTCGAGGGTTGGATCCACACGGACGACTCCGGGCAGATCCTCCATGGCGCGCCCCGCGGGCGTCCCTCGCAACCGGCTTAGTCCATCACGCCGCAGAACGGCTTCGAGCACATAAAATACGAATCCAAGAAGCAACGAACCGGTCACGTTGATCACGAGGATTCCCGCCCAGCCCGGCAGGCCGAGCCCTTCGTGCAGAACAGCGTCGAGGAGGTGCCGGCATAAGGTACCGAGCGCGCCACCCGCGCCGACGCAGAGCGCGGTGATGAACCAGGTCACCTCCAACCTCGCACGAGCGCAAGGCCAGCCACCACCGCCAGGGCCCCGAGCGCTGCTGTCACGAATAAATTAACGGCCGCCTGCCCCCGCCGACCCTGCTGCCACAGGATCACGGAATCGAAGCTGTACGTGCTGAACGTAGTGAAGCCGCCGCAGAATCCAGTGAGCCCAAGCGCCAACGCCAGCTCTATACTCAGCTTTTCGAGGGCGAGGGCTGCGGGCGCAGGCGGATGCACGCGGATCTCGTGCATATGCTCGGCCAGGGTGGCGAACCCGATCCCGATCAGGAGACAGCCGACGACGTTGACGACGAGGATCGCGACCCAGCCGGGCAGACGTGTCGTCGTGCGGAAGATCTCGGCCACACCGAAGCGCACCAGTGCACCAAATCCGCCACCGAAGAGCACGCAGAGAAACTTCGCGACTTCCTCCATATGGTGCTAGCTCAGGAACTCGATCTCGAGCGCGATCAGTGTCCCGTCCGCATCCGCATAGCCATCCACGTCGAGCTGCGCGTCGAGGATAATATCGGCGCCCCCGCCACCCTCGAAGCGGGTCGCCGGGGTGATGCGGATCCGCTGGCTGCCACCGACGACGACCTCGGTCGGCGATTCGACCGACGTCACGAAGCCCTCGATCCCGAGCCCATCACCTTCGTCGAAGGGCAAGGCGGGGTCGAGAACGGTGAGGTCCGTGGCCACCATGACGTCGTCCGAGGGCGGCTCGGCGGCATCTATCTCGACGAAGAGGCCGTCGTCGAGCCCGCTAGGCGGGACGTTCTCGAGAAAAGCATCGCCGTATTCGATGGTCAATCTATTTATATTGAAGCTCTTCGCCATCCCGTCGTGGCCCGAGACGTAGCCGCGCAGCTCGATCTCGAGGTCGTCGGTCTTGCGATTGATGCGCGTGGCGCGGATGCGTCCCTCGGCGTCGAGGAAGCCGCCGACGTCAATCGTGTCTCCGACGGCGAGGGCCGCCAGCGGTACCGGAGCGAAGACGGTAAGCTCGTCCACGATCACCTCCTGGCCCAGGAGCCCGATCGCTCCGGTGCCGGCATCGAGAGACTCGATCGGTCCTTCGGCGAAGTTGTCGACCGCGACCCTCTCGGCAATCCCGTGACGGCCCCCCCGAGCAACCACGCCGCGGACGGTCGCCACCATACCGAGCCCGAGCTCGCTTGCGGAGACCGGCTCGCCCTCGATCGTGACGGTCGCCCCTTCGGTTTCGAATTCGATGCCGCCGACCACGATGCTCCCCAGACCGGAGATCGCTCCCTGCACCGAGGACGTGCCAGCGATCCCACCGCCCATCGGACCGGCGCAGCCCGCGGCCAGCAGAAACAGAGCCAGCCAGCGCGGCCAGGGCATGCGTTCCGCATCGTTCATCGATCGTCCTCCCGCTGCGACGATACCTCTTCCGTGAAAAAATAAATACCTGTCATGACGCGGTGGCGGCCCGTGCCTACCACCTTCACGCTCGCGTCTCGGTCCTTCCGGGCCATCACGCGATCGAGCCGCTCGAGCAGGGGCTGGCCCGCCCGCCGCACCGCGGTGTGGATGCCCGCCACGGCTTCCGTCGGGATGTTGTCGTAGGACACCCGCCGTTGGAAGAACCCGCTCCCGGGTTCGCCAGCCAGGTTGTGATCGAGCGCCGCAATCAGGTCGGAGACGTCGCTGCCAAGGATGGCGATGCTCTCGGCCGAGGCGACAGCCGGGATGTAGCTCCGCTCCACGAGCCTGAGGCGGCCATCGCGTAGCCGGACGACTGCGCCAACCCGCACCAACTCGTCGAGCACTGCGCGCCCGGGCAGATCCCGGCCGCCATGGCGGCGAACGAGATCGAGAAAGCACGGCGAGCCCTGATCGAAAGCGAGCGTCGCCGGGCCACCCCGGGCCTCGAGAAAGACCGGATCGCGACGCCAGGCTGCGATCACTCGCGTGCCGTAGGCAACGCGCGCGCCCGCCGCGGGATCGCCACTCGGTTCCACCTTCAGCATCCGGCCGACATCCTTGCGGTGGAGTCCGGTCAGGAGGGCGATGCGCGACGCCGATTGTTTGCGGCCGGGGATCACGAACTCCCGCCGCGCGACCTCGACGAAGGCCCGCCGGCCAACCTCCGCCGCCGACTCGAACGAAATCCCGTGCCGCAGGCAGAGCCGCGCCAGAGCCCGGAAGATGCGCTCGAGCGCGGCGAGCAGCGGCCCGCGCACCTCACCGCCTGAGTCCTCAATCATCGCGAGGCCCCCGGCGGCCATTCCGCCGGAGCCATGCGCCGCAAGTGCGCCAATTCCTCGAAGCGCATCATGACCTCACCCTCCGCCAAACCGCCCGCGGCATCCAACGAGCGCGCCCGCACCGGCCGCGCCGGGAGGCCGCCGCCCGGTCCGACGCGGCCCGTGGCGGACCCGTCCGAGAATCGTGCCCACGGCATGTTGACTCACATATCACTTTCTGGCACTTTTCGCCCAGGATCACTTTTTGGTTCAAATATGCCAGATCGGAGGATCGCATGAGCACGTCGACACGGAGTCGGAAGAGCGATCGGAGCAGCGGCCTCGAGGTGCCCCCCAGCGCGGCCACCGCGGAGCCCGCGGGGCCTCTGGATCACGGCAAGAACGCGGCAAACCCTGGCGCACGGCCGCCGGGGCACCACCCCGCCGTGCGCGCGACAGCGGGCCGTGGGCACGGGTACGGACCCTCGCGCGAGCAGAGCGTGCCCCCGATCGTCGTCGGGCGCACGGTGGCGGGCCACGGGCACGGATACGACGTCGGCGCGCGGTGGTCGAGACGCAGCGCGCAGGCGCGGCGCCAGGTCGCCGCCGGAGCTGCAATCCTGCTCGTCCTGGTGGCGCTGCCCCGGGTCAGTGCACGCGCCGACGAGCCCATCTGCTCGCTCACGGCGGGCATCCAGTTCCATGCCTGTTTCTCGGAGCTGCGCGACGACTACCGGGTCGCCCGGGCCGTTTGTTTCAACCTGGCCGACGATGCCGCTGGCGAGGCCTGCTTGACCGACGCCCGCCGGGGCCGGGACGAGGCGCGCCTGAGCTGCGGCGAACAGCTCGCGGCACGCCGGGAACTCTGCGGCGAGATCGGCGAACTCCCCTACGACCCGCGTTTTGACCCTGAGGACTTCGAGAGCGACTTCTCGAACCCGGCCCATCCCAACCCCTGGTTCCCGCTCGGCGTTGGCAGCACCTGGACCTACGCCGGCGGCGATGAGACCGTGGAGATCGAGGTTCGCGACGCCACCAAGCTCATCGACGGCGTTCGTTGCATCGTGGTCAATGACCGGGTCGAGATCGCCGGGCGCCTGGTCGAGGATACCGACGACTGGTTCGCCCAGGCCAAGAACGGCGATGTCTGGTATTGTGGCGAGGAAGTCAAGGATTTCGAGTTCTTCGCGGGCGACGCCCCCGAACTCCCCGAGCTGGTCAGCATCGACGGCTCGTTCAAGGCCGGTCGCGACGGCGCGCGTGCGGGCATCGCTTTCCTCGCGAACCCGCTCACCGGCGCGATCTACCGACAGGAGTACTCCCTCGGCAACGCTGAGGATGTCGCGCGGGTGCTCTCGGAGACCTATGCCTTCGGCAACGATCCCACGCTCGACGCCTTGGTGCCGGAGGATCTGGCCACGCTGCTCTGTGGCACGGGAACCTGTGTCGTCACGCTCGAATGGGCGCCGCTCGAGCCCGGCGCCTTCGCCCGCAAGTACTACGCGCCGGGAGTCGGCAAATTTCTCGAGGTGAGCCCCGACACGGGCGACATCGTCCAACTCGTCGCCTGCAACGTCGCGCCGGCCTGCGCCCTGCTCCCTGGGCCCTGAGCCCCGCCGGGCGCTCGCCATGATGGTCGGCGGCAGCCCTACTCGCTTGCCCCCCTGCTCTACCCCATATGGGGTAGAGCAGGATTTCGGTTGACAACGCCCGCTGATTCCGATGCTGTCGCCCCGCGTTCCATGCCGCGATCCTCCCAGCCTTCGTCCAGCGATCGGCGATTGCTCGACGACTTGATCCAGTTGGTCAGCGAGACCCCGCTCCAGCCGGAGCGCTGGAACGAGGCCGCCCGGGGCTTCGCCGAGCTGCTCGGCGGGACGGACGCCGGTATCTTTTTTGGCAGTACGCGGCTGAGGGACACCTTCGTGCCGGCTGCGAGGACCCTGGAGCCGCGCTGGCTCGAAGCCTACGATCAGCATTTCCACAAATTCGATGAGCGCACGCGACTCATCAACCGGCTGCCGGCAGGTGCGGTCTTCCTGGGCCACCGGCTCTTGCCCGATGCCGTGCTGCGCAGCTCGCCCTTCTATCAAGAATTCCTCCGCCCGCAGCGGTTGCTGCACATCGCCGGCATCCGCCTCCTCGCCGACGACGGTGGCGCAGTGCTTCGTGTCCTGCGTCACGACGACGAGCAGGCCTTCGGGAATCGGGAGACCGCGCTGCTGGAGCGGTTCGGTCCGCACGTCAGATGCGCCCTCGAAGTAACACGCCGCATGAACGAGATGCAGTCCCTGGTGGTCGATCTCCTCGAGAGATTCCCCGGAGCGGTGCTGGTGCTGGATCAGCGCGGACGCCTGGAGCATGCCAACGTCGCCGGCCATCGGCTCCTCGCGACCGACGGCCCACTGGAGCGCCAACACGACGGCACTGTTCACGCCCGCAATCCCATCCAGCAGCTCGTGTTCCAGGCCTGCCTCGCGCGGGCGCAAGGCTCGGACACGAGCGATTCAGGCCGCTTGGCCTTCGCCCGGCTGCAACCCCCGCAACACGACCGGCCCCTCACCCTGACGGCCGTGCCGCGTCGCCTCTGCCCGCCCGGTTGTGCCACCGGAATCATGCTGCTCGTCCGTGATCCCGCGGACCGTCTCGCCGCCTCGGCGGAATCCGTGGCGCGCGAACTCGGCCTGACGCGCGCCCAAGCAAGTATTGCGCTCGCGCTCGCCAATGGCGAGACGCTCGAACAGATCGCCCTGTCGCGCCACTCGACACTCGACACCGTACGCACCCACCTAAAGGGCGCGCTGGCGCGCACCGGCACCCACCGCCAGACGCAGCTCATCCGCCTGGTCATGCTGAGTGGGGCCGTGCTGGTCGATCCTTCACGCGGCCACTGACCCGGCCGCAGGCATCGCGTCCTTCCCAGCGGTGCGATCGCGGTGGTGTCGATCCTTCGCGGGGCAGTTGAACCGGCGGGGCAGGATTTCGCTGCGCGGCACGGAAACGTGATTCCCCGAGCAAGGGCTGCCTGCTACCCATAGAGGCAGAATGGCTGCTAAGACATGCTTGCGCCGGATCGTGATGGCGGGCCTCGGCCTGGCGTTCCTCGGGCCGACCACGACCGCCCTGGCCCGTGACAATTTCCTCGTGATCGTGGCCGACGATCTCGGCGTCGACGGCGTCAACGTCTACTCGCGCGACGATCTCTATGGCCACGCCGGCGAGGGTGCTGCGCCGGGGCCCACCCCGACCCTCGACCAGCTTGCCGCCGAGGGCGTCCTCTTTCGCAACGCCTGGTCGAGTCCGACCTGCGCGCCGGCGCGGGCGCAGGCGTTGACCGGACGGCACGCCTTTCGCACCGGCGTCGGCACGGCCGAGGCGGGCGTCCTCGCCCCCAGCGAAACCACGTTGGCCGACATCCTCGCGGCCAGCCACGCCACTGCGGCCATCGGCAAGTGGCATAATGGCGCGGACGGTGATGCTCAGTCTCCCATCGAACTCGGCTTTGACTCCTACGTCGGAGCGCTCGGCGGCTCGGTCGCGGGCTACTTCAGCTGGCAGAAGGTCCGGGCATCGGCAGCCGGCCCGTCGTCCAGCGAAACCGTGACGACCTATGCCACCACCGACACCGCCGACGAGGCCATCGCGGCGATCGCCGCCTTCGGCGACGCGCCGTGGTTCGTCTGGCTCGCATTCAATGCCCCGCACACGCCCTTTCATGTCCCGCCGGCGGCGCTGCGCACCACCTCCGTCGACTCGGGTTCAAGCGCTGCAACCAAGTGGAAAGCCGCGATCGAGGCCATGGACACCGAGATCGGACGGGTCCTCGAGAGTATCCCGGCAAGCGTGCTCGCCGACACGACCATCATCTTCCTTGGCGACAACGGCTCGCCGCGCCAGGCCAGCGAGGCCCCCTTCAGCGCGGCCCACGCCAAGGATTCGGTCTACGAGGGTGGCATCAACGTGCCGCTGATCGTCAAGAGCCCCCGCATCGCCGTGGCCGACCGCGGCCGCGATAATTCGGCTCTTGTATCGGCGACGACCGACATCTTCGCAACGATTGCCGAGATCGCCGGCGTCGCGACCTTTGGTGAGGATTCGGCGAGCCTCGTCCCCTATCTCGAGGATCCCTCGCTCGGCACGCTGGCGACGCGTCCACAGATCTTCGCGCAGAGCTTCGAGCCCAACGGCTTCGGACCCTACACTGCCGAGGAACGGGCGATCCGGGACGACACCTGGAAACTGATCTGGCGCGATGGCGCCTTCGCGGAACTCTTCAATCTGGTCGCGGATCCCTTCGAGACCGATGACCGCCTCGCCGCGGCGAGCCTCACGAGCGAGGAGCAGGCCGCCTACGACAGCCTCGCCACAGCGATGGCCAGCGTCGCGATCTTCTGCCCCTCGATCCCCGACGCCGCCTGCCAGAGCGGCTTCGCCAAGGCCTCGCTCGACTGGCGCGACCCGGACGGCGCCGGCGACCGGTTCCTGGCGCGCATGCAGAAGGGCCCCGCACTCGGACAAACCGATTTTGGTGACCCGCTCGCCACCGGCGGCACGGGCTATGCCTTCTGTCTCTTCGATCAAAACGAGCGCCTGATCGCCCGTCTGCGCGTCGAACGCGCGGGCGCGACCTGCCCCGACGACGAGGCCTGCTGGAGATCGCAGGGCGCAGCACCACCCGCGGGCAAGGGTTACCGCTACCGCGACGATGGCCGGTCGGCCGACGGCGTCTGGCAGATGAAGCTGCAAGGCGGTGGCGCCGGCACCTCGAAGATCGAACTCAAGGGCATGGGCGACGCGCTGCCCGACGGCGTACCCGCGGCCCTCCTCGACGCCACAGCACTCACCCTCCAGTTGCGCGGCACCGACGCGCCGCAATGCGTCTCGGCGACGCTCGGCGAGGTCCAGATCAGCGACGCCGACCGCTTCAAGGCGCGATGAGCCGCGCACGGGGCTCGGCCGTCCGAATGACCAGGTGGATGACCCGCGCCGACCGCTTCAAGCCACGCTAGACCGATGGCGAGGCTCTCGAGGCCAGGGTCCGTCGCCGGCAGCGACCGGGCGCGCTCATCCGTCGACACGAACGCCGCCTGTACGACCGCGCTGGGAGGCGAGAACCTTGCCCGCGGGCTGTGGCGGCCCGATGGTGCTGGGGTTAGGCCGTCGCCCGGCGCGACCCGCTCCCGGATTGCCCGCGCCGCGTCGTCAACCGTAAGCGCGCGCGAGCCCGCAACCAAAAGGGGGACACCAGACGGGCTTCCTGCGCCAAGAGTGGTGCGAGTGGTGGCCATGGCCTCGGCCCGCCGCGCCCCTGCCCGTTGCATGTATGTCACATGCATGAGATGTGCTGAGCATGTCCAAGATGCTGCAAGTGCGCAACATGCCGGAGCGCGTCCATCAGGCACTCCGAGAGCGGGCAGTCAAGCAAGGCAAGACGCTCTCGGGCTACGTCCTCGATGAACTCGAGCGACTCGTGGACGAGCCACCCCTCGACGAGTGGCTGCAGGAAGTTCATCGTCACCCACCCGCCCGCCTGCGCCACAAGACCGCGGATCTCGTCCGCCGCGAGCGGGATGCACGATGATCGTCGTCGACGCCTCCTGCGTCGTCGAAGTGCTCCTGCAGACGGAGACAGCGCCCCGAGTGGAGAAGGGGTGGCTTCGCGGTGGAAGCCTGCACGCTCCGGACCTGCTTGACCTCGAGGTCATCCAGGTCCTGCGGCGCTTGGTACGGCTCAAGGACATCTCCGCGGATCGAGCATTGGTGGCGCTCACCGCACTCGAGAGGCTGGCGCTGCGACGCTGGTGGCATGGCCCGCTTCGACGTCGCGTCTGGGCTCTGCGTGAGAATCTGACCGCCTATGACGCGGCGTACGTGTCTCTCGCCGAACGGCTGCGATGTCCCTTCATGACCCTTGACCGCCGGCTCGCCCAGTCCTCGGGGCATGACGCACGAATCGAACTCGTGTAGCTCGTCACCCGCGCCAGGCCGGTGAGCCCCCGCCTCCTCAGGGCAGAAGCCCCAACCAGGCATCCCGGGTACGTGGCAGTCCGAAGTCCTGGGCGCGGTCTGAATCGATCCACGCCAATCGCCCCGGTGGCACGGGGCTTCGCCGTCTGGCGCTGTAGACCTGGTCACAGCCAGAAAATGGAACGAACCGCCACTACAGTGCGTTCCAGGTCGGTGTCGTGTGGCGATGAAAACGGCCGGAGGGAACTCGGGCGCGTCGGAGCCCCAATGCCGCGCACGAACGCCGGCCGCAGCCGCGGGCTCATCCAGCCCCACCGCTACCTGCGGGATGGGCGCCGCTCGCGCCGGGGGCAAGGAGCGGCAGGACGTCAGTCGACACACGGCGCGCCAGCGCCTCGGCGCCGGCGCGTGTGTAGTGGCCCGAGGAGTCGCGAAATTGATCCGCCGCGAGGACTGCGTGCAGATCGACGAACTTTCCCCCGCTGTCCTCGACCACCTGCCGCAGCACGGCGAAGTTCTCGGGGCGGTACCAACCCCTGGCGCGCAGCGCCGCGACGGGAATCGGCGCGGCGAGCACCACCATCGTCACGCCGTGCTCGCGTGCGAGCGCGACAGCGGCCGCCATCATCTGAACCGTCGGGTGGTCCGCTTCTAGCTTGACGTCATAAGTCGCGAGGAAAGCCGCCTCGCCCTGGCGCTCGAGACGATCGAGGGTGCGGCGGGCGAGCTGCGTGGTCGGGTTCTCGTCGCGGACGAAGAGACCCGTGCCGTCACGCTCGGCGAGTCGGCGATGGAGTCCGTCGAAAGCGAACAGGGCCTGGGCCGCGACGGGCGAACGGAGGAGCTGATAGCTGAGCAACTTGGCAACCCCCACGCCCTGGCGGGGAAACGGCAACCCGAGTGCGCGCGGCAGCTCGGCGAGCGGCAGGCTGCCACAGAGATCGACAAAGCTGCCGAGATTCAGATCGGATTCTGGATTGAACATGCGCAGATTGGCGAGCGCCACGACCGCCTGGGGTCTGGTTTCGAGCACGCTCGGCAGCATGCAGTAGTAGTGGAAAAAGTTGAAGCCGAGGAAAGCCAGAACCTCCTGGCGCACACCACCTGCGCCGACGAGAAGGTCCGTATAGGCCGGGCTATGCCGCGTGGGCAGGAGCGTCGAATCACCGAGCCACACATCGGCCGGCGGGGGCGTGCGCAGACGTTCGACCATCCGTTCGAACTGCAGGCGAACACCGTGCAGGTTCCGCCCCACGCGCAGGATCTCGCGGCCGTCCCGCCACAACGCCACGCCGGCCACGAGCACCATCGTCGCAACAAAAACTCCGAAGATGCGCGTCAGCCGGTGCATTGGGGTCAGAACTGGAAGTAGATGAACTGTTGCGAGGAAACACCGAAGACATAGAGGAGGAGGGCCAGACCCGCATAGGCGAAGCCCTGCGCCGCCGGAGCCAGACCCGCGATCCGACGGCGCAGGCGCAGGGGCTCGTCGATCGCATGCAGGCCGGCAGCGAGCAGGACCAGCATCACCGTCCGCAGGGCATCGATCGAGGAGACGATCCCCGGCCGGCCGAACGCCGCAAGCATGCTGCCGACCGTCGCGAAATCAGGGGCGCGAAACAAAAGCCAGCCCAGACAGACGAGATGGAAGGTCACGATCTGCAGGAGAAATCGCGGCGGCCGGTACGCCTCCGGAAACCGCGCCGTCCACAGACGCTGCGCGACCAGCAGCGCGCCGTGGAAGCCGCCCCAGAGCAGGAAGGTCCACGCGGCACCGTGCCAGAGGCCGCCGAGCAG
>SXLG01000110.1 GCA_005777805.1 Pseudomonadota bacterium
GACTTCGCTCATCGGTGCGAGCAGCGGCAGCGAGCCGTCGCCGAGCTGGAGAGTCTCGTAGGCCAGTGCCGTCGTACCCGAATCGAGCAACGCCCGGGTCAGCGTCTCGTTGGCCGCGAGGTGGAGATAGGTAAAGAGCACGAGTTCGGACCGGAGGCGCCCCAGCTCCGGGCCGACCGGCTCCTTCACCTTGAGGATCAGGTTCGACTCGCCCCAGAGACGGTCGACGTCGCCGACGATTTCGGCTCCCGCCTGGCGGTAGAGTTCGTCCGGCAGGGTCGAGCCGGCCCCCGCGCCACGCTCGACCAGCACGCGGTGGCCTGCTGCGACAAAGGCGGCCGCGCCCGAAGGCGTGAGGGCTACCCGACTTTCTTCCTGCTTGATCTCGCGAGGGACGCCGACGTTCATCTGCGCAGGCTACCATGATCCTGCATCAGGGGGACAGGCCGGCAGGCGTCGCGGGAGCATCTCCGGGGTGCGCATTCCGGCGTGTCGGCGTTGGGGGAGTGGGGACGTGGCGCCCGTGCAGGGCCGGAGTTGCAACCCCGGGGGTCCGGCCCTATCGACGACGCGATGGCGGAGGCGGGGAGGATTCTCGACGGCAAGGCCGTGGCGGCTCGGGTGCGCGACGAGGTGGCGGCCGAGGTCGGTGCCCTGCGGGCGCGCGGCATCGTCCCGGGGCTCGCGACGGTGCTGGTCGGTGACGATCCGGCGTCGGCGGTCTATGTCCGCAACAAGGGGATCACCTGCGAGAAGGTCGGTATGGCGTCGTTCAGCTTTACCCTGCCAGCCGACACCGGGCAGGAGAGGCTCGCCGCACTGATCGACGAACTCAATGCTCGGCCCGACGTGCACGGCATCCTGGTCCAACTCCCGCTGCCCAGACACCTCGATGCGAATCATATCATTGCTCGGATCGCTCCCGAAAAGGATGTCGATGGCTTGCATCCGGTGAGCCAGGGACTCCTGCTCGCGGGACGACCGGGGCTCCGTCCCTGCACGCCGCTCGGCGTGATGCGCCTGCTCGACGAGACCGGCCGCGATCTGACTGGTCTGCGTGCCGTGGTGGTGGGGCGAAGTCTGCTCGTCGGCAAGCCGGTCGGGCTCCTGCTTCTCGAACGCAATGCCACCGTGACCTGGTGTCACTCCCGGACGCGCGATCTCGGTGGTGAAGTCGGCCGTGCCGACGTGGTGATCGCCGCGATCGGCAAGGCTCGCGCGATTCCCGGCGCCTGGATCAAGCCCGGTGCCGTGGTGATCGACGTCGGCATCAACCGCACCGACTGCGGTCTGGTGGGCGACGTCGAATTCGACGTGGCTCGCGAACGGGCGGCGTGGATCACGCCCGTGCCGGGGGGAGTCGGGCCGATGACGATCGCGATGTTGCTTGCCAACACCGCGGCCGCGGCGGCGCGGATGCGCGGCGAATCATGAAGCGCACCCCTCTCCACGGCGCGCTGAGTGCGGCAGGTGCGCGCTTCGTCGATTTCGCCGGCTGGGAGATGCCGGTCCAGATTCGTGGCATTCGTGCCGAGCACGAAGCCGTGCGGCGCGCGGTCGGGCTCTTCGACGTGAGTCATATGGGCGAGATCGAGATCCGCGGTTCGGGCGCGGCTTGGCTCTGCCAGCGCGTGATGACCAACGATCTGGCGCGACTCGTTCCTGGAAAAGCACTTTATTCGCCGTGGTGCGACGAACGGGGCGGCACGATCGACGACACCATCCTCTATCGGCCCGGGGCCGGGCGCTGGATCTTCTGCGTCAATGCTTCGAATGTAGAGGTCTGTCTCGATTGGCTGAATGCGCAGGCGGCCGGCCGCGCCGATGTCGAGATCATCGACCGCAGCGCCGAGCTGGCACTGATCGCCCTGCAGGGGCCGCTCGCCGCGCAGGTGCTGGCGCCTCTCGCGGCCGGGGTCGCAGCTCTGCCGCGTTTCGGTTGCGCCGAGATGGCGCTCGGGGGCACGTCGTGTCTGGTGGCGCGCACCGGCTAGACCGGCGAGGACGGTTTCGAGATTTTCGTCGACGGCGCGCGGGCCGAAGCGCTCTGGCACGCGCTGCTCGAGGTGGGTGCGCCACACGGCGCCTTGCCCGCGGGGCTCGGCGCGCGTGACACCCTGCGCTTGGAGGCCGCGCTGCCGCTCTACGGTCATGAACTCTCGCGCGCGATCTCGCCGCTCGAGGCCGGGCTCGACTTTGCCGTCCGTCTCGACGGCCCCGATTTCATCGGTCGCGAGGCGCTCCGTCGCCTCCGTGCCGGCGGTCTGCCACGGCGCCGGATCGGGCTCGTCGCGGAGGGGGCTGGTATACCGCGCGAGGGCTACGACGTGGTCTCGGGCGAGCGGGTGGTGGGGCGGGTCACCAGTGGTACGCGCACGCCCTGGCTCGACCGGGCCATCGCCCTGGCCCTCCTCGAGGCTAACGCCCTCGAGGCACCGCTCGCGGTGCGCATCCGGGGTCGAGACGTGGCGGTGCGGCGGGTCGAGACACCCTTCTACCGCACGGGCATGGCGCAGGGGTCTTGACG
This sequence comes from Pseudomonadota bacterium, assembly GCA_005777805.1. Taxonomy (GTDB): domain Bacteria; phylum Desulfobacterota; class Binatia; order UBA12015; family UBA12015; genus SXLG01. The sequence goes on from SXLG01000110.1 coordinate 2,528, forward strand.
AGCGGCATTTCGCAACGCAGGGAAGCGGACCATGGAACTGCCCTCGGAGCTCAAGTACACCCGCGAACACGAGTGGGTTGCGATCACTGGCAATATCGCGACCATCGGTATCACCGACCACGCCCAGGAAGCGCTCGGCGAGGTCGTGTTTGTCGAGCTGCCGGCGGTGGGCGACACGATCGAGCATGGCGAGGCCTTCGGCGTCGTGGAATCCACCAAGGCTGTCTCGGATGTCTACGCTCCGATGAACGGTGAAGTGCTCGAGGTCAACGACGACTTGCCCTTGAGCCCGCAGCTCGTGAACGAGGATCCCTACGGCGACGGCTGGATGATCAAGGTCCGGCTGGCGGCCGGCGAGGATCAGCGCGAACTCATGACTTCTGCCGAGTACGCGGCCTTTCTCGACGAGAGCGCCGCGTAGCCCAGCTCTCGCCGGAGAGTTCTTCCGGGGGAAGAATCAGAGCAGCCCGATGCGGAGTCTGCTCTCGACCTGATGGAGTTGCGGGCCGCGCGGGCCGTCGATGACGTTGGCCGCGATCTGCGCCTGGAACAGAAACTCGAAGTTGCCCTCGGTGTTGGCCGCCGGCTTCGGGGGATTGTGGTCAAAGGCCGCCTCGCGCAGGGCATCGAGCAGCGTCTGGTCCATCGCCGCGCTGCCCGAGCGGTCGATGACCTCGAGCCCGGTGAGCTTGCCGCGCGGGTCGAGCAGCGCGCGTATCGTGACTACCTCGCGGGCGGCGAAGACCTCGCTCGCGTCGAGATCGCTGCGTTGATGGATCAGGAGGTTCTGGAACACGCGCGTGCCGATGCGTCGCACGAAGGGGGCGAAGCGGTCGGCCTTGGTGTTGAGCATCGTGATGCTGCCGGGCGCGACGTCGGGCAGCTCGTCGAAGTTGCCGCGCAGTCCGGCCAGGAGCCCCGGTCGGGCGGGTGCCGGCGCAGCGAGGAGATCGCGGTGTGGATCCTTGGCGGACTGCGCCTGCGTCGCGCGTTCTTGCGCGGCGGTGGCGCCTGCCCGCTCGCCGAGTACGCTCGCCGGTGGCGCCAACAGCCGGTCGAGGCCCGGTAACGGAGCGGCACGGGCCTCCCGCGGCGGCGGCGCTCGGCGCGCGAACGCACCCGCGGGTTCGAGTTCCTCGGGTGCCGGTTTCGGGGCTGGCTTGCGGATCGCGTTTGCCGGTGGCTCGGGGGATTTGGTCTCGTCCCGGGCAGACTCGCGGGGCTTTGTTTGTGGCCTTGACGAGTCCGGCTTCTGCCGTGCCGGTGCCGCCGCTTCGGCGGGCGCGGCGGGCACCGCTTCCACAGGTGGAACGGGAGGGGCGCTCTCGGCGGTGGGTGCCTGCGGACTGCCGGGCTCGGGCACGCCGTGTGCGTGGGATTGACGCTCCACGGTGTTGTCGCGGTCGCTTCGGAAGGCCGGGGCGGTCGGCGCCTGATCGTTGGAGCGCTCCGAGGGCGACACCATCCGTTCCTCGGGCTTGCGCGACGCCGTCCGTGCGGGCGCCAGATCGACCACGAGCGGCGGCGGTGTCGTGACGGAGGTGCCGAGGGTTCGCGGGGATACCGCCGCCACGAGCAGCAGATGCACCAGCACCGAGAGCACGACGAACCGCGCGAGGAATCGGCCCGAGTCGGGCTCGGGAGGCTGTGCGGTCAAGACGCACGTCCTCGGGCATTGCGGCGCACGGGGCTCTGGCCTAGCATGGTCGCCATGGGCTTGGGCGTGTGGGAGCTCGTCCTGATCGTGGCGGTGCTGCTGCTTCTCTTCGGGCCGACCCGGTTGCCGGGCATTGGCAAGGGTTTCGGGGCCGCGATGCGGAACTTCCGCCGTGAGACCCGCAAGCCCGACGCGATCGACGTGACGCCGCCGCGTGATTCGCAACGGGAATCCGACACCACGAACTGAGGTCGGACGACGCGCGGCCCGAGAGGATCGTCGCGCACAGCACCCCGCGATTCGACCGGGCACAAGCCGGCGTTGCGGCTCGGGTCACGAGGTGCGGGCCGTCACCACACGGCAATCGATGTCCCGGGCGTCGGGTGGCGGGTCGGGGAAGACCAGCAGGAAACGGGCGGCGCCGCCTGCCGGGATCCGGAAACGCCGGTTCGGTTCCAGTCGCAATAGCATTTCGACCTCGGTCGCAGAGAGGTCGCGGATCGTCGCCCGGCTCTGATTTCCGGCATAGACACGCTGGGTCCGGCGGACACGGCCCTCCGCGATGAGCCGACCCTCGATCTCGACCAGGCGCACCCCCTGGGCGCTGGTATTGACGGCCTGACCTTCTACGACGTAGGCGAGCCGGCCGCCCTTGATCCGGTCGAGACTGCCGTGCACTTCGGCGAGATCGAAGCGCCAGGCGAGGAGATCGTCCTGGGCAATCGTCTTGCCGACGATGGGCACGGCCGAGAGCATGTCGAGCGCTACTGCGGGATCGTCCCTGAGAGTGCCGGCGAGCGCCACGAAAGCGGCGACGACGAGCCCGACCCCGATGGTCACGGCCCGCAGCGGCGATCGGTTGCGGGGTGCTCGGTCCGCGCTGCGCTCGCGTGTGCGCGCCGTGCGCTGGGGCGGGGCCGAGGTGTAGATGACCGGACCGGGATCTTCTTCCTCGGCATCATCTTCGTCCGCCTCGTCCCCGCCGCGGGCGTCCTCATCGTCGTCCGCGATATCCTCCGGATCGAGTTCGTTGTCGTGCAGCAGCGACAGATCGTCGTCGTCGTCGTCGCGCAGCGTTGGGCCTTCGTCGTCAAGCAGGGCTGCATCGTCCCCCGCCGGGTCCGAGACGAGAGTGGGTTCATCGTCGGAGCGTCGCCGTCGGCCTCGGGACGGGGCCTCGTCGAAGGGTAGATCAAGGTTCGGGCCCGCGGCGCGCTTGCGCGAACCCGCGCGAGCCCGCTCGCTCTCGGGGCGGAAGACCAGGCTACAGCGCGTGCATTTGAAGACCGGTCGCGCGCTGGTGAGCTTCGCGTCCGGCACGCGGTATTGGGTCTGACAACGAGGACAACGAACGGTCATGGTGCCGCCAGGACGCACGGTGCCACAGCCGCGCCCGATTTTCATCCATGGCCGGGCCCGCGGCGCGTCTCGGCGCCGGAGGGGCGTCGGCGGGTGGGGTTTGCGGGGCCGCTGGCGCCGATTCAATCCGCGAAGGTCGTGCGCAGAGTGGCGCTGACGTGCATCGGTGCGCCCGGTGGCGCGATCGCGGCCCGAAGCCAGGCGATCCCGACGCCCGAGGGAGCGGCCCAGAGGGTGGGGGCGGCATCGCGCGTTCCGGGTGAGGGCTCCTCCAGCCCGAAGTCGGCGAAGGTCTTGCCCCCGTCCGAGGAGAGGCGGGCCCGGAGGATCTCGGCGCCGGCAGAACGCTCGAGCCATGCGACCAGCACACGCTCACCTGCGGTGGCGATCCAGGGCGCCGAGCGACGCAGTCCCGCGCTTGCTGGCGCAAGGATTCGTGGAGGCCCGAACCGGGTACCGCCGTCGCCGGAGAGGGCGAGCACGATGGCCGCGTCGTCCCCGTGGGGCTCGGCCCAGGCCACGGCGATCCGCGCCCCGGCCAGCGCGAAGCGCGCCGCCGGCAGGCCGGGCGGAGTGGCCACGGCCGAGCGCGACCAACTCTGGCCGGCATTGGGTGAGCGGTAGAGTGCGATGCCCGCCGGCGCGGCCGCACTCGTGCCGACGACGAGATGGCCCGAGCACTCGCCCACGAAGGGCGCTTGCGTCTGCACTCCCGCGTCGGCGAATGGCGAACGATGCGGCATTCCTTCGGCCGGGCCGGCTGTGACCACGGGCGGCGCGCTCGGGCTCGCTCGGTGCACCAGTAGGATCACTCCATCGGCCGAGGCGTAGGCCGCGTTGCCGTGCGGGAAGCCGCGCGAGGCGAAATTTGCGAGTTCGCGCCACGCGCCGGCACCGTCGAACCAGGTCGAGATCGGCATCTCGCCGGCGTGGCCGGGCCGCTGCAATGCGCCGCGCGGTGCTGTCGCGATCGGGATCGCACCGCTGCCGGAGGTGTGGGCTCCGGCCACCCGGCCGAGGATCTCCGGCACGGTGAAGACACGGCTGTCGGGGGCCGATTCCCGGCTTGCGAGCAGAACGTGCCCGGCGGGGTCGCGGGCGGACCAGATCGCGACCATCGCCTCGCTGCGTGACAAGAATAGCAGCGGGGCCGTGCTGGCGCGGACGCCCGGCGCGACCGGTTCGAGTGCAGCCTGGCTCGCGGCGGGTGAGTTCGGTCGCGCGCCCACGCGCGGCAGCGGCAAGGGCATCGGTGCCGAGAAGGTGCGGCCGCCGTCACTCGACCGGACCACCTGAACCTGCGCGACGGAACCCTCGCCCGGCGCGAGCCAGCCCAGTGCGATGTTGTCATCGACGCTGGCAATCGTGAGTGGAGCACCGGCGCCGCCCAGCAGAACCTCGCCCGCACGCGCGAGCAGCCGTGTCGCCGGGGTGCGGGTGCATCCGGCCAGCACGGCGGCGATCAGGCAGGTGCGCGCGCCGCACCCAGCGCGTGCGCCCCGCGAGAAGACCTCCCGCAGCCGGGTGCGGCACTCACGCCCGGGCCTCCTCGGTGGTGGCATCGCGCGCGGCGCGGCCGTTCGGCCCTGCGGCGGAGGGCTGGGTTCACGCCGAGGCCAGCACGCCCGCATCTGACGACCTCCAGTCAAGGCCGAATCACCGCCGGCACGGCGATCAGGAAGATGATGCGAGAGGGGGGACTTGAACCCCCACGAGTGTTACCCCACTGGCTCCTGAGGCCAGCGCGTCTGCCAATTCCGCCACTCTCGCGAATCGGGCGGGGGGTACCAGTCTCCTTGGCTCGCTTCAACGGAGTGACGGTCGCGCTCGGGCCGGCGCTTGCTGCCGCGACCGAGCAGAAGCGGGGGCCCGCCGCCGGAGGAGGGCCCCGGGGCAGGTGCCGGGCGACGGAGCAGAGCGCGGCCGTGCCGCGTTCGCCGGTCCGGATCCGCTCCGCCTCGTCCACGGACAGCACGAAGATCTTGC
>SXLG01000111.1 GCA_005777805.1 Pseudomonadota bacterium
GCGGCCGCCCCGGCAGGGGCGGCCGCGCGTCTGGCGTAGCGATCCCGACGCGGGCCTCCTTTCTGCGGGTAGTCCGCGTCGGGGCGCGCCCTCACCAGCCCGAGAGGATCGCGTAGCGTTCGCGGTGCGCTTCGGGTGTGCCGTAGAGCGCGCGATTCGTCAGGGCCCGGGCGAGCCACGCCCGCAGTTCCGGGGCTACCGCTCCCCTCACTTCGCAGGCGAGTTCGGCCGCACGCACGAAGAGATCGCCCACTCGAGCCTTGACCGCCGAAGCGCGGCGCGAAGCGTCGCGCGAGCGCTGGTCGAGAGCGCCCGCCGCATCGAGAAGCAGCCGCTGCGCCGGAGCGAACTGATCGTGGGTCTCGGCGAGCTGCATCTGGGCGGCAGCGTTCGTCTCTCCCGATCCGGTGGCGCAGAGATCGAGCACGCGCCGGGTACCGCCGAGACTTTCCGCGGCGAGGCCGAGCGCGGCCATGTCGCCGAGTCGGTCGAGCGCGGGCCAAGCCATGCCATCGCGGCCAAGTACGCAATCAGGATCGAGGGCGACGTCGTCGAAACTCAGAGCGAAGAGCCGGCCCGCTCGATCGACTTCCGGGAGCGGCGCGCGCTGCACGCCCGGCGTGTCCGCCGGAATGAGGAGCACGCTTAGGCCACGTGGTGATCCGGCGGAACCAGAGGTGCGTGCCACCACCAGCAGGAGGTTGGCGTTGCCCGCGTCGGGCACGAAGAGCTTCTGTCCGGAGAGCCGCAGACGGCTGCGCGCCCGCCGCGCCCGCAGAGCGATGCCCAGCGGCGTGAAATCGTCGTCGTCGTCGCGCCACGCCACGGTGGCGACGGTTTCGCGCGACGCCAGTCGGGGGAGCCACTCCCGGCGCTGGCGAGGCGTGGCGAGCAATTCGATCAGCCGCGGCGCGAGTACTTCCTGAGCGAGCAGGGGTGGGGTCGGGAGGCTGCGGCCGGCTTCGTCGAGCAACCGGGCGGCATCGGCCATGCTGCGTCCGAGGCCACCTTCGCCGCGCGGGATCCCGACTCCGCTCCCGTGCGCGCGCTCGCGGTCGCCGGGTGACGCGAGGGGCGCTACCTCGACGTCCGCGGGTAGGTCGCGCGGCGGGAGAGATTCGTTCGGTCTCGTTGCCGGCGCCGTCTCATTGCCCAAGCCGGACATTCTCAGCTTGCTTCCCGCGTCGCCGCGGCGGCGCGAGCCCAGCTCGTCACGCTTGGCGCAGCACGCTCGGCGCTGAACGGCGGCGCCTTGTCGGCCGTGGCCGTCGCGCTCCCGGAGTGCGTCGCCTCGCTCATCACCGAGCTCGTGTTGGCGGTCGTAGGGCTTGCCGAGGCGAGTCGTGCGATCGCCTCGGCGTGTTGCCACGCCCAAGCGGGTTCGGGTGTTCCGCGCGTCGGGATCGGTCGCACGAGTCCGCCGGGGAGGCCCGCCAATTCCAGCGCGCAACGGCAGATGTCACGGTCGGCCCGGCAGAGTTCGCGTGCTGCAATGCCGGCGCGGCCCAGGTCGGGGCGGCCCGCCAGTGCCTCGTCGAGGACGAGATTCGCGAACGACTCGGTGGCATCGACGCGCGTCGCGAGGGCAGCGAGGATCTGTCGGACGCGCCCGTCGCGCAGCACGCGCTGGCCGGCGCGTGATTTGTGCCGGGCGAACTCGACGAGGTCGTCGAGCCGTCCCCGCGTGGCGGTCGGATCGGCCGTCAGGATCTGGCCCTCGGGGTCGAGCGCGAGGACCGCCGGATCGCCGGCCGCGAAGCGCGCGAACTGGTCGTCGCTCGGGACGCGCACCTCCCGCAGGAGGAGTTCGTCGGTGTCTGTCGTGAGGCCGCCCGTGCCGGTGGTGGAGAGCAGTCTGACTCCAGCGGCGCGCGCCGGGACCGCGAGCCAGCAGGTGTCGGCGCGCCGTGTGGTGCCAGCGGTCGCGACCTGTATTCGGAGCAGGATCCAATCGGCCAGCCGGGCCAGCGGTGACACGAGTCTGCGGCACGACGTGATGTGGACTGCGCCGTCGTCGAGCAGAGTTGCCGGTGCATCTCCGCTGGGGTCTTCGGGCGCCGCGCACTCGGCGATGCACCAGAGATCGTCCGCGGTGGCCAGGCGGGGCAGGAAGCGCATCTGTTGCCCGGGGCTACCCGCGCGCAAGAGCAGCGGCGCGACCCGCCGCAGTCCGGTCTCGCCGATCAACGCCGGGAGGCGTGCCCGGGCCAGTTCCTGTTGCAGGATGAGGCGCCGCGCGAGCGTGGCCGTGTCCGGCGCCCCGGCTTGCAACCCCGCCAGCGCGAGATGGCCTGCGCCATGGAGGCTGCGTTGCCAGGCGCGAGCCCGTTCGACGGCGGTGGCATCGCGAGTGTCGATCGCGGGCGCACCCCCGATGGCGCCTGCGCGGCGAGCGTTGCGGCGCAGCCAGTGGCGCAACTCCCCGCGCAAGGCGTCGTCGGCATGGCTTGGGGGTGGGGGCACGTCGGAGGGTATCGCCGCAGAATGGAGTCCGGGTCAACCCCTCAAGGCCCGCCGCAGGTTCGCCGATCTACGGACGCGAGCGGTGGTGGGTCTCGCGGAGGTGGTGGATGCGGTGGGGTTGGAGGATCGGGCGTGCGCTCGTGGCACTGCTTTGCGCTGCGGCTGGGGCCGAGGCGCGTCTTTGTGGAGGGGCTGTGCCCTGCGGTTGCGGGGATACGGTCGCCACAGCAGTGGTGCTCGCGGCTGACTTGCGGGACTGCCGTGCGCGCGGCCTCCGGGTCGTGCGGGGCGGCAGCCTCGACTGTGCCGGGCACGTCGTCGCCGGCACGGGCATCGGCGAGGGCATCGTGGTTGACCGCGGCGAGGCCGCGCTCGTCACGCGTTGCGTCGTGGTGGATTTCGCGGTCGGGCTGCGCGTGCGCAGCGGAGGTGACAACCGTCTGGAGGCGAACGAGATTCTCGGCAGTGCGCGCTACGGGATCGAACTGGCACGCAGTGCGCGTGCGACGCTGGTGCGCAATAATTTAGTGCTGGACAGCGGCGACGAGGGCGTTCATATCGGCAGCGGAGCCGTGGGCACGCGCATCGAAGACAACGAGATTCTCGGCAGCCACGCCGAGAATCTATATCTGCTCGCGGTCGAGGGTGTGCGTGTGAGCGGGAACGTGCTCGGCCAGAGTGGTGCGGCCGCGATCTATGTCAAGCATTCCTCGGGGAATACCTTCGAGGACAATCTCATCGAGGACCGGGTCGTCCATCTCCGTGGCCGCTCGCAGGCGAACTTCTTTGGCGGGAACACTCTCGTCGGAGCCGGCTTCGTGTTCGAAGCTTATGAGGAGTCGCTCGACGTCGCGCGCCATCCTGGCTGGACGGCGCCGCTCGGGAACCGGATCGAGGGTGGCTCGGTTGCCGGGGCGAAAACCTGCTTCCGTTTTGCCGGGGCCAGCGCGAACCTGGTCAGCGATGTCGGGGTCGACGACTGCCTCGTGGCTCGTGAGGAGGAGCGCGGCGGTCTCATTGCCGCCGACAATATTGTGCGGACGCGAAGCCTCGGCGCGGTTAGCGGCTTTTGAGGGGCCCGGCGCGTGTACCTGGCACGCGGAGGTCCTGCCGCAGCGAGGGCATGTGCGTCCTGCCGCCAGGCGCTCCAGGTCTGGCACGCGAGGTTTCGCGTAGTCGTGCCGTCGCGAGCCCACGCGCGTCTTCCCGTATAATTAGTTGACTGACGCGAGTCCGGCCGCGCCAGTCGTGTCGCCGCAAGTCCGCGTTCATCCTGCTGCGACTCGGTCAGGCATCCGTGCCAGTGCCGCTGGAGAGAACTGCAAGGCCCCTTTCCTCGGGCGAGAGCAGACCTGCCCGCGGCCGATCGGGTCAACGCAGCAGCCGAAGGTCGCGCCGCCGCGCCTGCACGTCGAGAGCGTGCAGATAGCGCGGGTCGGCCGGTTCGTCGCTGTCGTTGGCGAGCAGAGGGACGGCGGCCGGGCCCGGTTGGCTGCGGGCACGCAGCTCGAGGGCGCAGGATTCGCAGACCCAGACGTCGAGCGGAGGGCCGGTGGGGGTGGTGATTTGCTGGCCTACGAGCTCGCTGGCGGCGTCCCCGCAGCAGCGGCAGCGATCCTCGAGCGCCTGCGCGGTGCGGGCGAGTGTCTGAATCTCGGCTGGATCGAGGTCGTGATTCTCGAATCGGCGATGGCAATCGGCGCAGAGCAGGACACGGCGATTCTCGTGGCCCCCGAGCAAGGCCGCGTAGGCCACCGGGCCGTCGCTACATAGATCACAACGCACGAGCCGCACTCTATCACCTCACGCGGCCCGAAGGAGCGGGGGCGACCGCCGCGTGGACTCAGGCCGGGTCTCTCCGTGCACCGTCGGCGGAGCGATGCCCGGATCTCGCGCCCATGACACCACGCAGACCTCGGGCAAGTCCGTCCGTGCACCGTCGGCGGAGCGATGCCCGGATCTCGCGCCCATGACACCGCGCAGACCTCGGGCAGGACCGTCCGTGCACCGTCGGCGGAGCGATGCCCGGATCTCGCGCCCATGACACCGCGCGGACCTCGGGCAGGACCGACCGTGCACCGTCGACGGCACCATGTCCGTAGGTCGCGCAAACAACACCGTGCGGACCCCGGGCAAGTCCGTCCGCCGTTGCGGCCCGGACGATCTTCTGGCATCGCGCCTGCCCTGACAACCGCGTCACGGGGCGCGGCGGGAGCGGCATGAAAATGATCAGACGAATGTCCCTGGTGGTGGCGGCGGTCCTCTTGCTGGGTGGTTGCGAGGCCGTGCAGGAACAGCTCATCCGGCGGGGCGCCGAGCGGACGTTCCTGCCCGACCGGTTCGAGCTCGCCGATGATGGCGTGCTCCACGTCGTCCTCTGCGGGACCGGCTCGCCGCTGCCCGATCCGGCACGAGCTGCGGCCTGCACCGCGGTGATCGCCGCCGGACGCATGTTTTTGGTCGACGTCGGGCCGGGCTCCTGGGAGAACGTGCAGCGTTGGCGGTTGCCGCGCGAACGACTCGCCGCCGTGCTGCTGACCCACTTCCATTCCGATCACATCGGCGACCTCGGCGAGACCACGACGCAGAGCTGGATCGGTGGCCGCCCCCAGCCGCTCGAGGTGATCGGACCTCCCGGCGTCGAGGCGGTCGTGGAGGGATTTGCGCGGGCTTATTCCGCCGACGCGGGCTACCGGACCGTGCATCACGGCGCCGACGTGCTGCCGCCCGAGGGGGGACGCACGGTCGCGAAGTCGGCGCCGGTGCCGCCGGGGCAGAAGGATGTGGTGGTCTTTGACGGCGACGGCCTGCGCATCACCGCTTTCCCGGTCGATCATGCCCCGGTTGAAGCGGCTTACGGCTATCGCTTCGATTACAAGGGCCGCTCGGTCGTGATCAGTGGCGACACCAAGCCGACAGCGTCAATCGTCGAGCATGCGCGCGGCACCGACGTGCTCGTGCACGAAGCGCTCGCCGCGCACATCATCCGCATCGGCACCGAGGTCGCGCGCGAGAAGGGCAACGCGCGTCTCGCCAAGATGTCGACGGACATCATCGACTACCACACGACTCCGGCGCAGGCGGCCGAGGAGGCCCGGCAAGCCGGCGTGCGGATGCTGGTCTACACCCACCTCGTCCCCGGCGCGCTGCCCCCCGTCATCGGCCGGGCGGCTTTCATGAGCGAGGTCGAAACCGGGGGGGAACTCGAGATCGTGATGGGCGAGGACGGGATGCTCATCAACCTCCCCGCCGAGAGCACGGAGATCGAAATCGTCGACGTGCTCGACTGAAGCCCGTGGTCTGCTCGGCGCGCACGAGTGCCGAGAGCGGAGCGCAACCTCGCTCCCGATCTGCAGGCAACCGCGCGGCCTGCTCGGCGACGTTTGGATGCTGGGGGAGCTTTCCGCCCGCGCGAGTAGGTGCGAGACTCGGCTCATGTCCGAGGCCGAGGCGAGCGCACTCGATCAAATCCGCCGGGTGGTGGGCGAGCGCGGCTGGGTTTCCCCGCAGGAGTGGGAGCGCTTTCTCGTCGAATGGCGGGGCCTCTGGCACGGCCGACCGGCGGCGATCGTGCGGCCGGGCAACACCGCCGAGGTCGCTGCGGTGGTGCGGATCTGCGCCGGCGCCGGGCTGCCGATCGTGCCGCAGGCCGGAAATACATCGCTTTGCGGCGGCTCGGTCCCGGACGAGAGCGGCCGTGAGGTTGTGCTCTCGGTCGAGCGCCTGGATCGGATTCGTGACGTCGATCCGCTCGACTTCACGATCACGGCCGAGGCTGGCTGCGTGCTCGCCGAGGTCCAGCGCGTGGCGCGGGCCGCCGACCGGCTCTGTCCCCTGAGTCTCGCCGCCGACGGAAGCTGCCGCATCGGCGGCAACCTCGCCACCAACGCCGGCGGCGTTCATGTCCTGCGCTACGGCAGCGCGCGTCGGTTGGCACTGGGCCTCGAGGTCGTGCTGCCGGACGGGCGGGTGTGGGACGGCCTGCGCCGGCTGCGCAAGGACAACGCCGGTTACGATCTGAAGCAACTCTTCATCGGTGCCGAGGGCACGCTCGGCATCGTGACGGCGGCGGTCCTCGAACTCTTCCCCCTGCCGCGCTCCCGCTGGGTGACCCTTGCGGCCGTGCCCGAGCCCGGGGAAGCCCTGGAATTGCTCGCGCACACGCGCGAGCAGGCGGGAGAGGCGCTTTCGAGTTTTGAATGGATTTCGCGCTTTGCGCTCGATCTCGTGCTGCGGCACATTCCAGGCGCGCGCGATCCGTTGGCCCGCGCCTTCGAGCACTACGTTCTGATCGAGCTCGACTCGACGCTCGAGGGCGACGGCCGGTTGGCCGAGCGCGGCCTCGCCCTGCTCGAGGAAGCCGGGCGTCGGGGCGTGGTCTGCGATGCCGCCGTGGCGTCGAGCGAGCAGGAGGTTGCCGGGCTCTGGCGCTTGCGCGAGAGCATCTCGGCGGCCCAGAAGCACGAGGGAGCGAGCGTCAAGCATGATGTATCGGTGCCTTTGAGCCGGGTGCCGGATTTCGTCGCCGAGGCACGGCGGCGGGTCGAGGCGGAGTGGCCGGGGGTGCGGGTCTGCGCCTTCGGCCACCTCGGTGATGGCAATATCCACTTCAACCTGAGCGCACCTGCCGAGGCCGACGCTGCCGCGAGCCGTGCTTTCCTGGAGCATTGGGGCGCCTTCAACCGACTCGTCCACGAAGTCGTGTGCGAGCTGGGGGGCAGCATCGCCGCCGAGCACGGCATCGGCAGGCTCAAGCGCGACGAGCTCCGGCTCGTCCGATCGGAAACCGAACTCGACCTCATGCGCAGGCTCAAAGCGACGCTCGACCCGGCGGGCATCATGAACCCGGGTTGCATCCTGTGACGGCACCAGAGCCGGTGCGGGAGGTCTCGCCGGCGGTCGAGCGGGTCACCCGCTTGCCCGCGCTCGAAGGCTTGCGTGGGGTGGCCGCTCTCGTGGTCCTGGTCCGGCACTGGTGGGAGACCGTTTTCCCGCTGGCGTGGGAGGGTCGCGAGTGGCTGCACGGACCGCTCGCCCCGCTGCTGACCGCCACCGGCGCTGTGCATCTCTTCTTCGTCCTGAGCGGTGTCGTGCTCACGGGGTCGCTAGAGCGAGGCCGCGGTGGTGCCGCGGTCGCGCAGTATGGCGTCAGGCGTGTCTTTCGCCTCTACCCGCCCTTCATCGTGGCCGTGTTGTTCTCCTGGATCGCGAGCTTCTTCTACCTGCCGTCTCCTCCGGGCAGCGGCGTGACCAATCTCGTGCGCATGTTGAGCGGTACTCATTTCACCTTTGACCAGGTCTTCCCCGGCCTGCTGATCCTCGGGCCGGTGGGAGGGGTGCTGCCGGTGGGCTGGTCGCTCGCGATCGAGGGGGTGTTCTCGGCCTTGCTGCCGGCGATGGTGGCTCTGGCGCGCCGCTTCACCTGGACCGTGCTGCTTGTTGGGCCGATCTTGGCGCTCTGGATTCCGGGATCGCCCGCCCACCTGCTGCATCTGCGCGGTCTCTTGCTTTGCTCCTTCGATTTTGGACTGGGCGTCGGCCTCTGGTTGGAGCGCGAGCGGCTCGCGCGATGGGTCGGTGGCCACCAAGCCGTGGCCCTTGCGCTGGCTGTGGTCGGAGCTTTCCTGCTCGGCTGGCCGACGGCCGGGCGCTGGGGCATCCATCTGCCCCCGGCGGTCGTCTCGATGGCACTTGGCGCCGCAGCGTTGGTGGTGGCGGCACTCCACTTCCGGCCGCTCCGCCGCGTGCTCGAGTCCGCGCCGATTCTCTTCGTCGGCCGGGTCTCCTACAGCCTCTATCTCCTGCATCTCGCCGTGCTGATCCTGCTCGCGCCACGCATCGTGCGCCACGGCGGCACGGCGACGGAAATGGTCCTGCTCCTGGCCCTGGTGCTCGCGGTCTCGTTGCTCCTCTCCTTTGCGGCGTGGCAATGGATCGAGCGCCCGGCGATCGCGGCCGGGAACCGGGTCGTGCATCTCCTGGCGCGCCGGCTCGGCGTCGCCGAGCGGCTCTCGCGGCGCTGAGCGGTGCGCGCGGGGCAGCGCAACGCCGTAGAACGCGCGCTTGCGGTCAACCTCGCAGCAGCGAACGGGGGCAAGCGTGGATGCGTTCGGGTGTGGAGGTCGAAGCGCAGGTGGTCGCGAGTACGGATGACGTGTGGGCGGGCTGGCGTTGCGACGGAGCGCACGTGGCGATAGGCGTGGCGCGTGGAGGCAAGGACCAGATGGTGACCTGGGGAGCCCTTCTGGCCGGCATCGGGGTCGTGCTCGGCGCCTTCGCGGCGCACGGTCTGGCGGACCGTCTCGAACCTGTCAAGCTTGAATCCTTTCGGACTGGCGTGCACTACCAGATGCTGCACGCGCTGGCGTTGCTGCTGGTGGCGGCGCTGGCGCGCGGGGATCTCGTCGCGGCGGCTGGCGCGCGTGTGGCCTCGATCTGCTTTCTGCTCGGCGTGCTCTTCTTCTCGGGCTCGCTCTACGGGCTCGCGCTCGGCGGTCCACGTTGGCTCGGTCCGGTGACACCGATCGGCGGGACGTTCTTCATCGCCGGCTGGGCCGCGCTCCTGTGGGCGAGCTTGGCGCGGCCCGGTTGAGCGGCCCGCCGGCGGCGCGAGCGGGTACGGGTGGCCAACCCGCTCGCTCGAGCGCTGGGCATCGCCCGCCCAGGCGTGGCAAGCTCGGAGCATGAGCCCGAGCCACGCGGCAGGCGCGACGGTACCGATCGTCGACATCGATTCGCACTGGACCGAACCGCCCGATCTCTGGGCCTCGCGCGCTCCGGCGGCCTTGCGAGCATCAGCCCCGCGGGTCGAGGCCGACGCCCAGGGGCGTGAGCAGTGGGTCGCGGCCGATGGCCTCGTGCTGGCGCCGGTCGGGTACTGCGCGGTGCGGCGCGACGGCAGCAAGGCGGTCGGCCGCGTTACACTTGACACCTTTGCCGAAGTCCATCCCGGAGCAGTGCGGGCCGACGCGCGGCTCGCCTGGCTCGACGAGCACCACATCGCGGCGCAGGTCGTCTATCCGAACGTGCTCGGCTTCACCGGCAGTCTGGTCATGCAGATTCGCGACGCGGAGCTGCGCCGTTTCTGTGTCACGGCCTACAACGACGCCGCCGCCGACCTGAAGCGCGAGAGCGGAGGGCGGCTGCTGCCGCAGGCGGTGCTGCCGATCTGGGATGTCGCCGCAGCCACGGCCGAACTCGTGCGTTCGCACGACCGCCTTGGCCTGCACGGGATCGTGCTGCCCGACGCGCCCGAGGTCTGGGGTCTGCCGACGCTCTCGGATCCGTCCTGGGAACCGCTGTGGTGCGAGGCCGAGGCCCGCGGCGTGCCGGTCAATTTCCATATCGGTGGCGGCGGGCCGATGGGCGCACTCTGGGGCGGCATGAGTGAAGCCGCCACGATCGCCGCTCTCTCGTCGCTGGCCGACACGAGCAACATCCGTTGTCTCGTAAACCTCATATTTTCGGGATTGCTCGATCACCATCCCTCGCTGCGCTTCGTTTCGGTCGAGAGCGGGCTCGGCTGGATCCCCTTCGTGCTCGAGCTGGCCGAGTATCAGTTCGACGAGAACGGGGTCACCAGCCTGAAGCTGAGGCCACGCGAGTATTTCCGGCGCCAGATCTACGCCTCGTGGTGGTTCGAGAGCGACCTCGGCCCGGCACTCGCCGCACTGGGCGAGGACAACATCCTCTTCGAGACAGATTTTCCCCATCCGACCTGTCTCTACCCAGAGGTGCGCGGCCGGATCGCGCGGAGTCTTGCCGGCCAGCCCGTGCGCGTGCAGCGCAAACTTCTCTACGAGACCGCGGCGGCGATCTACGGCGTCCCGCAGGCGCTGCTCGACGGGTCGCTCGCGGCGTGAGGATCGCTGCTTGCATCCGCCGTCCGTCGAACCGCGAAGTGGTCGCGGCTCGACGGCCGCGGCGAGGGGATCTGCGCTGGGGCGCGCTCAGGAGCGGGTCGCGAGTCGCGCACGCAGTTCCCGCTTGAGGACCTTGCGCGAGGGGCCGAGCGGAAACGCATCGACCAGATGCCACTCGCGCGGCACCTTGCTGCGGCCGAGGCGGGCCCGGGCAAAGGTCGCGAGTTCTGCGGGATCGGGCGGTGCTGCCGGATCGGCCGGCACGACGAAAGCGACGATCTCCTCGCCGTAGTAGGGATCGGGCCGGCCGACGACGGCGACCTCCCGCAGCGCGGGATGGGTCGCGAGCACGGCCTCGACCTCGGCGGGGTAGACGTTGTTGCCGCCGCGGATGATCATATCCTTGATGCGATCGACCACGCGCACCAGCCCGCTCGCGTCGAGGCTGCCGATGTCGCCCGAGTGCATCCAGCCACAACGCAGGGCCTCGCGCGTCGCCGCGGGGTCGTCGAGATAGCCCGACATCAAGTTGTGACCGCGGATCAGGACCTCGCCCGGTTCTCCCGCCGCCACTGCGTTCCCTAACGCATCGACGATCGTGATCTCGATTCCGGGCACGACGCGGCCGACCGTGCCGATGGTGCGGGGATGGGGTGGGGCGTCGAGGGTCGCGAGCGTGGCCTCGGTCATGCCGTAGGCCTGCCGGATGGTCGTGCCGAGGCGCGCCTCGGCGCGGCGCAGCGTCTCGTCCGCGAGTGGCGAGCCGGCCGAGAGGCACCAGCGCAGCGGCGGGCGCGGGCCTGCGGGCAGAGCCCCCCAGGCCGCGAACATCGTCGGCACCGCCGGCACCCAGGTGGTGCCGTCCGCGACCATCTGCGCGAGCGTCGCTGGGGCGTCGAAGCGCGCGACGAGCAGCGTGCTCGCTCCGGCGACCAGCGTCGCCAGCATCACCATGCGGGCCCCGTAGGAGTGGCTGAGCGGCAGCACGCCGAGGATGCGATCCGCTGGGCCGAGGCCGATCACCGTGCGCGCGAGCAGGCTCGTGTGCAGGACGAGCGTGCGGTGCGAGATCACGGCACCGCGCGGCGTGCCCGTCGTTCCGGAAGTGAAGAGAATCATCGCCGGGGCGTCGGCGTCGACCGGCGCGGGCGACTCGAGCGCCCCGGCCGCGTTGGCGTCGATTTCCGCCAGCGAGAGGGTTGCCAGTGCTGCGCCGGCTAGCCGAGCGGCCTCGCATGCGACGGCGGCGCGGGCCTCGTCGTGCAGCAGCAGTCGGGCGCGGGTGAGCTCCGCTCGTTGCGCGATCTCCACCGCCGCCGAGACGATGGGCAGGGGCACGACCACGGCACCGGTACGGACGATACCGAGCCAGCTTGCGACGAAGCGCAGGTCGTTACCGGCCGCGAGCAGCACGGCGTCACCGGGCGCGATGCCGCGTCGCGCGAGGGCACCTGCGACGGTGGCCACGGCGCGCGCGAGTCCGGCGAAGTCGAGGCGTGGCGCGGCAGGCGAATCGTCCGTGAACGCGACGGTCTGGGGCCAGAGTGCGGCCGCCCGCTCGACGAGTGCGGCAAGCGGGTTTTGCCCCGCGGCGAGGGCTTCGGCCCAGGCCAGTGCTTCTCGCTCGGCACCTCTGGTCACGGTCCCGATGGTCTAACAGGGAGTGGCGAGTCCGGGCACGGTGGAACCGCGGCCGCGGCGTGTCGCGTTCTCGATGCGTCCCACAGGGCGTGACGAGTCCGGGCACGGCGGAGCAGCGGCCGCGGGCGCGCCGCGTCGTGTTCTCGATGCGTCCCACAGGGCACGACGAGTCCGGCCACGGAGGGCGCGTTGGTTGCGCTTCGCTGCCTCCCGGTCGATGACGGGCGGGTGTCGCTGCTCGAACGTGTGCCCACGCCTGGTCACGAGCCTGTCGCTGCTGGGGATTCGACACCGACGGACCTCTTGTGCGCGTCGACCCTTCGGCCGGCCGCGGCGGTAGCGGGCTGGTGATTGCGCTGGGGACGCTTGCCGCCCTGATCTGGTTCGCGTGGCGGGGCGCCCCCGTCGCGGGACTCGTGCTGCTTGCACTCGCGGCGGCGATCGAGGGCCGGTTGTTGTGGCGCCTGGCACGCGCGACCGCGGGCGGCGTCGGCGGCCATGCAGAATGGGTGCGTGACGTGTCGCTGCGGCCGCGCTTGAGATCGAGTCGTGGCTGGGCGCTGGCTGCGGCGTTGGCCGTGGCCGGCAGCTTGCTCTGCCTCGTTGGTTGCGCCGATCCGGCGGTGGTCATCGCTCGGCCCGGCGTCACTTCGCTTCTGCCCCATCTCGCACCCGCCGCCTCGAACGAGCGCCTGCTCTACGGCGGCGAGGCCGTGCTCGCGGACGTCGCGCGACCGGTGCTCGATCAGCTTCGCCCCTTCCCGCTCGCCGTGCACTGCGCTGCGCCGTCGCCGGGCGTCGCGCCCTCGTGCAGCTACACCCTGCCAGCGGACCTGCCGGCGGCCGGCCTCGTGCTCGTCGAAGGCTGCTGGCCGGCCGAGCCGCCCCCGATTCCGGGTCAGACCGAGGATTGGCATTTCGTCGCCCGCGGGGTTTCGTTGAAATGCTGGGTCGATGGAGGCGGCAACGAGGCGACCTGTTTCGATCTCGCGGCCGACCCGGGCGAGAGGACACCGCTCCCGCCCGAGACTCGTCCCGGACTGGCCGAACTCGTCGCGGCAGCGAGTGCCCATCGCGAGCACGCGCTTGCCCGGCCGGCGGCGTCGCAGCGGCCGCCGTCGCGCCCGATAGCGGAGGACGCCGAGCGCCGCCGCAAGCTCGAAGCCCTCGGTTACGTCGAGCGCTAGCGCGCGGCTTGTCCCGGGGTCGTTGCCAGGTCCTCGCGCACCCAGACCTCGAAGCCGATTTCGCCCATCTCGAGCTGGGCGGTGAAGACCGGGTCGAGCCAGGCATAGAAGTCGCGTTGCAGATAGGTCGAGCGCACCGTCCAGGCCAGGCGGTAGGGTTGCTTGCCCGCGCGCAGGGCTGCGGCGTCGGCGCGCATCACCGGATTGGGGATGCCGCCGCGCTCGAGCTGCACCGCGAACCACTCCGGCAGGACGAAGACTTCCGGTGCTTCGTGCCACCATTCTCCCGGCTGGACCGTCAGAACCCCGAGGCCGCGTGCTTCGAGTGGTCCGTTCAGCCAGAAATATGGCGACATGCCGTGCGGCAGGGCGACGCGCAACCGGCCGCTCGCCGGGCGCTCGACGGACGTGTCGATCCAGGTCGCGATGGCGCGTTGCTGATCGAGGGAGAAACGCCCGACCTGCGAGACGGTGAGACCTGTCGTGGCGACGAGCACAAGGAGCACGAGTCCGATCCGGAGTCCGGTGGCCGTCGAGCTCGGGGGGCGTGTCGGCTCGGCCGGGCCGGCCAGTACGCGCGCCGCGAGCACGACGAGGATCGGCAGGAGCGGCAGCAGGTAGCGCAATGCATCAATGGCCGAGAGTCCGATCGGCAGCAGGTAGGCGACGAACGCGACCATCAGGATGCGATCGACGGCGTCGCGCCGCCGCAGCGCGGATCCCACGCCGGCCATGGCCGCGAGCCAGAGCGGCCAGCCGAGCGAGTAGGGCAGGGCGACCAGGAGCTGATAGACGTAGGGTCGGCCACGCCAGCCGAGACCGGGCACGAGGGCTGTCCTCCAGAAAGCTAGATTCTGCCAGCTACCCGCGGTGGTGAGCATCGACATCGAGCGCAGCAGGCGGTCCGGACTGGTCACGCAGATCGGGCAGGCGAGGGTGAATCCGAGCCCGAACGTGCAGAGCGCCGCCGCGGCGAGAAGGACGAGCCGCCGCGGCGAGCGTTGGCGCCACGCGGCCTCCACCACCGCCCAGGCCACGGGCACTATGACCGCGAGGCCGGTGTACTTGGTGCCGAAGGTGAGGCCGGCGGCGAGGCCCGTGGCGAGTGCTGCGCCGGTCGTTCCGACGCGGGCGAGCCGGCAGGCCAGCAGCAGAGTCGCCATCATGCCGGTGCCGAGCAGAATGTCGACCGAGACCAGATGCGAGTGGATCACCTCGAGCGGCAGCACGGCGGCGAGTGCCGCCGCGAGCAGGCCGGCGCGCGGCGAGTGCGCCCGCCAGGTGAGCGCGCCGACCAGGGCTACGGTGGCGAGACCGGCGGTAGATGACAACATCCGGGCGAGCAGCAGGGACTCGAACACGCTCTCGTGGGGTGAGGGCACTAGCCCGAGGGCGTGGGCGAGTGCGGTGGCGAGGCCCGCCAGATAGCCGAAGAGGGTCGGGTAGAAGAGGGCCGCGACGGTGTCGGGTCGCTCGAACGAGGCCGCGCCGAAGGGCACGAAGGCGCGGAGGTACTTCGACCAGATCAGCAACTCGTCGGGGAAGGCCATGCGCTCGTCGAGGAGGCCCCAGTCGAGTCGCCAGAAGCGCAAACCGATTGCGACGGCGGCGATCGCGAGGACTGCGCCGCAGCGAGCGGTCGGGCTTCCGAGCCCGGACGGCCGCGGGCGAGACCCGGCGGCAGGGGTGGGAGGGCGCGCCACGGCGATGCTGCGAACTCTCGCACGCCTCTGCGTGCGCCGGCAACCGGCGGGTCCGTGGGGGCCGGTCCGTGGGCTCGGCGACCACGTCCGCCGCGCTCGACCTGGCTCGCGTCGCGTTGCCCGGCAACCGAAGGGTGCGCTCTGCGCGCCGCGCATCCCCGCTGGCCTCCGCGCGGGTCGTGCGGTCACCGTGCACCATTGAGCAGGACGCGGCGCGTGCGGTATGAGTGCGGGGCCTCGTCGCGAGGCGCTTGCCCGATGCAGTTCGACAGCGCCGTATTCCTCCTCTTCCTGCCGGTCGTCTTCGTTCTCGCCCACCTGCTGCGCGACCATCTGCGGGCGCAGAATGCCGTGATCGTGGTCGCCAGCATGGTCTTTTACGGCTGGTTCGACTGGCGGCTCTCCTTCCTGCTGCTCGCCTACACGCTGCTTGCCCATCAGGCCGCGCTGCGGATCGAGGCGTCCCACGACGAGCGCACGCGACTCCTCTGGCTGCGCGGCAGCGTCACGCTCTGTCTCGTCGGACTCGGATTCTTCAAGTACGCGGGCTTCGTCGTCGAGAACGTGAGCCGTGCGATGCAGATGCTCGGGCTCGCGGGTGATCCGGCTCTGCTCGAGATCCTCCTGCCGATCGGGATCTCGTTCTACTGCTTCCAGGCCATCGCCTATATCGTCGACGTCTATCGTGGCGAGGTGCGGGCCGAGCGCGATCCGATCACGTTCGCGGCCTTCAAGTTCTTTTTTCCGCTGCTGGTGGCGGGCCCGATCGAGCGCGCCCGCCATTTGCTGGTCCAGTTCCAGCGCCCACGCACGGTGACGCGGGACCAGGCCACCTGCGGCCTCTGGCTCGTGGTCTGGGGGCTCTTCCTCAAGGTGGTTTGTGCCGACACGCTCGCCGGGTTCGTCGCGCGGGTCTGGCAGGGTGAGCCCTCGATCGAGGGCTGGGCCGTGCTCGGAGGGGCGGTGGCTTTCACCCTGCAAATCTACTTTGACTTCAATGCCTACAGCGTCATCGCCAAGGGGGTTGCCGCGCTCTTCGGCGTCGAGTTGGTGTGGAACTTCGAGCGGCCCTACTGGTCGACCTCGGTGCAGGAGTTCTGGCGGCGCTGGCACGTGAGCCTCAGCACCTGGTTGCGCGACTACCTCTACGTACCGCTCGGCGGCAAC
>SXLG01000112.1 GCA_005777805.1 Pseudomonadota bacterium
GATTGCCACATCATCCTGCGCGGCGGACCGCGGCCGAACCACGACGCCGCGAGCGTCGAGGCGGCCTGCCGCGAGCTGGCCCAGGCCGGCTTGGCCCCCCATCTGATGATCGATCTCTCGCACGCCAACGCCGAGAAACATCACGAACGCCAGCTCGCGGTCGGCCAGGCGGTCGCAGCCCAGCTCGCGGCTGGCGACGCCCGCATCACCGGCGTGATGATCGAGAGCCACCTGAGCCCGGGCCGTCAGGACCTCGTCGCCGGCCAGCCTCTCGCGCGCGGAGTTTCAATCACCGACGCCTGCCTCGGCTGGGAGGACACCGAGCATCTTCTGGCGACCCTCGCCGAAGCGGTGCGCCTGCGGCGACGAGCGGGCGACTGAAGATCGCCGTGCCCCCACGGTAACCCCACGATACCGAGGTCACCCGATCCTACTCGCCGCACCGCAGATCACTTGAGAAATCAAGACTGCGTGTTGCCACGGCCGTGGCCCACCGGTTGCTCGGCAGGCCCCACCAGAGGACCACAGCAACGAGGTCCCCGGCCCATGAACTGATTCAAGGAGATCCCTGCCATGTCACCAGTCCGGCCGCTTACTTCGCTCGCCACCCTGCTCCTCGCGCTCCTTGCCTCGGCCCCGGCCAGCGCCATCGACTTCACCAGCACGTGTAACGGCACCATCACATCGACCGATCGGGCCGCGGTGGTGGCTGCTGCCGCCTTCCTCGACGAGCACCGCCGCGACATCTGGAAAGAGGTAAAGCGCGACCGCAACGGGGCCAACACCTACTCCTACTCGTCGATCAACGAATCCACCTACGACGACTGGTCGGCCGAGATCGACGCGCTCCTCTCCGGCTCGGTGAAGATCGCCTGCTTCTACAACGGCAGTATCCTGAACCGCTGCACGGACACCGCCCCGAGCGACGGCACGATGGGCTACACCGAGTCGTTCACCGATACCCACGCCGACGTCGTCCTCTGCTTCGACAACATGCGGACCTTCGTCAACGCGCCACCGGTCGGGTCGTTGACGGCGCTTTTGATCGGCACGACCGCCCATGAGCTGATGCATCACGTCGACGGGTGGGAGGACCACGGCGCGGGCGGGACCACCAACCCCAACAATCCCGACACCGCCGCCGAGACGATCGGCGTCGCCGCCGAGAACCTCGCGCTCTCGGGCCAGCTCCAACCCTACCGTGATGCCTACAGTGTCACTTCGAGCGGCGACGCGATCGATGTCACCCTCGACTGGTCAGTCGGCAACGAGAACCCGCTCGCCGGGCTCGGGCTGATGGGCAGCGCGACGGCCGGCCCCGACCGCAATCCAGGATTCGCCACATGCCTCCTGGTCGATGGCAGCCGTGCCTCGCTGCAGAACCTCGCCGCTGTCGCGGGAAGCACCAACGTCACGGGTACGCCCTTCAACCTCACCCTCGACGGTTATCGTCCGGGCTACCCGACGCGCACGGTCTCGGTCTTCGCCGACTGCAACGCAGCACTCTCGGAGTGGGACGAAGACGACAACACGACGAGCCTCACGATCAACAGCGAAGTGGATATCGCGATCGACGTTGCGCTCGCCGCGCGGCCCGAGTTCCACAGCGCGATGGTGAGCGATGTCGAGGTGCCGGGCTGGTACCACTGGTACACCCTCACCTACGCGGCAACAGTGACGAACCTCGACAGCGAGATGCCTGCCCCAAGCTTTGACGTGCAACTACTCTACGACGACATGTGGACCGGTGATGCCTATGCCGAGCGCGCCACGACGGTAAGCGGACTCGCGGCCGGCGGGCAGACCACGATCACCTGGACGGTGGACGTCCCGACCGACGCTGCCGGCTCGGGCCCGACGTGGGCGATCGACACTTACTGGATCGCCGATTGGGATGCAGAATCGCTGCACGACCCGGACCGCTCGAACAACACCGCCCATATCACGATCGATGCCGACTACTGGAAACCCGACTACCGTATCGTTTCGGTCGAGGCGGGAGGAACCTTCGACCCGAGCCTGCCAAGCTTGCCTCTCTTCGGGGGGGGCAGCTCGGGCAGCGGTAGCCCGATCGCCCGCACCCTCTACGTCGCAACCGTACGTAACGAGGGCCCGGTCGATGCAACCGTGGCGAGCCTGCTCCAAACGACGAGCAGCGACGGCACGACCCGCAACGTCTCGGTGCCCGCTCTCGCCGTGCTCGCGGAAGACAGCGCCACAGCCTTCCTGCTCGCCGAGCTAGCCTGTGGCCAGCAGACCTATGACCTCATGGCTGACGGCACCGACCTGATCGACGAAAACGACGAGGACGACAACGCCCTCCGCGTGACCGTCGGCGAGGCCTGCCCGGATCTGACGCGGCTAGATCTCCACCCCGACATTCAGATGCCCCTGATCATCGACGACACGGCCTGGATCGACGACGCGATCGCCCGGAATCTCGTCGAGGTCGAGTATTGGGCCGAGTGGGCCACCCACTTCGTCGACTGGCTCCTCGCCAGCCAATCGAACGGCCCCTTCCTGCCGGTCGATTGGCTGACTCGCTGGGATCACGTCGTGCGGCTCCAGCCGGATCTGCACTTCGTCGTCTGGAGCACGCCGCGAGCGGGCGTCCATTACGCCGATGCGACCCGCTGGGCCGAGACGACCGAAGTCGTGCAGACGGTACGCGGCGCGCAGCTCGCGGGTGAGATGCACCCGCTCTTCGAACCCTTCGCGGCCCAACTCGGCCAGACACTCGCGAGCCACGACTTCAGCCGCCACGAGCCGCTCGCCTGCAGCACGGCCATCCAGCCGTTCCTTCAGATGACGAAGCTCTCGTCTCTCGAAGGCCGGCAGATTCTACAGATTGCGGCAGCGATCGACCTGCCGATCTCGGCGGAGGTGCTTCTCACCAAGGGCGGCGACGGGCTCCGTCTCGTCGTCACCGACCACGGCGGCTCCCAGGTGCTCTCGGCCCGGCTGCCCGCCGGCCGCTATGACCCCAGAAGCCGCACGGGCTGGCGCGCGAATCGCGCCGGTACGGTGCTCACGTGGAAGGGTGAGGTCGCGAACGGCACCGAATTCACGGTGACGCTCAAGCACGACGCCCGCACCGGCCTTACCGCAATCAAGCTTCTGGGACGGGGCCTCGCGCTCGGCGCGACCTCTGAGCAATTGCCCCTTGCCGCGCACCTGCATACGACAGGACGCGGGGGGGGAGCCTGCGCGACGCTCGCTTTCGAGGCCGAAGCCGGTGCCGGCTGCACGATCGCCAGCAGTTCGAGCGTGCAGTGTCGCTCGGGCCCCAGCGCCCGCTGAACACCACGCGACGGCCCGCAAACACGACCGGGCACCGGATCAATGCGGCAGCGGTTCTGGGTCGGTCGTGATCGCAACACGGTCACTGCCGCGCAGCACGTTGTTCTCATCGAAGAAGGCCGCCATCACCCGCGCCGTCGCAATTTGGAGCGGAATCGCGCCGCCGAGCGAACCTGCGACCACGGCAAAGGTGCGGCTCTCGCCCGTCGAGATGTGGGCGCGCACCTCGGAGGTGGGCTTGGCAACGCAGTCTGCCTTCGCGGGATCGATCTCGCACAACGCCACCCCGACCGGGACGTCGGCGAAGCCCTCGGCACGACCCACGACAACAGCACTCTGCCCAACGTTCTCGACCCGCGCCGGGCCGGAGAGAGTCCGACGACTACCGCCGCAGTGGGCGACCAGAAGCAGCTGCCGGCACCCGAGCCGCTGTCTTCCTCGCGTTTGTCAATCGATGTACCCGAGGGCGCGGAGGCGGCGCTCGTCCTCGGCTTCGGTTGGGCGCACGGCCGGCGTCGCGCGGATCGGCGGGGGGTAGAGCTGCCGAGCGAAGACAGTGAGTTCGTCCGTCAACAGGGAATACACCTCGGCATGCTTGTCCGGGGGTACCCGGCGCGGTGGAACCATGCCGTGGTCGAGAAGCACGGGATCCTGCAAGCGACCGCCGCCCTCCCCCGGCGACCAGGCACCCTGCAACTCAAAGCCACTGCGCCGGATCGAGACCAGGCGGCCCGCAGTGACCGTGTACGCAAGGCGGGGCACCGTCGAGCCCGGTGCGACACCGCCGGTCTCGCCCGAAGCTGATTCCGCGCCTGACTGGCCAAAAGCCGAGCGCAACGCGCGGGCCCAGCCGGCGAGTAGGGGTACCTCGCGAGCGGCCTCGATCTCGGGCCCTAGATCGCGGCCCTCACTGCCTTCGGGCAGTTCCACTCCGACCAGGCTCGCCAGCGTCGGGAAGACGTCGAGCAGCGACGCCCCGGCATCGACGCGGAGTCCCTGTGGCAGGCGCGGATGGCTCAGGATGAGCGGCACACGCACGGAGCCTTCGCCGAGCAAGTGGCCGTGCTGGAAGAAGTAGCCATCCTCGCCGAGGCTCTCGCCATGGTCGGCGGTGAAGACGACCAACGTACGGCCTCGCTGGCCCGAGCCCTCGATTTCGGTGCGCAGGCGACCGATCTCGGCATCGGTGCCGAGGATCTCACCGTCGTAACGACGCAGGTAGTCCACCACCCGAGTCTGATCCCCCAGGCGCTGGTACTTCGGAATCGCGTCGATGGCATAATTTCCAGGTCCGAACGGCAATTCGCGCAACAGCTCGGGCGTCTCGGGGTAGCGCAGGTTTGCGCTGCGTTCGGGCGGCGAGGAACGGTAGGGCCCGTGTGGGTCCATGTAGTGAATCCAGAGGAACCAGGGTTCGTGTGCACTCCGGAGCCAGGCAATCGCCTTGTCGGTTCCGGCCGCGTCTCGAAAGAACCAGTTGCTACCGAAAGGCTCGAAACGGCCAAGCCCCTGGCCGAAGCCGTCGCGCACAGCCCCATTGCCGTAGAAGCCGGCGGTGTCATAGCCCGCCGCCGCAAACGCCTCGCCGAGGGTATGGAGCCCGTCGGGCAACGCGGAATGATTGTCACGCACACCGTGCGTGTCGATGTGGCGTCCCGTCAAGACCGACGCCAACGCCGGGGCTGTGGTCGGTGCGGTGGTAATGGCATCGGTGAAGAGGACACCCGCAGCGGCAAGGTCGTCGATCTCGGGTGAGATCGGACGGGAGTAGCCATAGGGTTCGAGATGATCGGCACGCAGCGTGTCGACGGTGACCAGGAGCACGTTGGGCGGCCGACCCGTCGCGTCGGCGAGCGTTGCGGGGTGCCCCTTCACGTCTCCGCTCACCTCGGGTGAGAGGGCGGGCAGCAGCGGGGACGGCGCCGCGCGAGTGCCCGTCGCTGCGTCCCCTCCAGGGAACTGCCCGGCCGCACGAGAGGCGACCGTCTCATCCGAATCGACGGGGGGCCGCCAGGAACAGGCGCCGGAGGCGAGCAGGAGCGCCCCGAAGATCCGCGGAGCCCACCTCCGCTGGCGATGCGCGCGGAGCGACGGCATCCTCGCTCGCTACCGAGGCCCGAGGCGACCGTCAAAGCCGCGGGCGCCGCGGAACCTTCGGGCGAAACAGCACCATGAGCCACACTCGGCTCGATACGGGCGGGAGAGTCGCCTGCGCCTCCGATACGTCGGGCGAAGCAGCACCGGAAGCCACACTCGGCTCGATACGGCAGCCAAGGTCACCCGCGCCTTCGATTCCGGGATCTACGGCAGGCGAAGGGCGCGATCGCCCGCTCAGCCGACCCGGCGCAAGGTGTTGGTGTCGCTGTGGTCGAGGAGCTTCTCTTGCCCCTTGATCTTGAGCCAGGTGTGTTCCTCGTAGGTCAAGCTGTCATCGGTGTTCAGCG
This sequence comes from Pseudomonadota bacterium, assembly GCA_005777805.1. Lineage (GTDB taxonomy): Bacteria > Desulfobacterota > Binatia > UBA12015 > UBA12015 > SXLG01. The sequence goes on from SXLG01000112.1 coordinate 5,745, forward strand.
TGACGGCGAGCTCGTAGCGCTCGGTCCGGAACTCGCGGTCGAGGAATGGATTCGAGCAGATCCCGAAGGTGGCCGAGCCGACCTCGGCAGCGAGCCGGAAGTGACGCGCGCCGGGTTCGACCGTGCCGCCCGCCATCACGACCACGCCACGGGGCACCATGAAGCAGCGCATGATTTGCCCTGCAGCAGCATCCCAGAGCCAGTAGCCAACCTCCTCGTGGAAAGGGTCGGCTTCGCCGAGCCGCCACGCGGTGGTCGCGTAACGCAGGCCATGCAGCTTCTGCTCGTGGTTCTCGACCAGGCCGATCGGTTCGAGCACGAGCCGCTCGCGGTAGGCGTTCCGCTCGATGCCACGATCGTCCGAGGGCGCGACGTCGCCACCCTTTCCGCCCTCCCAGATTCCGGCCAGCGGGCCGAGCGGTCCGAGCTGCGCGATCATCTCTTCACGTGTCATGGCTTCTCTCCCTTGCGGTCTCGGACCGCTGGCTCCCAAGTGGGTACCCGCAGCCCGCGGCTACAGCGATGGCTCGCATGACACCAGTCCCCTCGCCAGCCCGCGAAGGCCGATGGCTGCGCGACGAGCCCCGGCCGCGGCGAGGATGCTGCCCGCCACCCCATGCAGTCGAGGGCGATGTCGCCGTCGTTGATCGAGGAGACGCGCTCGGTGCCGCGCAGCGAGCTGCGACCGGTGGCCACGCCCCCCGTTGCAGCATGAAATCCCACCTGACGCCCAGGTCGCAGTCCGTGGTCGCCCGGCAAGTTGCGCCGCGCCGATCGGCTCAAGTGCCGCTCTCGCCCCCGAGCCACGCGCTGCGCCAGCCCGTGGGGTCCGCAAGGGCCTCGGCCGGGGGGCGTCCGGAGAGCGACATCCACCGGCCGCGGAACCAGCTCCACGCCGCTATCTCGAGCCGGAGTGCATGGCCAGCGGGAGGGGGCTCGTCAAGTCCGAGTGCCGCCCACGGAACCCGCGCCTCGGCGACGATGCGCGGCTGATCGGCGCCGAAGTAGCGCACCTTGGCCCCGGCGACCGGAGCGCAACCCGGGTTCGCGGAAGCGTCGGCTTCCCGCGGCGGGAGAGCGCTGGCAACACCCGATTCGTCCTCGCCATAGGCGACGGGCTCGGCCCAGGGCGCCTGGATCGAGGTTCCGGGACGCGCCAGCCCTGCTTCAACCTCGCCCGACACGCGAACCAGAGCCGGGGGCATCGATCCTCCGCCGGCTGCCGCCATTTGTGCGGACGGCCTCGTCAGGCCCGCATCGTCTCCGTGCGCGCGGGGCGGCGCCTCGCCGACCCTCGCCAGAGGCGCGCGCAGCAGCGGCGTAACAGTTCCGCGGCAGAGGAGCGGTGTCATCGGTGGATGATCACGCTCGGAGCGGCGCGGTGGCAAGAAGAGCAGCGTGAACCAGCGCGGACCCACACCCGCGTCAATACCAAACTCTACCCGATAGGTCTCGCCCAGCGGGAAGCCGCCGCCGTACGCCAGGAGATCGAGATCGACGTAGTCCTGCCCGATCGTGGCCAGATCGAGACCGCGATCATCCCAGGCGAGGTAGACCTCGCCGAAAGACACGCTGCCCGGTGCCGGCACGAGCGGACCCACCAGGGCTTGTGGCTTCGGCCAGTCGGCGAGCGAATCATCAGCGAGCGAGATCGCAGCACGCGGCAGCGCGAGCCCGCCCTCACCGAGTGCGCCGGGGCCCGCCCCGACCGCCGGCACCGCGCCGGCCGGCGCGCCGCGC
>SXLG01000113.1 GCA_005777805.1 Pseudomonadota bacterium
GCCGAGGTAGTCCTCCGCGGTCTTCTTCATCTTCTGCAGGATCATCGCCGAGATTTCCTGCGGGCTGTGTTTTTTGCCCCGGAGCTCGACCCAGGCGTCGCCGTTCTCGGCACGGCCGACCTTGTAGGGCAGGACCTTGGCCGCCCGCTGGACCTCGGCATCATCGAAACGGCGACCGATCAGCCGTTTGACGGCGAACACCGTGTTCTCGGGGTTGGTGACGGCCTGGCGTCGTGCGATCTGACCGACCAGCCGCTCACCGCTATCCGAGAGGGCGACCACCGACGGAGTCGTGCGGGTCCCCTCGGAGTTGGCGAGGACCGTCGGGTCGCCCGCCTCGATGATGGCCACGCACGAGTTGGTCGTCCCGAGGTCGATGCCGATGATCTTGCCCATGATGTCCGTTGCCTCTTTTTTTATCCCGGAGCGGTGCTCCGGGTCGATGGTCTGTCGTGGCCCCCGTGGGCGCTCGTAAATCCGCCCGTGCGAGTAAGGCCGATCGTTCTGCTGACAAGGTCCGGGGTCAGTTTCCGACCGCTGGACCCGGTCCTCGCGAGACCGTCACACGGGCGGGCCGCAGCAGGCGGTCGTGCAGCCGGTAGCCGGGGTCGTGCTCGATGAGGATGCTTCCGGCCGGCAAGGCGGTGCTCTCGATCTGCCCTAGAGCTTCGTGCTCGGCGGGATCGAAGACCTGACCGGCGGCTTCGACCCGCCGCAGTCCGTGCTGGGCGAGTCCGGCCAGCAGTTGCTGCAGCACCATCGCTACCCCTTCGCGCAACGAGGCGATGGCGGGGTTTCCCGCCGCCGCCTCCGCGGACGCGGCCAACGCCCGCTGGAGGTTGTCGAGCGCCGGCAGGATCTCGCGCAACAGGGGCTCGCCCGCATAGCGCGCGGCTTCGGCGCGGTCCCGCTGCATGCGCCGCTTGAAGTTCTCGAGCTCGGCCCGCTCCCGCAGCACGCGGTCGGCAAGACCCGCCGCATCGTCCGCCCGCGCCGAGAGGTCGGCCGCCAGCTCCCGGATGCGGGCGTGCGCCTCTTCGATCGTTGCCGGCAGGGGCTCGGGTCCGATCTCGGCGGGATCACTCGCGGGGTCGGCCGGCCGGACGCGGGCGCCGTTTTCCTCGGAGTCGTCGAAACCGTTGGTGCTCATCTGAACCTGGAAGCCGCGAACGGGCGATCCCCGTCCCGCGAGCCGCGAGAAACTAAGGTCAGCCCCGAGGCCTGTCAACGTGACCGGGACCGAGATCTGCACGGAGATCGAACGCCAGCTCATTCTCGTTGCCAACCGAGGCCTGTCCACGTGACCGGGACCGAGATCTTCTCTCGCCGGGGGCTTCGGGCTGGCAGTGGCCGGTGCTACCTGTGGGTCGTGGCACGCCGGGCGAGCCTGAGCACTCCCGCGATCGTGCTGCGCACGGTCGACTTCGGTGAGTCCGATCGCATCGTGACCGTTTTGTCGCGCGACTTTGGCAAGTTCACCGGCATCGCCAAGGGGGCGAAGCGTTCGCGCCGGCGCTTCTCGGGTGCGCTGGAGATTTTCGCGCGCATCCGCCTCGATTTTCAGCGTCGGCGGGACAGTCAGATGGCGTTCCTCGAACGCGCCGTGGTGCGCGCGCCCTGGCCGGCCCTCGTCCAGTCGATACCGCGCTACACGGCGGCGGTGCATGTCATCGAGGTCGCGGATAAAATATCGGTCGAGCATGAAGTCGGCGACGATCTCTTCCAGGCAATTGACGCGGCACTCGATTGCCTCGGCCAAGCCGATCCCGGACGGTTCGTGTTGCGCTTGTTCGAGCTGTCCGTTCTGGCGGCCGGCGGCTGGCGGCCGCGTTTCGACGTCTGCGTCGTCTGTGGTCGGGCGCCCGCCGCGCCAGGCCATGCGGCCTCGCTCGATGTCGATGGTGGTGGGGTGCGCTGTGCGCGTTGTGCCCGCGACGGCGGCCTGCGGCTGCACCCCGAGACCCTCGGCTGTCTCCAGCTTCTCGAAGCGGCGAGTCGCAACCATCGCGCGCCACGCTTTGAGGTCGAGGGCGAGATCGAGGCGTGGCTCGAGTGCCGCCGCGAGGCCGGGCCGGGTGCCCCGGCGAGCCGGTCGCGAGCGCTACCGCGAGTCGATCAGGAATTGCGGACAGCTCTCGTGCTCATGCTCGGACCGCACTTGCGTTCACCGCTGCGGGCTCTCGAAGTTCTCCCCCATCTGCGGGCCCCCGGCGAGGGTATCGGCAAAAATCTTGGCAATGGGAGCGAAGCGTCGTTCGCCGAGCAGTCGGTCGAGGCGACCGGCGAGGTGGCGGCGGCCGATCGCGTTGAAGCAGCGCACATGGAGTGGGGTCCCGGGCAACTTGGGTGAGTCCGGGTCGATCTCCCACGGGTGGAGGTAGACGACCGCCGGACCCTGCTCGGCGGCGTGGCGGTCGAGGTAGTGGCGGAAGAACCGGTAGGGCAGGCCGCGCAGGGCGAAGCCGCCCGCCGCGAGCGGCAGCACGTGGCCTGTCGGCAGGCGCTCCAGAGGGAGCGGGATCTCCCAGAGCCCGCAGGGCAGGCGCACCGGTCCGGGAAGCGTCGACAGCCGGGGATCGCCGCGCCCGCTCCAACGCAAGGGCATGAAGCTCGCGTCGTAGCGGAAGCCCGCCGCCGCGACGGCATCGAGGGCGGGCAGTTGCGTTGCGTCGATGAAGTAGGGCGCACGAAACCCAGCGACCGCGACCTGGGCTGCGTCCTCGACCATGTGCCGAGCCTGGCGGAGTTCGTCGGTGAGCGCCGCCGAGGCCACACCGGGCAGGCGGCGGTGGTGGAGGCCGTGGCAAGCGATCTCGTGACCGGCCGCGTGGGCCGCGCGCATCAATCCAGTATTTTTGCGGGCGACATCGGCCAGCACGAAGAGGGTGGCCCGCACCTGGTGGCGTGCGAACAGGTCGAGCAGTGCCTGCAGATTGCCGGCGACGCGGTGGCCCCCGCGGGCGATCTCGGCGGCACTGGCCGGCATGGGCCCGCGGCTCGAATCATGGAACCAATCCTCGACGTCGATCGAGAGAGCGTGCTGTACCGCCATGGCCGCAGTCCGGTCGGCCATCACCGTCTACCCGTTCGCAGGTGGGGCAAGAGGCGTCCCGTGGTGCGGCAGTACTCCGTCCACCGCGCCCCGTAGCGACGTGCAAGACCCTGTTCCTCGATCGAGATACGGGCCATGGCGGCCGGGAGCCACAGGACAAACGTCGCGACGAGCGCAAGTGGGCTCCGGGTCAGCAACGAGGTGGCGATGCCCATCAGCCCGATGGCGGCGTAGCTCGGGTGGCGGATCACCCGGAACGGACCCGTCTGAACCAGCTCTTGCTCGCTCGTCAGCACGATGGCGACCCGGAAGGCCTCTCCCATTTCGCGCTGCGTGAGCTGGCGGAGTCCGAACGCCGCGGCAAAGAGCGTGGCGCCGAGGAGATCGACGAGCCCTGCCGCCGGCACACCGTGGCGCCGATCGAAGGCCGCCCCGGCCAGCACCGCGACGAACGCCGCCTGCATCGCGAAGCCGCTTGCATCACGGGCGCGCTCGGCGCATTCGCGTCGCGCCAGGTCGGCCATCGTCACCCCGGCCGCCACGCTGAGCGCCCACACGGTGGCGTTGGCGCAGCCCCCGGCGCTCGCGACCACGAGCACCGCCGCGAGCCCACGCAGGAGCGGGCCGAGCCATGCGCGCGGGGTCTCCACGGCGCCGACCCTAGCAGTGGGGCAGGCGAGAGATCGACGCCATGCCCGCGAGCGTGGCTCAACGCGCCGAGAGGCGATTCTGCTTCTCGACGGCGTTGCAGGCACAGGAGGCGCGGCTCCACGTGCTCTCGGGAGATGATTCGGCGTCTCCACGGCGTTGCCGGGACGGTGAGCAGTGGCTCAACGTGCCGCCGCCGAGGTGATTCTGCCTCTCGACGGCTGTGCGGCGACAGGAGGCGTGGCTCAACGTGCCGGGAGGTACTCCTGCGATTGCCCGCGATGCGGTTATGGCGACGCGCAGGCGAGGAGGAGTGGCTCAACGTGCCGGGAGGTACTCCTGCAGCAGCCGGGCGAGGCCCTCGGCACCGAAGGGTTTGACCAGGTAGTCGCTGGCTCCGGCGCGGGCCGCTCGTTCGCGGTGCTTGGTCGAGCCGCGCGAGCTGCAGACGACAACCGGGAGTGCTGCCAGCCGGGGATCGGCGCGGACCAGGGCGAGCAGCTCGTAGCCGTGCATGCGCGGCATCTCGAGGTCGGTGATGAGCATTCGGTAGCGCCCACAGCGCAGCTTCTCGAGCGCGTCGAGTCCATCAACCGCAGTATCCACGCTGCAGCCGGCGGCGCGCAGGAAGTGGACCGCGAGCTTGCGCACCGAGATCGAGTCGTCCACCCAGAGTACGTCGGCGCTCGGGCCGGCGGGTGCGGTGACACGACTTGGGCTGGCCGGCCTACTCCTGCCTTCGCGACTCAGTCGCAGGAGCCCCGCCGCGTCGAGGCAGAAGAGGACCCGGCCGTCGCCCGAGAAGGTCGCTCCAGAAATCCAGGTGTGGGCCGCGAGCAAGGGACCGAGCGGGCGCATCACCGCCTCGCGCTGGCCCTCCACGCGATCGAAGAGCACGGCGATCTTCTCGTCGCCGGTGCGCAGCACGGCGGCTGTGTTGCCGAGCCCGGTTTCCGGATCGCCGCAGACGTCCGCCAGCGGCAGGGCCGGAACGGTGGTCGCACCGAGACGCAGTCGATCGACGCCGTCCTTGCTGTCGAGTTGCCCCGGATCGAATTGCACCATCGTCTCGACGCTGGAGAGGGGAACTGCGAAGAGCCGCTCCCCGCTGCGCAGCAGGAAGACCTGATCGATCGCGGTGAGCAGCGGCACGCGGATCACGAATACCGTGCCCTGTCCGGCCACGCAGTCGAGAGCGATCGAACCGCGCAGCCGTTCGACCTCCGCTGCCACGACATCCAGGCCGACGCCACGGCCGGCGACCGCCCCGACGGTGTCGCGGGTCGACAAGCCGGCCGCGAAAATGAATCGGGCGATCTGGCTGCGCGAGAGGACCGCGCTCGCGGCGACGCGGCCCGAGCGCACGGCCTTGGTGTGGATCGCGTCGAGATCGAGACCGCCGCCGTCGTCGCGCACGGTGACCTCGATCGCACCGTCGCGTGGCGTTGCTGCGATCTCGACGGTGCCCAAACGGCTCTTGCCCCGGCTCTGGCGCAGGCTGGGCGATTCGATGCCGTGCGAGACGGCGTTGCGCACGAGGTGGAGCAACGGACCGGCGAGAGCCTCGACGAGGCCTCGGTCGAGTTGGGTCTCGCCGCCGTGGCAGACGAGCCGCGCTTCGCGGCCCTCCAGTCGCGCGGCCTCGCGCGTCGCCCGCTCGAGTCGGCGGAAGAGGGCGTCGAGCGAGACCAGGCGCATGCTCGTGACCGTGCGTTGCAGGCCCGAGGTGACCTTGGAAATCTGGCGGCTCTCCTCGCCGAGGCCCACCAGGATCTCGCCGATCTGCTCGACCATCTCCGCAGCGTCGTTCGTGAGTTCGACCAGACTGCGCGTGAGCACGCCCAGGTCGTCGTACTTGTCAAACTCGAGATCTGTGAAATCTGTGAGCGAGGCGACACGGGCCGGGGTGCCGGCGCGACGCGGCTGGCCGGCCCGCGCCGGGGCGCCTGGTTCTTCGGTGGCGGGGGGGATCGCCCGCGCCGGTGGCCCCTCGGGGAACTCGAAGCTGCGCAGGCCCTCGATCGCGTCGCGCAGCCGCAATCGCCCCTGCGCGAGCCGATCGCCGAGGTCGCGGCAGGCGGCCATGCCGTCCTCGAGGCGGGTGCGGCTCACGACCAACTCGCTCACGCGGTTCATGAGCTGGTCGAGGCGGCTGGCGTGGACTCGCACCACCGCGCTGTCGTCGCCGCGGTGCGGCAGGGGAGCTGCTGCCGGCGCATCGTCAATGATCGCTGGAGCCGGCACCGTCGCGGGCGCTTCTCGCACGCTTGCCCGCGCCGGCGACACGGGGGCGAGCAGGCCAGATATTCGTGGTGTGATGTCGTCGAGAATCCGGCTCGAATGGGCGACGCCACGGGATTCGGCGACCAGGCCAGCCACGGATTCGCCGAGTTCGAGCAGGCAGGCCAGCAGAGGCTCGGCCGCGACCGAAAAGCGTCGCTCGATGATGTCTTCGAGCAGACTCTCGCCGCCGTGGAGCTGGGCTGCCAATGGCTCGAGACCGACCGAGGCGGCCGCACCCTTGAGGGTGTGAAACTGCCGGAAGAGCAGGCGTAGGGGGGCGTGATCCGTGGGCGCTCGCTCCAGCATGAGGAGCGCTTCCTCGATCCCCTCGAGAGCCGCGTCGGCGTCGAGCGCAAAGGCCTCCATCAGCTCGGGTTCGATCGCGGTGGGGCCGACGGGCTCGACCATCGAATTCTGTGCGGCCGGGCCGGCGGCTGGCTTTGCGCTCGCTGTGTCGAGCGCGGAATGACTCGGCTGGATGGATGGCGCGGCGTCCTCTCCCGCGGGGAGGGAGCCCGTTGGGTCCGCGCTCGCGGCACTCCCGGCCGCGAGGATCTCCGCGAGCGCGGCGTCCGCGGATGCCGGATCGGGCGCATCGTCGTCGTTCATCGACGCGCGAGCTGCATCGAGCGCGAGTGCGAGCGCATCCGCGGGCGCCTCTCGACCGGCAGCCTGATAGACGCGGCGGATCTCGTCGGCTGCGCGCTCGACGATTGCGGGTTCGAGCGGAAAGGCCTCGTCCTCGAGCTCCTCGAGGACGTCCTGCACTGCTTTCCCGCAGCGCTCGAGATCGGTGCGCCCGACGGTGGCAGCGCTGCCCTTGATCGTGTGAAAGATCCGCCCGAGATCGGCACACGCGGCGGGCTGACGGGCCGGATCTGCGAGCGCTTCGAGCAGTTTCGGGACCGGGTCGAGCAACTCCTCGAGCTCCGTTGCGAAGGTCTCGGCGAGGATGGCTGCGAACTCCGCATCGATCGTGTCGGCTCCGGCCTCGATCGAGGGATCCGCCGCAGCAACCGTGTCGGCCCCGACCTCGGGCGTACCCTCCCACGGCGTGTTCGGGATCAGAGCCTGCCCGGCCAAGCGCTGCTGCTCGGCCGATGCCTCTGGCACGTAGTTGGCGAGCAGATCGCAGCTCTCGGCAACGGCTGCGCCGATGCGGTCGAGCGCCGAAACAGTCCGAGCCGCAGCCGTCGGCATTCGGGCGTGGTCGCTTCGTCGAGTCGTGGCATCCGGCGCTGGCCCTCCGGCGTCGTCGCCTCGCCGAGCCGTAGCCGCCCCGTCACTAGGATTGACGGTCTGCGCGGCACCAGGCTCGGTTTCCGGCGAAGGACTCTCCATTCCGTCTCCGTTCAAGCCGCCGGTCGGGTCTCGGGGAGATCGAGTGCGCGTGCGACTTCGCGCAGATCGCGCATCGCGCGCGCGCTCTCCTCACCCGAGTGCGAAAGCAGAGTCGCGGTCTCTGCGAGGCGCGCAAAGCTCTGTTGAAGGTTCTCGACCGCGTCGGCCTCGCCGTCGGCGCTCGCGGCGACATGCCGGAGCGCCTCGCTGGTGTCGCCGATCGCCGCGAAGGCCCGGTCGAGCGCCTCGGAGGCCGCGCCCGCAGCGGCGGCGTGAAGATCGAGTCTCTCCGACTGCCGCTCGAGCCCGCCGACCGCGTCGCCGACGTCCGAGCGCACACCCTCGATCAGGCGCTCGACCTCTCGCGCCGCGGCCGAGGCGCGCTCGGCGAGCTTGCGCACCTCCTCGGCCACCAGCGTGAAGCCCTGGCCCTGCTCACCGGCGCGTGATGCCTCGATGGCCGCGTTGAGCGCGAGCATGTCCGTCTGCGCCGAGAGCTTGGAGATCGAGCCGACGATTGCCGCCACCTGCATCGAGCGCTCGCCGAGACGTTTGATCTTGATGGTGGCGGCTCGAGTGTCACGCTGCAGTCCCTCCATCCCCGTGAGAAGATCGTCGATCGCCTCTCGGCCGAGACGCGAGGCATGTTCGGCGCGTCGACCGAGTTCGAGGGTCTGCGCGCAACCCGCTTCGAGCGCTTGGTGAGCCTGACGAACTTCGCCCGCCGAGCGCCCGCCCTGACCACATTCGCGGCCCTGGTCGCGCGCGCCGGTGCGGGTCCGTTCGACCAGCGCGTGGAGGCGCCCCGTCGTCGTCTCGAAGCGGCTGGCCGTGTCGCGTAGGCGGGTTCTCAGCTCGGCGTTTGTGGCAAGGATGGCCGCGGCCGCTGCGCTGACCGGGGCGAGCAGCCCGCTGGTGGGGGGAAACACCGGGGCGTCACCGGCAGCCAGGGCAGGGGAGAGCGCGCTTGCGAGTGCCTCGGCCTCGGCGGCGATGCGGGCACGCTCTTGCCCGGCGCGCGCCTGCGCCTGGACGCGCTCCGCAAGTAGTTGATTGACTAGACGCGCGATCTCCCCGGCCGGGCCGCTGGGCTCGGGCAGTGCTGCTGGTTCCGCGCTGCGCTGGGCCCGGGTCGCAGCATCGAGGGTCGTCCGCAGTCGGGCGGCGAATCTTTGCCACTGCCGCCGGCCGATCCACCCGCCGAGGATGCCGCCGAGCAATGCGGCGACGAGTATGCTCGCGGCGGCCGGGGTGAGTTCTCGCAGCAGTGCTGCGCGCGGCAGTTCGGCGGCGAGAACCCAGCGTTGCCCACCGGCTTCGAGTGGTCGCCATGCCCCGAGCAGGCCGTCGCGGAGCGTGCCCAGAGCGCCGAGGTGCGGTTCGCCCGCGAGCGCTTGACGCAGGCCCGGCGAGGCGTCGGCGAGGAGCTCGGCGTTGCTGGTCGCGGCGCGGGTGAGGCGCGGGCCGGCCCGCGCGAGTTCTCCGGAGGTTTCTGAATCAAGTGTGCGACCCCGCGGAGCAGCGCTCGCCGGCGCGCCGAGTGCCGTGCCGTCGGGCGCGACCAGGAGGAGTTGGCTTGCGACCACGGGTGCGAGCAGCGAGCGTGTGAGGCGGTCTGCGGGAAAGGTCGCGACCAGCAGCGAGCGCGCCGGGCCCATCTCCGCAGCCGCGGGCAGTGGGGTCAGGACATGAAAGAAAGGCGGCGCGCCGGCACCGGCTCGGCCCTGTCGGACCAGCGGGAACCTTGCGCCGGGTGCGGCGGCGGCGAGCGCGGCTCCCAGCGACGCCCCTGTGTTGGCCAGGACGCCCCGATTCGTGGGGTCCTTCCGTCCGGCGCCGAGCGAGAAGAGGACGCGCACATTTCCGCCATCGACGAGCCGCAGGTCTGCGGCGCCGAGCCGGAGCATCGCCTCGTCGAGCCACGGTCGATGCGCTGCGGCACCGCGTTGCCTACCCGCCCGGCGCGGAGAGGGGTGGACCTTGGCCGGGGGACCGCCCTCTGGGCCGTCGCTTCGCTCGGCGATCGCTTGCGCGAGGCGCGGATCACCTGCCAGCCCATCGAGACGCTCGCTCACGCGGGTGAGCTCGCCGAGCACGCTGCGTTCGGCGGCGGCCGCAGCGGCGTCGAGCCGCGCGAGAGCCGTCGCTTCGATCTTTTGATGCACGAGGATGAGTCCCGCGGCACCGCCCGCGACGATCATGAAGAAGACCGTGGCGGCGACACGCAGGCCGCCGCCACGCCCGGAATCTATGCCGGGCATGCGGCGCGCACTGGCGACCCGTGTCCGCGGCCCATCGGCCTCTCGTCTATGCGCGGCCATCGCAATTCGGTCCTTCCAGGAGAGAGCCGGCCGCGGGGCCGGGCGAGCCCGCGAGCGCGGCACGAAAGCCCTCCGCCAGCAGTCGCGCGACCTCGTCGAGCAGTGCTTCAGGATCGAGCAGAGTGAAGGACGAGCCGTTTTTCTCGACCTCTCCCCGTGCCGCACCTTGCGATTTCACGGGGTCGCGCGGTCCTTCCCAGGGCGCGAGGTGCACGACGCCCAGGACGTTGTCGGCGGCCAACCCGAAACGGCGGTCGCCTCGTCCGACCACGATCCAGGTCGCGCTGACAGCGGCCGTGCCGGCCTCGAACGCAAGCACGTGTTCAGGTGCGACGAGTGCCACGGCCTCGCCGCGCAGATTGAAGACTCCGAGCAGGTCGGCGGCCGCACCCGGCATGGCCGTCAAGGGACGGGGCTCGATGACCTCGGTGGCCCATGCGGTGGACAAGCCAAAGCATCGGGTGCCACACCGGAAGACGCAGAGATCCCCCGTAATGCTCACAGGACCACGACCTCCAGCATTTCGGCGGCGCTGCCGGCCGCGAGACCGCCGGGCACGTTGGCCAGGCCGCGGGCCAACTCGCGCAGCGTGGCCGCGAGTTCGGCGATGCCCACGCGCATCTCGCCGGGCGAGAATGCCGCCGCAGATCCCGGGAGAGCGTCGTCTGTCCGAGGGAGGGCGTCTCGCAGCGCGGGGCCTTCGTCAGCCGAGACGGATTTTGGGGCGGATGACGGATCGGGCGGGCTGATGGCATCGCTCGGCAGGGCCCGGACGAGGCGGATCTGGCGGGGACCACCGTGTTCGGGTGTCGCGAGGCGTGCCACCACGCCGGCTATTTGGGCCGGCGGCAGGTCGGTCAAGACGACGGCGCAGGGCCGCAAAAGGTGGGCGAGAACCTCGAAGGCCGACTCGTCCGGCGCGACGAAGAGGCGCGGCTCGTCGATCGTCCGGGCGAGTTCGGCCAGCGCATCGGCGTGGGGTTCGTGCGGCGACGCGAGGGCCAGGACGGCGGTCCCACCATTGTGTCGCGGCGCGGGGCTCGGCAGGCTGCGTGTCAGTGAGCAGAGTTGTCGATGCGCGTCGAGAAGGATTTCATCGATGGAGACCAGCGCGCCACGCGGGTCCAGTACCCAGCGTCCCCGGCTCGCAGCGAGGCCCTGACGTCCGGCGTCGAGCAGGCGGCAGAGCTTTGCGATTCCCTCGCGCATCTCGTCACGTGACCGGGTTTCCGCAGCCCCGAGCCCCTCGAGCACGTGGCGGAGCAGCGTGTCCAGCACGGCCTCGCGATGAGCACGGAGCGGTGTCGCCTGGGTTCCTGGCCCGGATGAACTCGCTATCGGGGCACGTGGCTGGGCGGCCGGCCGGGACGAGAGAGCGTTTTCGACGACCGACACGACGAGGCCCGGCTTGAAGGGTTTTGTGATGTAGGTGACGACGTTGCGCGCGTCGCGGTAAGCCTCGCGCACCGACGCTCCCTTGGCCGAGACCAGCACGATCGGTGTCGCGGCGGTCTGGGGCAGACTCTCCAACGCGGTGCAGACGTCGGGCCCGCGCATGTCCGGCAAAACATAATCGAGCACCACCAGCGTTGGGCCAAAGGAACGCGCCCGTTCGATCGCCTCGCTGCCGGTAGCGGCGAATTCGAGTTCGAAGCCCTTTGGGCGGAGGATGAGCTCCAGGGCACGCCGGATCGTGGCCGAATCGTCGACGATGAGGATCCGTGGCGTCACGCGTCGTTTCCTGCGCTCGCCCAGCCGGTGGCCATCGGCCCTGCGGCGAGAGCCTCGGCCCGCAGCAGAAGAACCAGTTCGCCGGCGAGATCGAGCAGGTGTCCGGCGGGTGTGCCGTCGGCCATCTGCCAGGCCAGAGGATGCGGCCGCGCGTTGCCGAGATCGATGTCGCGGACGCCGAGACATTCCTCGGCAACCACGGTGAGTGGCATGGGATCCGGGGGGAGATCGCTTTCGCTGTCGCGCCTGTCCCCGTCAAGCCAAGTGAGAGGTGCGGCGACCAGATGCAGGCGCCAGCGTGCCGGGGCCACCTCGTCGGTGGGGTGGAGAAGTGCTGTGAGGTGCGCCTCCGAGGTCACGCCGGGCGCGGGTTCGGCGACCCGATCGAGATCCAACACGGCCTCGATCGGCACGCAGACCTCCAGGCCGGCTGCGCGCAGCCGCAGTACCCGTAACCGCGTGCCCGCGTCCCGCTCCGAACTCACCACACCAAGCCCTCGTCACGGCGATTCCCGGTCGCCCGCCGGAGGGTTCGGCCGCTCCTCCCGCAAACTTGAACTCGTGCGATGGCGCCGAGAGGGCAGACTCGGCCACTTCGCTCAGCCTCGACCAAATGCGGCCGGGCCGCCACGGTGGTCCCCATCAAGTCGAGCCGCGCGCGATCCGAACCTCTCGTCGAGGGACCGTGGTGGAGTTCGGGCAACGAGTGGCCGCCCGGGAGGCCTACCTGCGCGAGACGTCCGATTCTGCGCCGACCTCGCGCCGAGGGGTTCATCAAGCACTCGTGCGCGCGCTCGAGCTGCGAGCCGAGACGGCCCTGCTCCGCCTCGATGCGGAGATGGTGCTCGCGGGTGAGACCGCTTCGGCGCAGCGCGGTCCCAGGCTCTTGACGATACTCGCGCAGGCGCTGGGCCTCGACGCGGTCGCTTTCCTGCCGGCACGGCCGGGCCGCGCGGTGGTGGCGACGGACCGGCTCTCGTCCGAGGTGATCGACCGCCTGTGCCCGCAGCCGGCCTCGGCTCGAGTGGTCGATGACCCGGTACGCGTGTCGATCGAGGACGGGCGGGTGCGTCTCCTCGCCCGCGGCACGACCCACCCGCTGCTCGGTGGTCTGCGCGAGATTCACGGCTGGATCGAAGCGCTCGCCGTGTTGCCGCTGCGGCGACTCGGCAGCGAGGGGGCACTGCTGCTCTTCTCGGCCGACGCCGAACTGCTTCGGCCCGAGTTGCTCGCGGGTCTTGGTGGCGTGGCGCATTGCGTGGCGCTGCTCCTCTCGGCTCCGTCGGAGAGCGCGTCGGAGTGCCGTGACGAGAGTGCGCCGGGTGGCGAAGCCGAGCGCGCGTGGGTCGAAGTCGAGGAGCTGCGCCACCGTTTGCGTGAGGCGGCCGAGCGCGAGACCACCGAACGCGGCGCGTTCCAACTTGGCGAACGCGAGCTGCAGGCGGAGCACGACACGATGCAGCTCCGCCTGACTCAGTTCGAGGTGGAGTGCGTGGCGAGTGCGGAACGGGTACGCGCACTCGAGGCGGAGCGAGACGCATTGGCGACCGAGTGCGCAGCCGTGGCGGCGCGGTGCGCGGGGTTGGAACTCGCGCTCGACGCGGCGTCGGAGACCGCGGGCAGCGACGCGCTCGTGAGGGTGGCGGCGTCGGTTTCGGCCCTCCCGGAGTGTTCTGCCGGGAGGTCGAGCGCGTCCCCGGAGGCTTCTGCCACCACGGGGCTGGCCGGTTCTCTCGACGTCGAGGAAGCCGCGGCGGAACCCGCAGTATTCGAACTGCCCCTGACGGGCGACGAAATCGAGGTCGACGTTCTGGCGCTCGAGGTGACCGAGGCATGCGATCCGGTGGACGAAAACATCGACCTCACGTTTTCACTCACCGACGGGGTCGTCCCGCCGGCCGACCCACTCGACGTCGTCTCCGGAGCGATCGACCTCGCGTCCTCCCTCGCCGACGGAGTCGAATCGACATATGACGAGGTGGCCAGCCTGTTCCCTCTGCCCGACGGAAGCGCTGAGGCGGCGGGCGGCCGGGAGCTCGCCGGAGTCACGCGCGACGCGGCCACGCCGCAGGCCTGCCATCGTCCGCTTGTGCTGGTGGAGCAAAGTGGAGTGCTGCGCGAGAGGGCGGCCCACTTCGCCGACGATCGCGGCCTGGAACTCTGGCAGGACGAAGTGCCGCTGCCGCCGGGTGCCGAAGCACTCCTGATCGCCAATCTCTTCGACCGCGATCTTGCGCCGACTCTGGCGCGGGTCGTTGGCGGCCGCCGGCGTCACCGGGCGTTCGCGTATGCCCACGATCCGGAGGCGGACGCCGGTTGCGTGCTCGGGCCGGTGGACTGGCTGGCGCGGCCGGTGCAGCCCGAGGCTGCCGAGAGCGTGCTCGCCGCAGGCGGTGCGACACGGGGCGGCAGCGCGCTCGTGGTCAGCTCGCAGATGCGCGAGCTGGTGGGCGTTCGCGAGGCGCTGCTCCGTCTCGATACCGCCGGCTCGGTCGCATTCGATGCCCGCCAAGCGGTCGATCTGCTCGACATCATCCGCCGTCCCTGCGTGCTCGTCGTGGACCTGGCCCCCGATCCCACCCGCGGTCTCGCGCTCGTGCTCGAGCTGCGCCGCGACGAGCGGGTCGCGAGCACGCCGATGGTGTTGCTCCTGCCCGAGCATTTTGATCCCGACCGCCTGCGGCGTGAGGCACTGCGTGGCGGGCTGCTCGCGCCCGCCTCCAGTGCGGCGATCGAGCGCCTGATGGACGTGGCGACGCGCGACGCGGCCTGACGCACCGGTCGGTCACCGGCAAAGGTGCCGCCACTCGCGACAGGAGGCTCCCGCTGAAACAAGGAGCCCACGTGATCACCGTCATCGGTCGCAGCCCGCGCGAGGACGCCTGCAAAGCAGCCGCCCGACTCGCCCGCACCGCCTTGAACGGAACCCCAGGGTGTCGCAGCCGGCGCGAGGACGCCCGCAAAGCCGCCGCCGCTCGGCGCGATGGTCTCTGCGCCGCGCACGGGGTCGGCGAGCTTGTCGACGCGAGCCAAAAAGCAGCCGCCGCTCGAGACGAGGGTCGCTGCGGCCGCCGCGCGTGCACGGGGGAGTGCTTCCGCGCCACGGCGTTTGTGTTACCGACGCCGAGCGCGCCCGGCGGCTCCTTCTCGCCGGAGTGAAGGAGTCGAAGCCAATGTCCGCACCCACGCCTGACACCGGTGATCGCGGCCGCATGGAGCGCGTCGTCAACCTGGCCAAGCGGCGCGGTCTGGTCTTCCAGTCGAGCGAGATCTACGGCGGGCTCGCGAGCTGCTGGGACTACGGCCCGATCGGCGTCGAGCTCAAGCGCAACGTCAAGGATGCCTGGTGGCGCGACATGGTCTGGTCGCGCGGCGACATCGTCGGTCTGGACTGCTCGATCCTCATGCACCCGCGGGTCTGGGAAGCCTCGGGGCACATCGCGGGCTTCACTGACCCAATGATTGACTGCAGGCGCTGCAAGCAGCGTTTCCGTGCCGACCACATCGGCCAGCTCGAGTGTCCGCAGGAGAAGGGCCGCCACCCCGGCGAATGCGCTGGTGAACTGACCGAGGCGCGCCAGTTCAACCTGATGTTCAAGACCTTCATGGGCCCGGTCGAGGACTCGGCCAACGTCGTCTTCATGCGGCCCGAGACCGCGCAGGGCATGTTCGTCAACTTCGAGAACGTGCTCGAGACCCAGCGCCGCAAGCTGCCCTTCGGCATCGCCCAGGTGGGCAAGTCGTTTCGCAACGAGATCACGCCGGGCAACTTTCTCTTCCGCACGCGCGAGTTCGAGCAGATGGAGATGGAATACTTCGTCCGTCCCGGCGACGAGGCGAAGTGGTACCAGTACTGGAAGCAGGAGCGCTTCGACTGGTACGTCCGGCTCGGCATCAAGCCAGAGAATCTCCGGTTGCGCGAGCACGCCACCGACGAACTCGCGCACTACGCGCGCGGCTGTGCCGACGTGGAATACAAGTTTCCATTCGGTTGGTCCGAACTCGAGGGCATCGCGAGTCGCACCGATTTCGATCTGCGTCAGCACGCGGACGCGAGCGGCAAGGATCTGAGCTACTTCGACGACGAGACGCGCGAGCGCTTCAAGCCCTTCGTGATCGAGCCGGCGGCCGGAGCCGATCGCGCCACGCTGGCCTTCCTGGTCGACGCCTTCGACGAGGACGAGGTCGAGGGCGAGACGCGCGTCGTGCTGCGCCTGCATCCGCGGCTGGCCCCGGTGAAGGTGGCGGTGTTCCCGCTGCTGCGCAAGGCCGGTCAACCCGAGAAAGCGCAGGAAATCTTCGCCACGCTGCGCCCCCACATGGTGGCGCAGTACGATCAGGCCGGTTCGATCGGCCGGCGCTACCGCCGCCAGGACGAGATCGGCACGCCCTTCGGCGTCACCATCGACCACACCACGATGGAGGACGGCACGGTCACGCTGCGCGACCGCGATGCGACGACCCAGGAGCGCATCCACCAGAGCGATCTGCGCGCCGAGCTGATGCGGCGGATCTGGGACTGAGGCACTGCCGCTCGGGCGTGGGGTCGGTGCGGTCCCGGAGAGGCCGTCACGAATCGCGGGCGTGATTCAGGAGCCTGCACTTCACCGATCAGTTTGCAGGAGAGACGAGAAGCGGCTTCTGAAGGTAGGTCGCGTTGTTTGATTCGAAGTTTTCCGAGAGTGCATTGGTCGGGTCGATGACGATTCCGAGCCAGTACTCGGTGGGTTCATCGACCTCGGGGATGATCAATTCGACCATCGGGTAGTCCACCGTGCCAAGCGCGAGCGTCATGCTGCCCGTGCCGATCATCCGATCAAGCGTCGTGATCAGCGGGTTGGTGGACAGGAACCATTTGAGGCCTACGGTCTGGGTCGATTTTCCCAGATTCTCCAGGCCGAAGGCAACGAACACGTGCTGCCCGCCATCGATCAGCCAGTGGCCGTTCTCCGACTCGGGTCCGGACGTTTTTTCGCTGTCAAAGTAGGGTTTTATGAAACGATGCGTGCTGTAGGGAAGTTGCCCATCAACCTTGAGCTTCCCGCGCCGTTCCAGGTGAGTGACGGCGACGTCTTCGTAGGAACCGGTGCGCTGGCCGTAGCCGAGATGGTTGGTGATTCCCCAGCTGGCGTCTTCGCCGAGATAGGTCCTTACCCAGGGGGGGGACCACCCGATCCCCCCGTTGGAATGCTCGTGATTGCCGGCGCCCATGATGTTGTACTCGTCGGCTTCATGCTGCAGGCCGGCGGCATGACCAAGTTCGTGCAAGGCGACAGTCGGCAGGTATTCGACGGTGCCCGGTCCGCCGTAGCCCTTCACCTTCGAGGCTGGGGCGTGCGGTGAACGCTGCCAGGATATCTTGGCGTTGAACAGGACGTCCGTCTCCAGGAGATCGGGCCCGGGGGATACCCCATAGCAGTCGTCAACGGAAACCGTGACGCCGATGCGCTCAGGGGTCGTGTCGAAAGAAGACTTGCTGAAGAATATCTCGTTCTGGGAGTTGGAGAGGGCAATGGAAGTGTCGTCGTATGTGAGGGAGAGGTCGTAGCGGCTCGGATTTTCCTCGAAGATCGAGAAGATATCCAGTAGATCGCTCTTCTGAGACGAGGTGGCAAAGCCCTTGGCGGACGCACGGAAGTGGACCGAGGACGATGGCCAGCGAATCGGCACCCCGTCGCAGGTCATGATCACCGCGGCACGGACCGGGGACGCCGCCAGCAGCAACGCCCCGGCTAGCGCAATCATGGTCTTGCGGGAGTTCACGGCGCACCTCGCTCGTCGGTCGGGTGCCCTCGGGGTGGTGTGAGGACCGGATTCCCCTCTGCGGCCGCGTAGGCTTCTGCTTCGAGCCGTTCCTCTTCGGTGCGAGGCTCCTCGGGGACGGGTGACGCCTCCGTCCGGGGCTCACGTGGCGCCGCCTCGGCGAGGCGCTGGATCGCGAACGGGCGCGAGGGGTCGGCTGACGGTGTGACCGGCACTTTCCGCAGGAGAGCCGCGGCCGTGAGCCTCGTGATGGACTCTTGCGTGGTCGTCAGGAGGTCTTCGAATGTCAGCCGATTCTCCAGGCTCGGTTCGGGCTCCTTGGTGCGATCGTCGGGCGACTCGACCTCGACGAGTTGACGAAGTGCCCCGTTGGCCAGGTGGTCGCGCACCTCCGGTAGCTCGCGGCGCGGCCCGATCATCAAGCTGTCATCGGTCGCAGAACGCCCAAGCTCACGGCCCTCGTCGGTCCAGGCCAAGGCATCGATCTCCCGGAACCGACCCGCAGCGCACGAGACGAGAGGACACGCAGCGCGCGTGTTCCCCTTGACGAAGAGCAGGCCTCGCTCCCCGACATCAAAGACCGGTTGCCCGCTCACGCTGAGGAAGCCACGTTTGCCGATGCTGCCACCGCCGAGGAGCCTCAGGGTGATGTTGGTCTGCCCGGAACGGACGGAACCGCGCAGAATCTCGCCGATCTGGAAGCGCACGAAGGTGTGGGGCAGACTCGTCAGCCGTCCCGGAACTTCCAGCGAGTCGTGGTAGCTGACATCGACGACCGAACCCACGAAGATCAGCTCTGCCGCTGTGACGAGCTGATCGATGGTGGGCCACGGGACGGACGTCGAGGAGGCTCTTGCCGGCGACGGTCGCATCAAAGCCAGAGCCACTCCGAACACTGCTGCGGCCGTCGGTCTTCGCCATCTGTCGAGGAGCGTGATCTGGTGTCCTTTCCCGGGAGCAGGGCGCCCGGCCTTCGCCGGGACCAGCCCCTCGCCGCTGGCCCAAGCCGAGAGTAGATGTGCAGTCGGAGCCCCCGTCTTCCGCAGGAGCTCACACAATCGCGCTTTTGCCATCGGGGCGCCCCTCTCCTTGTTGGAGTCCATGCGTCGTTCGCGGGCAGACGGCGAACCCAGTCCGTCGGCCGCACGGCCGCTCTCTGGGGTAGCGTTCATTCTCCATGAACCGTTGTTCACGGCCTGCGGCTGCATCCCTTCCCACGACCATGCCCTGGGGGGCCAAGGTCCCTCTCCCGAGCATAACCCTGCCAAGAGGGGGATCCTCCGGGAAGGCGAACTCTCGTCTCGGGGGCGATTTCGGTCCTCTTGCGCACGAGAGACGTCCGGGGAGGGCGGATCTTCGAGACCATGGCGTTGCCGGCGAGTGCGGGGTGGAGGGCGTAGCGGATCGCGTCAGGACGGGCTGGCGGCGCGCGCGCCGGCCAGCTTCAGACGGTGGGTCCTTGGGGAGTCGCGTGCGCTTTGGTCTGACATCTCCGGTCGTGACGTTGACGCCACGCGGGCACGGAGCGTGGGAGGAATCGGCGGGTGCGCCCGAGCTCGCCGCGATCGCGCGCGCTGCCGATCGCCTCGGGTTCCACCACTTGACCTGCTCGGAGCACGTCGCGATTCCCGAAGGTGTGGTCGCGACGCGCGGCGGGCGCTACTGGGATCCGCTCGCGACTCTGGGCTATCTTGCCGCTGTCACCGAGAAAATCAGACTCGCGACCCACGTCGTGGTCCTGCCCTACCACCACCCGCTCGAGGTTGTGAAGCGCTACGGCACGCTCGACCGCCTCGCGCAGGGGCGCCTGATCCTGGGCGTCGGTGTGGGCAGCCTCGAGGAGGAATTCGCTCTGCTCGGGGTGCCCTTCGCCGATCGAGGGCCGCGCTACGAGGACCATCTCCGGGCGCTGCACGCCGCCTGGGGTCGCCGCGAGCCCGTGTACGCGGGCAGCCACTTCCGGTTCTCGGGTTTTGTGATCGACCCCTGCGCCACGAGCGAGCATCCGCCGCTCTGGCTCGGCGGCCGCTCACCGCGCTCGCTGCGGCGCGCGCTCGAGTTCGCCGACGGCTGGGATCCCTTCCACCTCGCGATCGACGAGCTGCGCCTGCTGCTGGCGAGGGCGCGCGACTGGCCGCTCTGGCGCGAGCGCGACGAGCGAGGCGAGCCGTGTGCGCTGATCTTTTCGCCAGACCAGGTCTTTGACCTGACGACGGCCGCCGGCCTCGCGGGCCAGCGCGAGCAGGTCGAGCGCTACCAGGAGATTGGCACCGACGTGCTCTCGCTGCGGTTCCGTGCCCGCAGCTGTGCGCATCTGGTCGAGCAGCTCGAAATCTTCGCGCAGGAGATCGCGCCGGCATTCGAGGTTGGCGCGGCCTGAACTCGCGGCCACGGCCGAGCTGCACGCCGCCCGTGCAAGCTGTTTCCTGCTGCGCGCGGGTGGGGGCACGGTCAGGAGAGGTGGCTCTTTCACATGGTCCCCGGCACAGGCCGTTGGGCTCGCGCAAGCGGCGGGCTCAAAGCGGTGGCGTCGCGAAGCCGAGGAAAATGGGCTCGGGCTCGAGCCTCATGCTGAACCGGCCCTCGACGCCGTCGCGGATCGCGCGGGCGAATTCGACAATCGCCGTACTCGAGCCGCCGCCGTGATGGACCAGTGCCAGCGCGTGTTTCGACGAGAGGCCGATCGGCCCGCGTCTGTGCCCGCGCGTGAAGCCGGCGCGCTCGACCAGCCAGGCGGCGGGAAGCTTGACCAGGGAGGCGCCGGCGGGAGTCGCGTCCGCAGAGGCCCGGCGCGCATCGGCCGGGAAGCGCGGCAGGTCCTCCGGTCGCGCGCAAAGTCCCGTGGCGACACTGTGCGCCGCGATGCGCTCGGCATGTTCGGCCGTCACAACCGGGTTCTTCCAGAACGAGCCGACGCTGCGCCGGTTCTCGTCGGCCGGGTCGGGCACCATGGATTTCGAGCGCCGCAGCGCGAGCACGGCCGCGCGCAATTCGGCGAGTGGGGCTTCGTCGCGCCCGAGCGCTTGCGCCAGCTCCGCGTAGTCGGCCCGTCCGGTCGCACGCATCTCGAGATCGAGCACCACTTCGAGCACGAGCCAGCGTTGCGGATCGCGCCGCAGCGCGCTGTCGCGGTAGCCGAAGGCCAGCTCGGCCGGCCCGAGTTCGACGATCTCGAGCGAGTGGCGATCGAGCACCCGCACCTGCGAGATGAGCGTGGCTACCTCCTGTCCATAAGCGCCAACATTCTGCACCGGTACCGCCCCAGTCGAGCCGGGGATGCCGGAGAGGCATTCCAGGCCGGCGAGGCCGCGCGCCAGGGTGAACGCCACGACCTCGTCCCACGGCTCGCCTGCCGCCACCCGCAGCCGGGTTGCCCGCGCACCGGAAGCGCGCTCAAGCGCCAGGCCGCGCAACGCGGGCTCGAGCACGAGGCCATCGATGCCAGCATCGGACACCACCACATTGGAGCCGCCGCCGAGTACCGTGACGTCGAGGCCGAGGTCGCGCGCCCGCAGCAGCGCGCCACGGACCTCTGCCTCGGTCGTGCAGCGGGCGAACCAGCGTGCCGGGCCGCCGAGCCCGAGCGTGGTCCGAGGCGCGAGCGGCACGTCCGGCGTGAACATCGCGGTCTGCCTACCACGGCTCGGGTCGCGAGGAAGCAGATCACGGCAAGCGCCGATCGAGCGCATGGCCGTGCCGGCGCTCGCGGGTCTCGGACGAACCGGGAGATGCCGGGAGACGGATGTGGCGCCGTGCCGCCATGCCGGCGACCCCGCGATCCACAAGCTTTCGCAGATGCCGTGCCGATGGATACGGCGCCGATTCCTATCACGGTGTCGCATCGGCGCCGCTTCCGGGGTCGTACCGACACGGCGCGTGGGAGCCGGTCACCTCGGTCGTTGATCGGACCCTGCTCGGTCCGTCAGGATTTCGAGCGACATCGCGATCCGGCGGGCGTTCTCGGCCAGGCGGGTCGGATCACCGGGCACGCGGGTGTGCAGCGCCAGCGCCTCGCCCTCGCGGCGGGGCATCAGGTGCATGTGGTAGTGGAATACAGTTTGACCGGCGGCGGCGCCGTTCAGCTGGAAGACCATCAGACCTTCTGGGGCGAGCGCGTGCCGCATCGCCAGCCCGACCCGGCGCGACATCCGGGCCACCGCGGCCATCTCCTCCGGCGTGATCTCGAAGAGGTTCTCACGGTGGCTCTTCGGCACGATCAGCACGTGGCCGTCAGCGACCGGGAAGATGTCCATGAAGACGAGGGTCTGCTCGTCCTCGAGGACCCGATGCGCGGGCGCCTCGTCACGCGCGATGGCGCAGAATATACAGTTCTTGTCGTGACTCATCGAGTCCCCCTTGCTGCCTGCCGCGGATCCTGCTCGAAGCGGCCGCCACTCGCGCTCCTGCAAGGGTTCATCGGACCCTGGCTCCGGCTCGTCTGCCGATGCTCGGATCGAGGAACCGGCCGCGTGCGATCGCATGTATAATAGCTGCTTGCCGGCGGCTCATGCGTCAAGGCTCGCGTAGAGCGCGCGGACCAGCGCCTCGGCACGTGGCTCGCCCTTCGGATCGAAGCGCATGTGGTTCATCAGATAGCAGCAGGCGAGGTTGCGCTCGGGGTCGGCGAAGGCCACCGAGCCGCCCGCGCCGGCGTGCCCGAAGGCGCGCGGGCCGGCGCCCGGAGCGAGCACCGGCGACAGCATGTAGCCGAGCCCGAAAGCGGTCTCGCGCAGCAGCACGCGGTCGGGGCCGCGCACCCGGCAGCGGCTGGCTGCGGCGACCGTCTCGGCGCGCAGCAGACGGCGGCCGTCGAGACCGGCACCGACCAGCGTGGCGTAGAGTGCGGCGAACCCTCGGGCCGTGCCGATGCCGTTGCTGCTCGGCAGTTCGCAGGCGTGGAAGCGCCGCTCGTTCCAGCTCTCGTCGTAGTTGAAATGACCCGAGGGCCCGGTCGTCGCGCGGCCGAGCAGGATGTGGTCGCCGAGCGAGCGCACGAGTTCGCGGAACTCGGGCGGCGGCGGGATGAGCGTGGCGAGGCGCGTCTCGAACTCCGGCGGCAGGCCAACCCAGAGTTCGATCCCGAGAGGGCCCGTGACCTCGCGCGCGAGCCAGGTGCCGAGCGAGACCCGGGTCACGCGTCGAATCAGCTCGCCGGCGAGCCAGCCGTAGCTGCGCAGGTGGTAGCCGTGCGCCGTGCCGGGTTCCCACAGGGGCGTCTGGCTGGCGAGCTGGCGCACGACCGCCGTGCCGGCCAGGGCCTCGTCGAGCGTGAAATCGCCCTCGATGATCGGGAGTCCGGCCTGATGGGAGACGAGTTGCTCGACTGTGACCGCGGCCTTGCCGCCTGCCGCGAACTCGGGCCAGTACGCGGCAACCGGAGCCGCGGGATCGAGCTGACCTCGCTCGACCAGCAGGTTGAGGCAGGTCGCGGTAACCCCCTTGGTCATCGAGAAGCCGAGCGCCAGCGTGTCGTGCCGCCAGGGCCGCCCGCTCGCCGGATCCGCGATACCTCCGTGGAGATCGACCACCGCATGGCCGTTCACGAAGGCGCAGAACGCTGCGCCGACTTCGCCACGCAAGCTGAAGTTCTTACGGAAAGCATGCGCGACGGGCTCGAAGCCCGGCTCCGCCGTGCCCTCGACCGTTTCCATCGCAGCGGTCATCGTTCCTGTGTCCCCCCGCCGGAATCGCGCCGCGCGGCGCGTGTCCGTGCCCAGGCCATCGCCGGCTCCTCGACCCAGTGCCGCGAGAGCCAACCGAGTCCGAGCGCGCTCGGCACGACGACCGCGCTGAGGCCGAGGAAAGCCGCATCGCCGGGTCCGCGCAGAATCCCTAGAACGTTGGTGAAGAATAATATCAAGGGCAGGTGCCAGAGGAAGCAGCCGTAACTCACGTCGCCGGTCCAGCGCGCGACGCGCGAGGACGCCACGCGGGCCAGCCGGCTTCCGGCGAGCGGCGTGGCGAGCAGCAGGACGGCAAAGGCCGCGGCGGGCAGCAAATCGTCGAGTTGGCGCGCGTAGACGCCGCCGTTCGCGCCGCCGAGCGCACCGGCCGCGACCAGGCTCGCGAGGAGTGCCGTTCCACCCAGAGCGACCAGGGCCGTGGCGTGGCGGTACACCCACGCCGCCAGCCCTTGCGTCACGCCAGGCTGCAACGCGGCGGCTCCAACTGGAGAACCGCTACCGTTTGGCGATCGGTCTTGCGTCAAGCTGCCGTCCAGGGCGGCGGCCATGCCTCCGGGGGTGCCGGGCGCGGCGGCCCCGTCAGCGTGCCCACCGGGCGCCGACACGAGGGCCGCGGCCTGCGCGAAGAGCCAGGCCGCCGCCATGCCGCACGCGAACTGTCCGGCGAAACCCGGGATCTGCTCGACCAGCCGCGGCACCACCCCGCCGACGGCGGTCGCTGCACCTGTGGCGACGGCCAGCGAGGGCGCGTTCCAGGCCAGCGCCCGCCACGCGGCACCGCCCGCGACGGCCAGCGCGAGGCCCCGGCCGGGGTGGCGAAAGAACCCCCCGGCCACGAACGGCAAGGCGGCGTAGAAGAGCACCTCGACCGAGAGCGACCAAAGTGCGCCATTGACGCCAAAGCCCATCACCGGCCCGCTCCAGCCCAGCGCATGGAGGAACCAGCGCGGTGTTTCGTGCTGGAGGAAGAGCAGGTGCGTCGCGAAGGTGGCGAGTCCGCCCGGGCCAAGGAAGGGCGAGGGCACCCCGGCGAGCCAGGGGGCCAATGCGGCCTGGATGACGAGCGCCACGAAGTAGGCCGGGAAAATGCGGGCTGCGCGGCGGCGGGCATACGCGCGCAGGCTGCCGAAACGGCCGCCGTGGCGCACCACCGGCAGGAAGAGCACGAAGCCGCTCAGCACGAAGAACATCTCGACACCCAGTCCCAGAGAGGCGACCAGCGCCCGCAGCGGTCCCCGGCCCAGCGGCGCATCGGTGAAGAGCCAGCAGTGGTAGATCGTCACGCAGAGCGCGGCGAAACCACGGTAGCCGTCGAGGGCGGGCAGATGGACGGGTGCGCCCGCTCGCCTCTCGGCCGACATGCGGCGCGAGCTTGCCGGTCGGGTGCGGAAAGTAAAGGCGCCCGAGCGGCAATCGCGGCCCGCGATCCCGCGCTCTCCCCGGGCCCGGGCGAAGTCAAGGAGCCGAGGGGGTGGGAGCTCGCGGATCGCCGGAGATCCCCAACTTCGCGCCGGAGAGGTCGAATTCGGGCGAGGGGCGGCACGCCGGCGGGCAAGTGGGCGCCGGGCGGCTATACCCCGCCCCGATGAAGAGTCCCTTTGCCGAGCTGGGCGTGGGCCGAGAGCTCCTCACCGAGCTGGTGGCCCTCGGATACGAAGAGCCGACCCCGATCCAGCGCGAGGCCATTCCTCCCTTGCTCGCGGGTCGCGACCTGCTCGGGCAGGCGGCAACCGGGACCGGCAAGACCGCGGCCTTCGCGCTGCCGCGGCTGCAGCGCATCGGCCGGAGCCCCACGACGCCGCGCGCACCGCTTGCCCTGATTCTGGTGCCGACGCGCGAGCTGGCGGTGCAGGTCTCCGAGGCCTTCCACCAGTACGGCAAGGGGCTGCGCTCCTCGGTCGTGCCGATCTACGGTGGGCAGGCGTTCCCGCGCCAGGTCATGGCTCTGCAGCGCGGTGCGCACGTCATCGTGGCCACGCCGGGCCGGGCGCTCGATCATCTGCGCCGAGGCACGCTCGATCTCGGCAAATTGCAGATCGTCGTGCTCGACGAGGCCGACGAGATGCTCGACATGGGATTTGCCGAGGATCTCGAGTTGATCTTCGAGCAGGCGCCCGAGAGCCGGCAGACGGCTCTGTTCTCGGCCACGCTGCCGCCGCGCATCGCAGCCATCGCCGAGCGTCACCTGAAAGATCCGGCGCGCATTCTGATCCCGCGCGACAAGGCGACGCGTGGCTCGATGCCGAAGGTCCGACAGACGGCCTACATGGTGCCGCGTCCGCACAAGACCACGGCACTCGGCCGGGTGCTCGATCTGGAATCGCCGGAGCTGGCATTGATCTTCTGCCGCACCCGTCTGGAGGTGGACGAGCTGGCCGACCGCCTCGTCGGTCGTGGCTACCAGGTCGAGGCGTTGCACGGGGGCATGTCGCAGGCCGAGCGCGATCGGGTCATGCGCAAGGCGCGTGGTGGCACCGTCGATCTGCTGGTCGCGACCGATGTCGCGGCGCGTGGCCTCGACATCGATCACTTGAGCCACGTCGTCAACTTCGACGTACCGTCCTCGCCCGAGTCCTACGTCCATCGCATCGGTCGCACCGGCCGGGCTGGCCGCGAGGGGGTCGCGATCACGCTCGCCGAGCCGCGTGAGCGCCGCTTGTTGCGCAACATCGAGACGATGACTGGGCAGAAGCTCACGATCTCGACCGTGCCGACCGCGCTCGATGTCAAGGCGCGCCGGCTCGACATGACGCGCGGTGCGGTGCGTGAGGTGCTGGTCCAGGGCGGCCTCGAGAGTTTTCAGGTGGTCGTCGAGACGCTCTCGGCGGAGTTCGAGCTGATGGAGATTGCGGTCGCGGCCGTCAAGCTGGCGCACGAGGCGACTGCGGGCGAGGCGGCGCGGGAAGACGACGTCCACATCCCGGTGATCGAGAGTTCGGCGCGGCCCGAAGCGTTCGCGGCACGCCGCGGCCGCCAGGATTTCGCCACGGAGCGACCCCAGGCGCGTCCCTCACGCCCGAGCGCCGGTGCCCGCGCGGCGCAGGGTTTTGCCGTGGAGAGCGAGAGGCCACGGCGCGTGGCACGGGGTGAGGGTGCCCCCGCCGGTGCCCGGGCCCGCCACGACGCACCCGTCTGGGGCCGCGCGGAGGTCGCACGCGGTGACACGGCGCGCGGTGCGTCGAGCACACGTTCGTTTTCCCGCACGAGCCAGGAAGAGGCGCCCGTCCGGGGCGAGAAGGCGCGCCGCGCGGGACACGCCAGCCCCGCCGGAGCCGCGGACGCGCGCGACATGGTGCGCATCTACATCGCGGCCGGCACCCGCATGGGGATCCGGCCGGCCGACCTCGTCGGCGCCATCGCCAACGAGGCCGACATCAACCCGCGCGGCATCGGCGCCATCGAGATCGCCGACGCCTTCTCGATCGTCGAGCTGCCCGCGAGCGACGTCGATCGCGTGGTCCAGGCGCTTCGTGGCGGCACCGTGCGCGGCCGCAAGGTCAAAGTCCACCGCGACCGCGGCCGGCACGAGTAGCGCCCGGACCGGCCGGGCGGGATGCCGAGCCAGGGGTGCTCCGACCCTCGTCGCGTGCACCGCGCCGGGAGGGCGGAGGGCCCGCTGCGCCAGGCTCGGGCCGCGCCGGATGCGGCCAGCGTTGCCTGGTCGGGCGAGGCCGTTGGCCTCTATTTGACGGGCCGGGAGGCGTGGCCCGCCTCGGGGATGAGGTCACCCGCCCACAGCCTCTCGGCGAACTCACGCGCGGGCAGGACGTCGATCCCGACCTCGGTCCGGCGCGCTCTGGATTCGAGAGCGACGACGATGCGCCGGGCGAGGCGCGGATGCTCGCGCGCGAGTTCGCGCAGGCCCCGGAAGTGGTCGGAATGCACGCGCGCGGTCGCCTTCGCCTCCACGCCGCAGACCGGATCTCCGACGATGAAATCGACCTCTGTCCCGCTCGCCAGGCGCCAGTAGGAAAGATCCGCGAAACCGTCACGATAGGCCAGCCACGCAACGAGTTTATGGTGGACCCCGTTCTCGAATGCCTTGCCGAAGAGTTCCGACTTGGGTTCGATGCGGCCGCGCCGCGCAAGCGTGTCCACGACCCCGACATCCGAGAAATGGAACTTCGGCGTCGCGACGACGCGGCGTTTCGGTCGCTTCGTCCACGCCGGCAGGAACCTTCCGACGAGCGTATCCGCGAGTATCCGGAAGTACTCGGCGACGGTTGGTGGCGAGACGCCGCAATCACGCGCGATCGTCGAGTAGTTCACGAGTTCGCCATCGGCGAGTGCTGCGGCGCGGAGGAAGTCCGAGAAGGGCTGCAGGCGCCGGACCAGCCCCTCGGCCAACACCTCTTCGCGGAGATCGTCGTTGACGTACGCCCGCAGGAGAGGCATGGCATCGTCCTCGAGGTAGTGCGCTGGCAGGTAGCCGTGGTTGAGGGCGCGTACGAGATCGAAGGAGCGTCCGATCTCCTGCGACACGAGGCCGCTCAGCTCGAAGCGCAACGCCCGGCCACCGAGCAGGTTCGCGTGCCCACGGCGCAGGCGGCGAGCGCTCGATCCGCAAATCGCGAACACCACGCGGCGGTTCTCGATCAGCCAGCGTACCACGTCGAGCAGCGCCGGCACCTTCTGGATCTCGTCGATGACGATCCGTCCCGATTCGGGGTTTGCCAGCAATTCCTCGCGCAGCAGCGCCGGCCGTTCCGTGTAGCGTATGAGATCATCGCTGCGGAGCAGATCGATCCAGCGCGCGCGTGGGTAGGTCTCTCGCAAGAGCCGACTCTTGCCTGTCTGACGTGGGCCCCAGGGAAAGAAGCTGCGGCTTGGGGTGGTCCGGCAGGTGGAGTGCCCTTTGAAACATCCACTTTGGATTGGCATGCATATCCAAGGTGATCAATTCGGACTTCTCGCCGTGCTCTCCGGCCCGGTGCTGAACTTGCGGGATGACTCCGAGCTGCCCAGGCGCAGGGCTGACGGAGCCGGCGGAAGAGGGGCAGTCCCGCCCTGTCCGCAGCACCCCGTTCGCCGTCCGAACGCAGCCCGCAACGGACCCGACCCGATCCCGCAAGGCGGGCCTGCCGCGGCGCGACTTGCGGCCCGTGCCCGCGCGGGGCAAGGCATGCCCCCGATGGACATCACGTTCTCTCCCGAGGAGGAGGCCTTTCGCCAGCGCGCGCGCGCCTGGCTCGAGGCCAACCGGCCCAAGGATCCGCCGCCCGAGAACGATCTGCGGGCGCGCCGCGCGTACGATCTCGCCTGGCAGCGGCGCATGTACGAGGGCGGCTGGGCCGGCATCTCGTGGCCCAGGGAGTACGGCGGCCGCGGCGCCAGCCTGATGGAGCAACTCATCTGGTTCGAGGAGTTCGCCCGCGCCCGCGCGCACGAGCCCACGACCCTCTTCGTCGGGCTCAACCACGGCGGCCCGACCCTGATCGCGTGCGCCAGCGACGAGCAGAAGGCCTACCACCTGCCACGCATCCTGCGCGGCGAGGTGGTCTGGTGTCAGGGTTTCTCCGAACCCGGTGCCGGCTCGGATCTCGCCGCGCTCAATACGCGGGCGGTGATTGACGGCGACCACCTCGTCGTGAGCGGCCAGAAAATCTGGACGAGCTTCGCCCAGATCGCCGAGTGGCAGGAACTGCTGGTCCGCACCGACCCCGATGCTCCACGCCACAAGGGCATCAGCTGGGCGATTTGTCCGATGGACTCGCCGGGCATCACGGTGCGGCCGATCCGTACCATGGCCGGCCATCAGGACTTCTGCGAGGTGTTCTACGACGAGGTGCGGATTCCGCTCGCCAACGTCGTCGGCGGGATCAACAACGGCTGGAAGGTCGCGATGTCGACGCTCTCGTTCGAGCGCGGCACGGCGTTCCTCGCCGAGCAGGTGCGCCTCACGCGCCTGGTCGAGGATCTGATCGCCGTGGCGAAGGCGACGCCGTGGGCGGGCGCCGGCATCGTGCAGCCCGGAGATGCACGCACGGCGTGGGACGACGACGAGATCCGCCGCCGCCTCCTGCTGGCCCGTGCCGAGGTCGAGGCCTTGCGGGCGATGACCTATCGCAGCGTGAGCCGCACGCTACGCACCGGGATGCCGAGTTCGGAAGCGTCGTTGACGCGGCTCTTCTTCTCCGAGATGCAGCAGCGCGTGCACGCGCTCGCGGCAACCATCGTCGGCCCGGCCCTGCTCGAGTTCGACCTCGGCGATGTCGAGATGCATCCGGGCGCGGGGGCATCGGTCAAGCGCATGCGTGAAACATTCGCTTTTCAGTATCTGCTCGCCTTCGCCTCGACGATCGCCGCCGGCTCCAAGGACATCCAGCGCAACATCATCGGCGAGCGCGTGCTCGGCCTGCCGCGCTGAGGAGAGGACCCCGGATGATTGCACGGGCAGAGGCGGAGACGGCACCTGGAGCGCGCGTGCGGCCGGCCCGAGGCGCGCTCAGAGTCCGTGAAGGAATCGCGGCAGAGGAGGATGCGCGGCGGCGAGGTGCCGATCACCCTCGATCCCTCTTCCGCCAGGAATCGGAGAAAGATTCACGCTCTCTCGGCCGAGCCGCCACTCGTGCGAACGAATTGTTGCGGACGGAGGTAGGCGTTGGCGCTCGATGCAGGGCGCCGATTGCCGCCGCGGCTGGCGCGAGCGTACCCTCGCCGACGGAGAGACCATGGACCTGATGCCCAATGCCGAGCAGGAGGCGATCGCCGCAAGCGTGCGTGCCTTTCTTTCCGACCGGATGCCGATCGCGCGGGTGCGCGCTCTCTGCGGGGAAGGGCAGCCCGATGCCGCCGCCGTCGCGGAAATGGACGCTTTCTGGCGCGAGGCCGCAGCGATGGGGTTTTTCGGCTTGAGTGTCGCCGAAGCGGACGGTGGCGCGGGTTACGACCTCACGGGCGAGATGATCCTCTTCGAGGAACTCGGCCGGGCACTCGCGCCGGGCCCCTGGCTCGGCAGCGTGCTCGCCGCCGGGGCGCTGGCGCTCGCGGGTGGGGCGGCCGAGGTGGTCGCCCGCCGCAACGCGGTGCTCGGCGGCGAGCTTCGCGTGGCCTTGGTCGAGGGCTCTGGCCAGGATTGCCTGGTGGCCGACAAGCACGGCTTCCTTGAGGGCGAGATCACGGCGGTGCCCGATGCGCCGCTCGCCAATGCCTTTCTGGTCGCCGACGCGCGCGGCGTGTTTCTGGTCGATGCGCACGATCCGGCTGTGCTGGTCGAGCCGCGCCCGAGTCTCGACGTGACCCGACCGATCGCGTCCGTTGCCTTCCGCGGTGCCCCAGCACTGCAACTCGCCCGGGACGCAAGCGAGCTGCGCCGGCGCGCCGTGGTCTTGGCGTGTGCCGAGGCGGTGGGCAGCGTGCAGCGTACGGTCGAGATGTCGGTCGATTACGCGCGCGTGCGCGAGCAATTCGGCCGCCCGATCGGCAGCGTCCAGGCCGTCAAGCATCGCTGCGCCGACATGGCGGTGCAGGCCGAAGTGGCACGCGCCGCGACCATCCACGCCGCCATCGCGGTGCGCGACGCGGCGGAGGGCCGCGATTTCCACGTCGCCGTGGCCAAGGCCCTCTGCGGGCGGGCGTTCATCCAGACGGCGGCCGACAACGTCCAGAATCACGGCGGGATCGGCTTTACCTGGGAGTGTGACGCCCACCTCTTCGTCAAGCGCTCGCGCGGCTTCGAGGTCGCGCTGGGCTCCTCCCGCCATCACCTCGACGCGCTGGGCACGTTCTTCGCCTGAGGGGCGAGCGCCGGGCGTGGCGCGGTGGCGCTGACGGTCGCGGTGCGTACGCGGTCGCCGTCCGCGGCGCACCACTCGCCGGCATGGTGCGATGGCGCCCGGCCTGACGCTGCCCTCGGCCAGGGGAGACCTCGGGGGGAGGGCCGGTGGGGCCCCGAAAACGCGCCTGCACCCCTCCCGACGCGGCGTTCCAAGTGGTAGGCAGCTCCTCTCGAACCACCAGCCAGGAGAGGGGCAAGTACGAAGATGGCACGGCGCGGAAGCACCAAGAGCACGACCGGGAACCGCGGGGGCGCGGGCAGGAGCAAGGGCACGAACGTCAAGCGACCGGTGGCGCGTGTGACTTCGGCCGGTCGTTCGCCGCGCTACGTCTACTCGTTTGGCGGGGGCGACGCCGACGGCCGAGCCGAGATGAAGAATCTGCTCGGCGGCAAGGGCGCCAAC
>SXLG01000114.1 GCA_005777805.1 Pseudomonadota bacterium
GACACGGACCGACACGGAGACCACCGAGCCGACGCACCGCCGCGAAAACTGGGGTCACAGAGCACGCCGCGCGAGTGCGTGCCGCACCACGTCATCGGCCATCGCGAAACCCCAACGCCCAAGCCGGCACGCCACCACATCAGCCACAGTCATCGCCAAACGCAACGCGCGCGCCGGCGTGCCACCACCTCAGGCGCCGTCATCGCCAAACGCGATGCGCGCGCCGGCGTGCCACCACCTCAGGCACCGTCATCGATCCCCGCCTCGCGGATCGCACGCATCGCCAGGCGAGCGATCAGCACCGTCACGGCCAGCGCCGAAATCGCGCCGCCGAGACGCAACGCGAACTCGATCCCGCTCCGCGCCCCACCCGTCGCCGCGTCGGCCCCGGCGACCCCGAGGTACACCCAGGCGACGGAGCCCGGGATCATGCCGATGATGGTCGCGGCCGCATAGCCGACCGGGCTCACGCCGGTCAGGCCAAAAACGTAGTTGCTGAGAGTGAATGGGAAGGCGGGCGAGAGGCGCACGAGAAACACGATGCGCGCTCCCGAACGTGCCACCGCGCCGTCAAGCGCCCGCAGGCGCGGGCTGCCCGCCACCCAGCGTTCGACCCTGGACCGCATGGCGCCCCGCGCCAGCAGGAAGCTCGCGATCGCGCCCAAGCTCGCCCCGGCCACGACCACCACGACGCCGCGGCCGAGTCCGTAGACCGCGCCCGCACCGAGCGTCAGCACCGAGGCCGGCACGAAGAGCACGACGCAGACGGCGTAAACCAGCGCGAACGCAAGCTGCCCCAGCGCGCCCTGCACCTGCGCCCAGGCACGGAAGGCCTCGAGCCCAGCGGCCAGCGGCAACCAGCGGAGTGCCACCACCAGCGCCCCGATCAAGAGCACGACGAGGACGCGCCGCAGCCACGCGCCGCGGGCCGCCGGCGGCCCACTCGAAGCAGCCGGCGCCGTGTTCACGTCCTCTCCCGCCCGGCCAGCGCCCTGACCCCAACGCCGCGCGCCCGTCGGTCCCGCCATCTCCCGCTCCGGTCCCAACACCCGCCGACTCGGCCCTGGGTGCGCGAGCCTCCGGCCCGCATCCGGGAAACGCAGGCGCCAACCAGCAAACACCCGCCGATTCCCTCTACCGTGCTCCGCATGGCCACGCGCGATTCGAGCCGGGAGCGGCCGCTCACGCAAGCGTCGCGCTTGACCCGGACGGCGGGGTCATCGACTTAAGAGGCCGCATGAAGGTCCTGATCACAGGCGCCGCTGGCAGGCTCGGCCGGCTGGTCGCCCGCCGCCTGCTCGAAGACCACGAGGTCGTCGGCCTCGATACCAGTGCCTGGCCGGGGCGCCCGCGCGAGATCACGCTCCACCGCGCCGATCTCCGCAAGAAGAGCACCGACGACGTGCTGCGCCGCGAGCAGCCCGAGGCGGTGGTTCATCTCGCGTCGTTGCGCCACGTCTTCGACGAGCGCCTCCGCCACGACGTCAACGTCGGCGGCACACGCAAGCTGCTCGACCTGTGCGCGAAGCACGGCGTGCGGCGGCTGGTCGTGCTCTCGAGTTCCTACGTCTATGGCGCGCTCCCCGAGAACCCCTTCTACATGGCGGAGGACACCGGGCTGAGCGTGAGCCGGCACTATCCCGAGATCCGCGATCTCGCCGAGCTCGACACGCTGGCGAGCGGCTTTCTCTGGCACTACCCCGAGGTCGCGACAGCGATCCTGCGTCCCGCCAGCGTGCTCGGGAAGCGCTCGCCCTCGACGATGAGCGGCTACCTCCAGCTCGAGGTGAGCCCGACCGTGATGGGCTTTGACCCGATGATGCAGTTCATCGACGAGGAGGACCTCGCCCGGGCGATCGTCCGCTGCGTCGAGCAGAAAGCGCGCGGGGTCTTCAACGTGACCGGCGGCGCCGCCCTGCCGCTCCACAGCGCGATCCGGATCGCCGGCGGCAGGGCCCTGCCCCTGCCCGAACCCCTCTGTCGCGCCCTGATCGGCATGATGTTCCGCCTCGGATTCGCCCCCGCGCCCAGCGATGCCGTCGACTTCCTGAAGTACCCGTGCACCATCGACGGGCGGGCTTTCCGCGAGGCCACGGGTTTCGTGGCCGAACACGACCTGCTGCAAAGCCTGCGCTCGGTGCGCGGCTGAGGTGCGCCGGCCGGGGAACTCCGCGACCACGGGATCGCCCTGGGTTGCAGAACCTGCATCCCGTGCGAGGCGCCGACCGTCGACGTCAAAAGGTCGCGACAATCGATCGTTCCCTGCTGCAGAGCCTGCGTCCGGTGCGCGGCTCGGAGCGGCCGGGACCGGCTACGGCGCAATCTGTAGCGGCGGCGCTAGCCCGCGACCCGGACTCCATATAGCGTCGTGCGCGGCCGGGGAAGACCCAGACCGTCTCGCCCCTCGGCAATCATAAATCGAATAGGAGGCTCATCGCGTGGAACCGATCAAGCGCAACGTTTCGATCTCTGACCAAGACGCGCTCCAGGGCAACGGCGCCGCCCGGGCAGACGTCGCCCGTGGACGGCGCCACCTCATCGCCAGGGGTCGTTCCGGCCTCGCCGTCCGCGCCGCCCTCGCCAGTCTTGTCAGCCTCGCCCTCGCCTCGCCGCAGCTCGCGGCCGCCGGGGTCGATGAGATCCGGGAGTTGCCCGACGGCGCCATGCTCGATCAGAGCAACTGGCAGATCGCCGAAGGCCTGCTGCCGCCCGAGGTCCTGGGCCTCTACAAGAAGGGTGACTACAAAAATCCAGTGCGCAAGATCGAGCACATGAAGGGCACGCCCTACGATCCACGCCTGCGCGAACTCTCGAAGAAAAACGAGGGCCGCTACAAGATCAACGAGAATGGCACCGTGGTCGACGTCAAGACCGGCAAGCGCCCCGAGGTCATCACCGGATGGCCCTTCCCGACGATCGACCCGAAGGATCCCCAGGCCGGGGTCAAGGCCATGTGGAACTCCATGTACACGCTCTACTGGGCCGGCTCGTTCCACACCAACACGCCGATCAACTGGGTGGATCGTGATCAGGGGCTGCTGCGGCGCATTGTCACCGAAGTCAACTTCAAGTACTACGATGGGCAGCCGCCGGAGTTCCAGAAGGAGATCGACAACCCGGACAATATTCTCTCGCGCACACTCGCTCTCGTGCGCGAGCCCAGCGACCTGAACGGCGTGATCTCGCTCAACTGGCGGTATCGCGAAGGCGACAAGACCGACCAATCCTGGGCCTACGTACCGGCCTTGCGTCGGGTCCGGCCGATCAACCCCGCCAACCGCGCCGATGGTTTCATGGGCTCGGACATCTCACAGGACGACGGCCCCTACTTCGACGGCAAGCCCGAGGACTTCGAGTTCAAGCTGATCGGCGAGGGTTTCATCCTGGGCAGCTACGACGGCCCCGGCCTGGACAAGCCGAAATTCCCCGAGCAGATCAAGCCCGGCCAGGAGATCTCGGACCTGATCCCCGACTCCGAGCACGGATGGCACTTCACCTATCCCGAGATGCCGCTGATCGCGTCACAGGAAGGCGGCTGGAAATCGGGCGAGGGCATGGTCGCCTGGGCACCGATCCAGATGGCGCTGGTGCTCCGGCCGGTGTGGATCGTCGAGGCGAAGCCGAAGAACCCGTACTACATCTTCGGCAAGCAGGTCATGTACCTGGACAAGGAAAGTTTCCGTGGCTTCTGGAAGCAGAAATTCGACTGGAAGGGCGAGGCGCTCGCGAACTGGCAGCTCCCGGAATCACTGATCTATCCAGTCGATGGCGAGCCGGGACACGTGCGCATCGGCGGCGGCGGCAGCGTTGCAGTCATGAATAATTTCAAACAAGACCGAGCCACGGTGACCGGGATGCCGGTGTCGCCGACGGACTGGTGGGTCGATCTTCCCGACGAGATCTTCCAGACCGCGCGCATCCTTCGCTCGGGCAAGTAGATGGGCCGCGCGGCAGTAGAGCAGGCATGAACGGAGCGATACGCCGCGGGGGATCCCGCCAGCCGCGCGAGGCACGACGCCACCTTTGAACGAGAACGAGGAAAAACCCCCGCCACCCGCCGCTGCCCCGGCCGATGGCGGGCGTCCGCGCGGGCGCGCGGGTCGGACGATCACGTTGCCGCGCCGGCCCGTGGCGACGGCGCGGCCGCCGCGCGCGCTGCCCCTCCGCCCCGAGGAGATCTCGGGGCCGATCGATCGTCTCGCGGGACTCGCCTTCGACGCGCTCGGGCCATCGTACCTGCGCGATCTCGCCCGCGAGATCGACGAGGCGATCAGCCGTGCACCGCTTGAGCTCAACGCGCTGGGTTACGACCCCTGGGGCTTCCAGCGCGACGTCGCGCGCCGCTGTTATTTGATCATGGCACTCATGTACCGCTGGTGGTTCCGGGTCGAAACGCGCGGACTCGAGCACCTGCCGGCCGGTCGAGTGCTGTTGATCGGCAACCATGCCGGCCAGGTCGCCCTCGACGCGGCGATGATCGGAGCCGCCGGTCTGCTCGAAGCGAATCCGCCGCGCCTGATTCGCGGCATGGGCGAGTACTGGCTGCCGCGCCTGCCCTGGATCGGCCTGCTCATGGTGCGCAGTGGCAGTGTCGTCGGCACGCCCAAAAATTGCATCGACCTGCTGGAGCACGGCGAGGCCGTGATCGCGTTCCCGGAGGGCGTCCGCGGCATGAACAAGAGCTGGACGGAGCGCTACCAGCTCCAGGAGTTCGGGCTCGGCTTCATGCGGCTCGCGCTGCGCACGCGGACCCCGATCGTGCCGGTGGCGACAGTCGGCTCGGAAGAACAGGCCCCCTCGCTCGGCAGCTTCGCTCCGCTCGCCAGACTGCTCGGTATGCCGGCCTTCCCTCTCGTCCTGACCCCGATCCCGCTGCCCGTGCGCTACCACCTCGAGTTCGGCGCACCGATGTGGTTCGAGGGCGACCCCGACGACGAGGATCGGGTCATCGAGGAGAAGGTCGAGGAGGTCAAGGAGAAAATCTCGGAGATGCTCGCCGCCGGACTCGAGCGGCGTACCGGGATCTTCACCTGAACTCGCGGGCGGGACACGGGCGCAGCCGCGGGGCAGACGGGGCTTGCCCGGGCGCGCGGGCGGCGCAACGCCCGGAGCGGAACCGCGCCGCCGCGCCCGCGCAAGCCACCCGGCCCGAAACGCTCGCGCTCGGACGACGGCAGCACGACAGGTGCCGCGCCGTCGTACCCGCGCAAGCCGCACGGCCCGAAACCTTCGCGCTCGGACGACGGCAGCACGACAGGTGCCGCGCCGTCGTACCCGCCCAAGCCCCACGGCGCCGCGTCGTTTTCGGCGCGGCCCTGCTCCTGTTCGCGTGCAGCGCGCGCACTCCCGCGTCGCCGCCCGCGTCCGTCCTCTGGCCCCCCGACGCGATCGCGCTGGCAGAAGGGGAGACGTCGAATCTACCCTTCGCGCCCGATGCCGACCTCCAGGCGCTGGTCGATCCGCGCCCCGGCGAGACTCTGCCGGCGTGGGCCGGAGCCGATGTGGCGTCGTCGATCGAAATCAGCCCGGAACGCTGGGTCTGGCTCTTCGGGGACACCCTGCTCGGCCGAATCACGAAACCCTGCCCCGACGGCGAGCGCTACTGCGGGCGGGCAATCACCGAGACGGAAGAGGCCGACCTGCTGCGCAATTCGCTCGGTCTCGCCGAGCGGGGTTGGTTCGGCCGCATGCGCCCTCTGCAAACCTGGTGGCGACGCGAGGCCGCGGCCGGCACGGCCCAAGCCGCCCTGCTCTCGCCCGATGCCGGCTCGTTTCTCTGGCCCCTCTCCGGGGCCAGAGTCGACGCGGCTCTGGTGATCGCGGCCAACCGCCACACGCCCGAGAGCGGCCTCGCGCCGGTGGGCAACGTCCTCGTCCGGATCCCCAATCCCGACGCGCCGCCCGCCGCCTGGGTTGCTTCGACCTGGGTGATACCCGGCTTCGTTGCCGGCGACACCAGCAGTACTCCACCGGTGTCGTGGACCAGCGGCGTCGTGCCGGCCGGCGAGTGGGTGCATCTGGTCGGGGCGCGCGGAGTAGGACCCGCGGCCGAGACCGTTCTGGCGCGAGTCCGGCGCACGCACCTCGGGGCGGAAGCCGAAGCGCTCGATCTTAAATTTTTAGTGTGCGGGGGGGACGGCCATCCCCTCTGGAGTGCCGACTTCGATCCGGCCCGGCTCTGCCCGCTGCCCGGCCTGCCCGGCACCTCGGAGGCGACCTTCGAGGGCCACGCGGGGCTCGGCTGGGTCAGTTTTCGCATCCCACCGCTCACCTACGAAATCCGGCTCTACAGCGCGACCGACTTGCTCGGGCCGTGGCACGACCGCGGCGTAGTCTACCGTCTGCCGGCCCCGTGGAGCACGACGGCACGGGTCGGATGCGGGCCCAAGGCAGGCGCGACCGAGCGGGCCACCGACTGCCTGCGTCCCGTGTTCGTCGCCTACGCGGTCAAGTCCCACCCCGAACTCGCCCCGGCCGGGGGTTTCGCTCTCTCCTACAACGTCAATCTCGCGGCGGGCGACCTCGCGCTGGCGATCGCGGCCGCCGACCACCTGCCCGCCTTCTACGTTCCGCAGATGCTCTCGAGCCCCGGAGTGTTTGCCACCGCGCCGTGAAGAGCGGATACAGGCTCGCAATGCGGCGGCCACCCAAGGCCGAGAGGAGACAAGCGATGCACGCAACCATCCCCCAGCCAAGGGCCCTGCTCATCGCGCTGGCCCTCCTCTGGCCGGCGACCGGACCCGCACGCGCCGGTGGACTCGCGGTCAACGAGGCGAGCCCGCGCCTCGACGGCACGGCCCTCTCGGGCACGGCGGCGTGGGCCGACGATCCGTCTATGGCCTATTACAACCCGGCCGGCCTGACCCGTCTCGCCGGCGGTGGCCTCACCATGGGGCTCTCGCTGATCGATCTCGACGTGGACTTCGTCGCAAACAAGGCGACCACCTGGGGCCAGCCGATCAGCGGCGCGCACGGCTCCCTCGGGGCCTCGAGCAAGAGCTCCGTGCCCGTACCCTCCTTCCATCTCGCCCAGCGCGTGGCGCCTCTCTGGGTCGTCTACCTCGGCGTGACCGGGCCCTTCGGCGACCAGACGAACTACGCCGACACCAGCGTCACCCGCTATGTCGGCACGCTCTCCGAGATCCGGACCATCAACGGCAACCCAGCCGTGGCGTGGGAACCGATCCCGGGCCTCTCGGTCGGCGCCGGGCTCAACGTCCAGTACATGCGCGCCCATATCAATCAGAAGTTTGCTATCCCGACCATCCCGATCAACCCGGCCTTCGACGTGAATACACTGATCCTGGCCGACGATTGGGCCTTCGGCTGGAATGCCGGCGTGCTGTGGGAGGCCGACGACACGCTGCGCTTCGGTCTCGGCTACCGCTCGGCCATCCACCACACGCTCGAAGGCGAGGCCCAGTTCCACCTGCCCCGCGTGCTCGATCCCCTCCTGCCGATCCTCGGCGTCCATAACCCGACGCTGGCCGACGCCCGCACCGGCATGACCGTGCCCGAGAGCCTCACGTTGAGCGGCTTCTGGCACGCCTTCTCCTGGCTGGATCTGATGAGCGACGTGCAGTGGACGCACTGGTCGGCCTTCCAGGAACTCGAGCTGGGCTTCGATTACACCAACCTGCCACCGAACTCGCCGCTCGGCGCGCTGCTGCCTGCGAGCGACACGGTGTACGAAAATTTCCGCGATACGTGGCGCGCGACTCTCGGTGCCCAGATCCACGCGAGCGACGACCTGCGCTTGCGCTTCGGCAGCGGCTTCGACGGCTCGCCCGTCTACAACGCCAACCGGACCATCCGGCTCCCCGACGCCGACCGGGTCCTGCTCGCGCTGGGCCTCGGCTGGACGGTCTGGGACAATGTCTCTCTAGATTTCGCCTACACGCACTACTTCGTCGGCAGCGGAACGCTCAGCGACACCAACACCACCGTCGATGCGAGTCAGCTCGCCGGTTCGGTGTCGGGTGGCGCCAACGTGTTTGCCCTGCAATTGACGACGCTCTGGGACGGGCTGCCCTTCGGGCTCGGGGAGTAGAACGATGTCCACTCATCGCACGAGTTCGCTCGCACTCGGTGCTGCGCTGGCCCTACTGATCGGGGCCTGCGGCCAGGACACCTTCCGCATCGTCGGCCCGTTCTACAATCCCCCTGAACCGCTGCCCGGAGCGGCCGCCGGGACACTGATCCGCTCGGAGAGGATCTCGACGCCGCCCGGTGCGCAGGCGGCGTGGCGCGTTCTCTATCACTCGCGCACGGCCGCAGGTGGCGACATCGCCGTGAGCGGTCTCGTCGCGCTGCCACGGGGGAGAGCCCCGGCCGGCGGCTTCCCGGTGATCGCCTTTGGCCACGGCACCTCGGGCATCGCGCGCCCGTGCGGCATCTCGCAGATCCCGAACACCGAGCAAGCGTGGCTCGGCAACTCCACGACCTGGGCCTGGGTCCAGGACTGGGTCAACGCCGGCTGGGCGGTGGCCGCCACGGACTACCAAGGTCTGGGCGC
This sequence comes from Pseudomonadota bacterium, assembly GCA_005777805.1. GTDB lineage: Bacteria > Desulfobacterota > Binatia > UBA12015 > UBA12015 > SXLG01. The sequence continues at coordinate 8,516 of SXLG01000114.1, forward strand.
ACCCGGATTCGGCTCGTACCTGGTGGGTGCGGTCGAGGGCGCCAACGTTCTCGACTCGGTGCGCGCCGCCCGCGCGGTTGCAGGGAACCAGCTCTCGACGCAGATCGTGCTGGCGGGCCACTCGCAAGGCGGCCAATCCGCGGGCTTCGCGGCGCAGATCGCGCCCGCGTACGCACCAGAACTCGACATCCTCGGCACGATCCTGATCGCACCGATCGCTCGACTGAGTGCGGCACTTACGTGCGCCGTGAATGAAGAGCCCGTCCCACCCGCGACCGCGGCGGTCGTCTTCGGGATGCTGGCCGCGCCGTCGTACCAGGCCGCCTACGGCCTCGACCCGACGCTGCTCCTCACCGCCACAGGACAGCAGGCCCAGCCGATCGTCTATGAAACATGTCTTGTCACCGAAGGCCAGCCCTTCGGCATCGAGATCGGGGCCCTTGGCAAGAAGTTCTCGACCTACTTCCAGACCACCGCAGGTCAGCTCGCGCCGCCCTGGCAGCAAGCCCTCGCCAACAATGATCTCGGGAGCCCCGCCATTCACATCCCGACGTTGATGGTCCAGGGCTGTGCCGACAAGACGATCCCGATCTCGAGCAATCTCGAATACTTCGGCGACGTCGCCTGCCCCGCCGGAACGCAAATCGAGTTCCAGCTCGTCCCCGGCGCCACGCACACCAGCATCCCGACGGCTGCGTTTCCGCTCATGAACGCCTGGGCGCACGACCGGCTCGCCGGTGCGCCCGTGCCGAGCAACTGCGGCGCGCCGCCGGTCTGCGGTGGCGTGACGCCGGGCGAGTGCGCCGCCGCCCGCTGAGGAAAACGCGCGGGACGGGCCCCGGACCGGCAGCGTCGGCCCCACGCCGTCGGACCACGTCGCCCGCCACCACGCCTGGTCGTCGTAGAGCCGGACCGCGACGCGCGCCGCGTCAATAGCGGTAGCGCAACTGCACCGCGCGCGAGCGTCGTGCCAGGATCTGGCGGCGCTCGGCCGGTGTCACGCGCGGACTCGATGCCGGCAACACCTGCGCCAGATCGGCAAGGGGCACGACGCGGAGCGCTGGCGGGTTCACCACGTCCGGGAAGAGATAGCGCACGGCGATCGTGCCGTCGGTATGCCCTTCGCAGTCGATCCAGTTGGCGCAGCCGGGGTCGCGATGCGCGACCACACCGCGGAACACTCCGTCGGGATCGAGCACGGCCTGGTGGCTGTTGAGCGAGCTCTGCCGGCGCGCGAACTCCATGCTTTCCCACCACACGTTGCAGAGCTGCACCCCCCACATCCGGCATTGCGGCGGGGTGAACTCGAGAACGAGCGCCTGATCGGGCGCGCATTGATAGTGGCCCATGCCGTAAGCCTGGCCGCGCAACCCGGCGTTGCCGGTCAAGGGCGGCGTCATCTCGACCCGATGCACCGGAGCTGCGTGCACGAGACGACTCATCGCAGCCCAGCTTCGCGCCCCCGTCTCGATCCACTGCAGGAGATCGGCGGCGCGAGCCTCGAATGCCGCCTCGGTCAGCACGGGTCGCGGCAGCTCGCCGTCCAGGCGCTCGATGTAGAGGTCGGCCGGCCGCTCGTTCTCCCAGTCGGCGAAGTACTGCCGGATCAGGACGAACGACGCCTCGTCGTCAAGTACCATGCGGTTGGGCACCCCTGCTGCGGGATCAGGTCCAAGCAAGATTTCAAAGTTGCCCTCGGCATCATGTTCGATCTCGTCGCGGATCAGCGAAGCCACCGTCCGCCAGCCGCCGATATTGCCGTCGCCGAAATGTCCGGTGTTGACCTGAATTTCAAGATGGCGCGCCGAGCCGATGCGCCCGCCGATGCGGTAGCTCGCGCCGCCGCGCACGCGCGCAAACGAGTAGTTGCAGTCGGGGTTGTCGAGACCCCAGCTCATCGAGTTCTCGATCATGCGGACGAGCTCGGGATGATCGGGGTCACCGCCGGCCTGGGTCAGGCGCAGCCCGGCCTCGAGAAAGCGCAGCAGGTAGCGCCAGCCCTCGACACGCTCCTGCGCCAGCGCGGGCGCGCCGGGGCCCACCACCAGTTCCTCGAGACCGGCGAGCCGGCGCACCAGTTCGTGCCAAATTGTCCCCACGTTCACCCCGGGCTGTGCTGCATCCGAACTCGCGGCCATGCCGTCCTCCCGCCGGGATGCTTGGCAGGGACGCCCGCGGGCCCGCAAGCCCGTCCGGCCGCTGTCGCGCCACCCCGCGTCGAACCCCGTCTTGCCGTCGCCCCTCGGACCGCCGAGCGTTCGCCTCTGCGCGCCACTCCGCGTCCGCGTTGGGCGGATCGCACGCCGCCTCGCCTGCCGGATCGCCGAGCGTTTGCCTCCGCAGCACTCCGTGTCCGCGCGGAGCGGATGGCACGCCTCGTCGCCCGCCGGGTCGCCGAGCATTCGCTTCCGGGGCACTCGGCGTCGTCGCCGAAGGGATCGTAGGTCCTGTTACCCGCTGGGTCGTCGGTCGTTCGCTTCTGCGGCGCCACTCCACGTCGGACCGCGGGCTCACCCCTGACCGCTCGCGTTGCGGCTCCGCCGGGGGTCTGGCACGGGTCGGGCATGATTCGGCGTCCGGTGTGGCTCTTGAGCATGGACACGGAACAGTTCCGTGCCCCACCGCTCACCACCGGAGCGCTCAAGGCGCATTTTCTTGCCCGCGGGCGGACGGCCGCCACGACCGAGGTCGAGCTGGTCCATTTCCTCGAACGCGAGGGGGCCTCGGCCTGGCTGGAGGAACGCTGGGCGCACGAGCTGCGGCCACGTGCCCTGGAAGCGCTGGCGCAGGGTCAGCGGCCGGTGCTCGGGCTCAGTTGTTACACCTGGAATGTTGCCGAATTTCTCCAGGTCGCGGCGCGAGTGCGCACGGATGCTCCGGGCATCCTGATCGTCGCCGGTGGCCCGCACGTGCAACGCCCCGAGGATTACGTCGGCGTCGAGCCGGTGGACGTGGTCGTTCTCGGCGAGGGCGAGGAAACGCTGACCGAACTCCTCGACCGCGACGCGAGCGCCTGGGCCACGGTGCCGGGCCTCGTTTTCCTCGACGCTCGGGGCAACTTGATCCGGACCGCACCGCGCGCGCGCATCACCGACCTCGGCACCCTGCCCTCGGCGCTCGAGGTGGTGCCGCTACGCGATCCCTCCGGGCAGCCGCTCTACGCTCAGGTGGCTTACGAGACCAGCCGCGGCTGCCCCTATCGCTGTGCCTTCTGCGAGTGGGGGACGGGAGCGATCGGCACCCGGATGCTGCAGTTTCCGCTCGAGCGTATCCGCCGCGATTTCGAGCAACTGGCCGCCGGCGGCATTCAGGATTTCTGGTTGTGCGATTCGAACTTCGGCGCGCTGCGCGAAGACCTGGACAAGGCTAGAATCGTGATCGATCTACACCGCTCGACCGGTCTGCCGCGCTCGTTTGCAACCTCGTGGTCGAAGAACCATAACGCCCGCGTGCACGAAGTCGTGCGCGAACTGCACGCGGCGGGCCTGCTCTCGCACTACCATCTTGCGCTCCAGACACTGACACCGCTCGCCCTGGATCTGGCCCACCGCCGCAACATGCGCGCCAACGATTACGAACCGGTGGTGCGGCGGCTCGCCGCAGAAGGAATCCCGGTTGCCGCGGAGCTGATCTGGGGCCTGCCGGGCGACACGCTCGGCGAGTTCGAGGCGAACCTCGACCACCTCCTGCGCATCTTCCCCAACATCAATATTTTCGGATACACCCTCCTGCCGGGCACCGAATTTCACGAGCGACGGGACGAACTTCGTCTCGAGACCGTGCCGGTCGCGGGCTACGGAAAGGCGCGCGGCGAATACGTCGTGGGCTGCCACACCTTCGGTCGCGACGAGGGTGAAGAAGGCTACCTGCTGATCACCGCCTACATCGTGCTCGCACGCGGCCAGCTCGCGCCACTGCTGGCGCAATTCCTGGCGCTGGAGGGCCGCGTCGCAGTGGGGCCCTTGTTGCGGCGCATGTTGCGCGCGCTCATCGAGGAGTTCGCTGACGAACTCGGCCTCGACCACCGGCGAGATCGTATCGCGATCTACGAACGCCGCTCCGAGCTCTATCTCGGGTTCCTGCGCCAGCCCGACCGCAGTTACCAGCAAATCGAGCGCGTGCTCGAGAGCTGGCTCGCCGAGCACGACGCCCAGGACCTCCTGCCCCGGGCCCGCCGCGTGCTGGCGCTGGACCGGGCGCTGCATCCCCGTTCGGGCGCGGGCCATCACACCCGCGAACGTTTCGAGTTCGACGCCGCCACAGCCCTCGCGGTGCTCGGCCGGATGGAGCGACCCGAAAGCGCGCTCGCCGGAGCTGAACTCCCTGTCGAACTCGAGATCTACCATCCCGGTGGCCTCGGCGAGTTGCTGCGCGACCCGGACGCGGGCGCGTGGGGCCGCGGCCGGCCCGTCGCCCCGGCGTGAGAGTGGAGCCGTGGCGATGATTTTGATTACGGACGAACGCAGCACGTGGCGGGGGACGAGACGCCCGCACGGGCCGGAGTCCCGGTGATGGCCTTGGTGCCCGACGACAAGGCACGTGGCGGTGGGCGAGACGCCCGCACGGGGCTACGCCCCGGTGATGGCCTTCGTGCTCGCTGAGGTCGTTCCCGGGTCGCCCGCGACGCGGTTCGGCGACGAGGTGGACTAGCCATGGCCTTCGTGCTTGACGAGGTCGTCCCCTGGGGTCGCAACTTCGAGGAGTACGTCGCGATGTTCGCGCTGGCCCCGGCCGACCTCGAGCGACGCATCCTCGGCTGCGCCGACGGCCCGGCCAGCTTCAACGCCGAAATGCACGGGCGCGGCCATCGCGTGGTGTCCCTCGACCCGCTCTACGATGCCTCGCCCGACGAACTCGCCGCCCGGATCGACACCACTTTCGACAAGGTGATGACGCAGGCCCACCGCAACCGCGATACCTTTGTCTGGCAGAACATCCGCTCGATCGAACACCTCGGCGAGATCCGCCGCGCCGCCATGCAGACCTTCCTCGCGGACTTTCCCGAGGGTCTCCATGCCGGCCGCTATGTGCCGGCGGCCCTGCCGGAGCTGCCGTTCCCCGACCGGAGCTTCGATCTGATCCTCTGTTCGCACTACCTCTTCCTCTACAGCGAACAGCTCTCCGCCGACGAGCACCTGACCGACCTGGAGGAGATGTGCCGCGTGGCCGGCGAAGTGCGGATCTATCCGCTGCAGGCGCTGAGCGGAGTTCCCTCGCCGCATGTCGAACCGGTGGTCGCCGCGTTGGGTGCCCGCGGTCACCGAGCCGAGATCATGCCCGTCGATTACCAATTTCGCCGCGACAGCCGCACCATGCTTCGCATCCTCTCGGGAGCGCGGTGAAGACCCCTCCGGCCGCGGACCGGCCAGAGCTGCAACACCCGCATCCAACCGGGGGCCACCGATGATGCCACGCGGGTCGGGGAGAGAGCCCCTGCTGCCGCACGATGATCCGCCTCGAGCCGGGGTCTGCCGATGACCCCCCCCGGAGCGCCGAGCCCGCTCTCCTGGCTTCATCCATTCCTGGCCTTGCTCGCCACGGCATTTCTCGCCCACGCGGCAACGCTCGGTCTGCGCTCGCGCGAACGCGGCGGCGCCCCGCTGCGTGCCGTTCACACGCGACGCGCCCCCCTGGCCGCCGGGCTGATACTGGCGGTTTTCGTCTCGGGCCTCGCCTCGACCCTCTGGCTCCGGCCTGATCTCGCGGTCGCGGACAGCATCCATTTCCGGATCGGCTTGGCGCTGGTCTGCGTGCTCGGGGCCGGCGCGCTGCTGTCGCGGCGGGTGGCGGTCGAACCCCTCGCCCGCAGGCTGCACCCGGCGCTCGGCCTACTGGCCCTCCTGCTTGCCGCGCTGCAGGTATTCTTCGGCCTGCGCCTGCTCCGCCTCTGAGCCGGGTCGGGCCGGCGACGTCAATCTCGCTCGAAACGTTGGATTGCGGCGTTCGCGAGCTGGTCAGCACGCTCGTTCTGCAGGTGGCCGGAATGGCCGCGGACCCAGGTCCAGCGCACTTCGTGACGAGACGCCTCGGCGTCGAGTTCCTGCCAGAGTTCGACGTTGCGCACCGGCTGGCGGTCCGCCGTCCGCCAACCGTTGCGCTTCCAGCCCGCAAGCCACGAGCGCATCCCATCGACGACGTAGCGCGAGTCCGTCACTACCTCGACTCGACAGGCCTCGCGCAGCGCGCGGAGACCCTCGATCACCGCCCGGAGTTCCATGCGATTGTTGGTGGTCGCGGGATCGGCACCGCTCAATTCGCGTGCCGGTCCCTCCCACTCGAGAATCACTCCCCATCCACCGGGACCGGGATTGCCGTGGCACGATCCGTCAGCGTAAAGCTTCACCGATTTCGGCCCGGTCTCTGGATCGGCCTCCCGATCCGCCAGGGTTGGATGCTTCACCCCCACGGTCAGAGCGCCAGAGCGTCACGCAACCCGTCGGGGGCAAAGCGCAACCCGACCCAGAAGCCACCGAAGAGGCCAAACACAGCACTCCCCTCGTCGAAGCGCATCTCATAGACGACATCGCGCACCGCCTTCAGATCCCGGCAGAAGAGCGTCACGCCCCACTCCCAGTCGTCGATCCCGGTCGAGCTGGTGATGAGCTGCGCCACCCGGCCCGCAAAGCGACGGCCCGCCTCCGCGTGAGAACCCATGAGGCGTTTGCGCTCGACGAAAGGCAGTCGATACCAGTTCGCCGCGCCCTCGCGCGCCTTGCTCATTGGGTAAAAGCAAAATACAGGGTAGTCCGCACCAGGCAGACGCGGATGAACGCGCGCCTCGGCATACGCAGCCATCTGCCGCGCCGCGGCCAGCGTCTTTTGCTGAAACTCGGGCGAATCGGGGGCGAGTCCCTCTTCGTCGATCAGGCGGCGGGCGTGGTCGCCCGTGGTCGACATGTATTCGCTGACCTCGCTGATCGAGAGGTAGGAATACACCGTTTCGAGACAAGCCCCGAGGGCAGTGGCGGCGAACTGCTTCTCGAGCCGCTGCAGACGAGCCAGATCCGCGTGAACGGCGACGAGCCCGATATCGGCCTTGCCGAGCACCGCGACGGGAACGAGCTGCAAACCCTCTTCGGCAGCGGACTCGGCCAGCAGGCCGGCGAACTCCGTTACCCCCTGCGTCCGTTCGTCGGCGGTCCGGGCACGCCAGCGGTCCCGGTCAATTCTGTAGAACAGATGCAGGACGGGCCAGCCCTCGCTTGCCGTCCCTACTCGTTCGCCCATGGTCGCTCTCCCCGAAAGTTTTGCTGAAGCGCATCCAACCGATCCGGGAGCGGGTCGGCCGCGGGGATGCAATCAATCGACGGCGCGGCGCGCAACCCGGCTTGCGCTTCCACCGGGTTGCCGATAGGAGCTTCGAGCAGAGCCTGCCACGACATAATATTGACAGGCACAATCGCTCACGAAAGGAATTAATAATGGCAACAAAGAAGGTAGCCGAAAAGAAGATCGCGACTCGCAAGGTCACCCCTCAGGTGCCGCCCACGCACGCCGATTTGCGCAAGATCGCGCGCGCCATCGTGGCGGCAACCTGCATGAGTGACATCGATCGACTGCTCGATCTCTATGCGGAGGGGGTCGAATCGGAAGAGGTCGGCTCAGGCCAGATCTACCGGGGCATCGCCAACGTCGAGGACAAGCTCCGGGCCTGGATGAAGGCTCATCCCGAGGCGATCTACCACCCGGCCGGTCTCTGGTGCGATGGCCAGACGATCGTGATTGACTGGGAGATCAGCCTGCGCTCCAAGGGCCGCAAGGTCGTGCTGCGCGAACTGGCCCTGCACGAGATCCGTGCGGGCAAGATCAACCGCGAGCGCTTCTACTACGATCCGAAGGTACTGGCCTGACCAGCGCCGACGACCGGCAGGACCCCGTGCTCGGGGCTCCCCCTGTCGGCGCGGCACGCCTCGCGGATGAGCGGTGGAGTCGCCGATCCCAGCCGTCGACGATCTCGTCACCGCCCTGCGCGACGACGATCACGTCGCCCAGAACGCACTCGATCGGCTCGGTCATCTCCCCACCTTGACGGTCCGGCAAATCCTGGAACAATCCGGGCCTCTGCGCGAAGCGGTCGTGGCGCGCCTCGCGCATCCGCATCGCACCTGGCAGCGTCGCGCTGCGGGCGCCGTCGTCGGGCTGGCTCGCAGTTCCCCCGCACTCGCGTCGCGTCTCACCGACGCGACACGGTCCGACGACGGGCGCCTGCGTTGGGGCGCGGCCTGGACCCTTGGGCAACTTGACGAGCCGCCGGCGCTGCTCTGGCCCGCGGTGCGGGAAGCCATGTCACTCCCCGATGGCGATCAGCGTTGGGCGGCGGCACGCCTCGCCTGCACGCTGGCACGCCACCACGCCGAGGTCGCGGTGGCGCTCGGTGAAGCGGCGGGCACGGGCACGACCGTCCTGAGACGCATGGCCTTGTACTGTCTGCGCGACCTCGACGCGGCGCGGGCCCGGCCGCTGGCCCGCGCCGCGATCGCCGACGCCGATGCCGGGGTCCGTCTCGCGGCGCTGGCGATCCTCGGACGAGCGGCCGATCCGGGCGACGCCCCGATCGTGCTCCCCCTCCTCGACAACGATCCGGATGAGGGCGTGCGGCGCGCGACCGCGGCCACTCTCGGGCGCCTCGGGCCCCCCTCGCAGGCAGCCCGAGCGGCCCTGCGGCGCGCCATGAACGCCGCCGACCCAAGCCTGCGCCGCGCCGCCCGCACAACGCTCGCAACGCCAAGCGCGGACGATTGACGCCACTCGCGGCGCCCCACACCGATGCCGTGGGTCCGCGACGCGACCAGCCCCCGCGCTCGGGTTCGGTCAAGACGACCGCAGTCTGCGGGGAATGAACCTGGACCGGCGGGCACGGACACGCGATGACGCGGCCAGCCACGGCTTCCAGAATGCCCCCCCCTCTGGTACCGGCCGGCTCGATGGCACACGCCGACTCGCTCCCGACCACACGCTGGCACGAGCTGGCGGAGCGCGTTCTCGGGGGGGAGGTGCTCGCGCGCGCCGAGGCCCAGGCGATCCTCGCCTGCCCCGACGACGAACTCGACGCCCTGCTCGAGGAGGCTCTCCGCATCCGCGAGCGCCGCTGGGGCCGGCGGGTCAAGCTCTGTGTCCTGAAGAACGCGCGCTCGGGCCTCTGCCCCGAGGACTGCGGCTACTGCTCGCAGTCCAGGGTCTCCACCGCTCCGATCGACACCTACACCCTGCTCGAAGAGGGGGTGTTGCGCGCCGCAGCCGACGCCGCCGTCGAGCGCGGCGCCCGGCGCTACTGCATGGTCACCAGCGGCCGCGGTGCCGCCGACCGCGACATCGACCGGATCTGCGCCGCCACGCGCGCGATCAAGGAAAAATATCCCGAACTCGAGATCTGCGTCTCGCTCGGCCTGCTCGATCGGCCCAGGGCCGAACGCCTTCACGAGGCGGGTGTCGGCTGGGTAAATCACAATCTGAACACGAGCGAGCGCTTCCACCCGGAGATTTGTTCCACCCACACCTGGGCCGATCGGGTGGCGACGGTGCACGCGGCACAGGCGGCAGGGCTCGCCGTTTGCTGTGGCGGCATCGTCGGCATGGGCGAGACCGACGACGACGTGGTCGATCTGGGCTTCGCGCTGGCCGCGCTCGGCGTCGATTCCCTGCCCGTCAATTTCCTGATCCCGATCGAGGGCACACCCTTTGCCGAGCGGGAGCGGGTCGATGCCGGCCGTGCGCTGCGGGCGCTCTGCCTGATGCGCTTCCTGAACCCCGACGCCGACATCCGGGCCGCCGGCGGCCGCGAGCACACGCTCGGCGACGCGCAGGCGCGCGCTCTGCTGCCGGCCAACTCGATCTTCGTCGACGGCTACCTGACCACCTCGGGTCAGGCGGTGGCCAGCGCACGTCGCATGGTCGAGGACGCGGGCTTCACGCTGGAAGACGGCATCGTCGCCTGAGCGCGCTTTAATTTTGCTCTTGCCCCCCGGCTCGAGCGCGGTCGGGGATGATGCGGATCTCGGCGCTGACGCGATTCCTTCACCGACTCTGAGCGGCGGGGGCCGCGGTCCGCGCGAGAGTCGGCTCGACCCGCCAGATCCGCAGGCGTCCCGGTTCGAAGCCGCTGCCGATCCGCGCCGCGAGCACGAAGGGCTGACGCGGCCGGCGCGGGTCGTGTGGTGGCATGACCAGCGAGGCCCCGTGCGTCGCGAGCGACCGGCCGTCGATCGACCAGTGCGGACCGAGGACCGGGTCGGGCGGACCATCGAGTACGAGCGTGAAGATCCACGACCGATCGCCCGGTCCGAGCAGTCGCTCCGCGGGCGGCCACGCCGCCAAAATCCGGGGCGAGGGCACGAGGAGCGGCGCGGTACGGCCGGCGTGGAGCATGACCGTCCGGCGCAGCGGCAACACGCCACCCAGAACCAGTGTCGCCACGGCGGCCACGAATACCATCACGGCGATCCCCGGCTCGCGGCCACGGGGTCGCCCTTGCATCTGATCCCGCGGATCATCGAAAGGGGGTGCCGTGCCGGCGGCCGCCCGTGCGTCGTCTATCCAAAGATCCAACAGCCCCCCACTGCCCCCTCCCGTCTGCGCGTCCGACCGTGCGGGCGAATACGCACCTCGGGCGGCGGCAGACGAGACACGGACCGCTCCCGCAAGCGGAGCCGATTCCGCGGCTGCGGCGCTGGCCTCGCCGACGAGCACGGCCCGTGCGGCGCCGGACCGCGCGAGATTCACGTCAGGTCCAAGCAAGCTCGGCGCATCGGTCGCAGCGGCGGCTTCGCTCGATCGTGCGGCGAGAGCATCCGGCCCAGGGGTCGCGCCCTGCCCGAGAGCCCGCGCGAGGCAACCCAAAATATCGACCGTGCGCACCAGTTCGGCCAGCAGGGCCGGCTCGTCACCGGCGGCACGGGCCGCCTGGGCCGCGCGACCTGCAGCGACGAGCTGCTCGACCACCTCCGGCGCCATCCGGCGGGCGCGGGCGACATCAATGCCGGCGAGCAGGCGCTCGCCCTCCTCGCGCAGCACCGCCTCAGGACTCGGCGCTCCGGGGCGCGGCGGTAGACGTTCAAGCAACTCCCGCAGTTCACTCTGCTGCCCCGCAGGCAACGCGGGATCGGTGACCGACGCGGCACTCCCGGCCTCGTGCCGTTCCGACGTGCTCCGATTGCGGGCAAGGCCGACGCGAGAGCCCGCAGGGCCCCTCCCCACCATGCCGGCGCGGTCCTCGAGCCGAGCCAGCGCGTGCGCGAGGACCGCGCTGGCGGCGGCGAAGTCCGCGGCGGCGATCTGCTCCTCGCAGGCCGCACGCAGCCGGGCCGGCTCCAGCTCTGCCGCGATCTCGCCCCCATCCGGTGTTTGCTCGATCGCGTCGATCAACGTCGCGACGCGGGCCAGCGACGCGGCGAGTCGCTCGCGCATACGGCCCTCGAGAACGGCGCGAAGGGACTCCAACGCGAGCTCGAAGTCGCGCACGGTTTCTGCAGCATCGGCCGGCGGCGCCGTCGCGACCCCTTGTCGCGTCGCCCGCTCGCCATCGTCGAGTGCGGCCGCCTCGTGCCGCTCGAGCAGGCCGTCGGGCGACGCCCGCAGTCGCCGGGCCAGGTCGACGACTGCGCTGAATTGCCGGCCCAGATTCTCGCGCAGCACACGGTCAAGCGTGCCCATGGTGTCATCGAGCCGACCCGCCACCGCCTCGAGAGCACGCCTTGCTATGGCCGGTTCGCGGCCGGCATCGACGATCCCGGCGGGAAACAGGGTCGCGGCCAGCGTGTCGCGGTCGGGTAGTGCCGCCGCATCGACACCGAAGCGCGTCGCCAGATCGAGTGCACGGCGCAGGGCGGACGCGGTGTGCTCGACCCGGAGACGCAATTCGTCGACCGCGCGACGATCGGGATGCGCGCCGGGACTGACCGCCGCCTCGACTGTCGAAAGCCCCACGATGAGTTCGTCCAGCGTGCCCGGAGCAGGTTCGGCACCGATCCCGAGGCAAGCATCGAGGAGTTGCCGCAACGCCGCCGGTGCGTCGGCGGGCAGCCGGTGGCGAAGGTCGCGCGCATCGCTCCGGCTCGTCACCAGCCGGCCGCAGACGAGCGAGAAGAACACCCGCTCGACGCCGCCGAGCCGCGTCAACGAGGAAGACTCACGCTCGGCTGCCGCGGGCTCGAACTCACGCACCAAGACTCGGCCGTCGGCACCGAGCAGCACGTCGCGGGGATCGACGCTGACGTCCTCGCCGCGTTCGGCTCGGGCCGCGCGGACGAGTGCTGCCACGTTCAGCGCAAAGCGCACGGCGAGAGCTGGGGCGCAGGGGCCATCCTCGCCCAGAACGGCGGCCAGCGGACGCAAACCGGCGTCCGGGTCCGCTCCAGCGAGCGCCCGGTGGCCGGCCCACCCCTCGGCCGTCTGCCTGTGCATCGCGCCGCCCTTCTCCCCGCCGGCGCGACCCACTCCGGCGGGGCTCGGCGCGCTCGGCGACGCCTGCATCATCGGCGGATCGGGGCTGCGGCCTTAATCCGGGCCGGGGAGGCGACCCGCCGCTGCCCGCGCGCAGGTGTGGCTACGGCAGCCGCGTCCGCACCGGAGGGGACGCGAGCGGCCACTGCCCGCGCGCAGGTCGCTGCGGCAGCCGCGTCCACACCGGAGGGGACGCGAGCGGCCACTGCCCGCGCGCAGGTCGCTGCGGCAGCCGCGTGCGCACCGGAGGGGACGCGAGCGGCCGGTAGCGGAGCGCCGCCCTCTCCTGTCCGGTACGCACGACGTCTCCGGGTCCGGCGCCGAGACACCCGACGCCCGCCGGAGGCCAAGGAGGGAAAAGCCCGTGCCCACCACCACGCGAACGCTTCAGGTCGTCCTCTTCGAGGGCTTCGAGTTGCTCGACGTCTTCGGGCCGCTCGAGATCCTGGGCTCTCTCGGCCCGGAACTCCGGCTCGAACTCGTCGCCGCCAACGCTCCAGTCATTGCCAGTTTTCAGGGGCCGCGCGTCGCTGTCGACACAATTCTGGAGAGCGCCGGCCAGGCGGCCTGGCTGCTCGTCCCCGGCGGCTTCGGGACACGTCAGGCCATCGACGATCCACGGCTCATCGGCTGGCTCAGCGAGCGCGCTGCGGCGGCCGAGCTGGTGATGACCGTCTGCACCGGCACGGCGCTGGTCGCTCGCACCGGTCTCCTCGACGGCCATCGCGCCACCACCAACAAGCGGGCGTTCAACTGGGTCGCGCAGCAAGGCGAGCAGGTCGAATGGGTCCGCGAGGCGCGCTGGGTGCGCGACCGGAGCTTCGCCACCTCGTCGGGAGTCTCGGCCGGGATCGACATGGCGCTCGCCATCGTCGCGGAGTTCTTCGGCGAGGAGCGAGCCGAGGCCCTGCGCGTAAACACAGAATATGACTGGCACCGGGATCCCGGCTGGGATCCATTCGCCCGGCTGCACGGCCTCGTGCCCTAGCCGAGGCGACCGGCGACACTCCCAACGACAGCCTGTTCATCTCACGCGAGCGGCACGGCCGCGTGCCCCACAGCCCAGACGACCCGCGACACGTCCAACGACAGCCTGTTCATCTCACGCGAACGGCACGGCCGCGTGCCCTGGCCGAGGCGATCCGTGGCGGCCCGAGTGGATCGAACTACCGCCGGAAATCGACTACGAAGAGGCGCGTCGTGGCCCACCAACTCGAACCGACACACGTAGGGCGGCCGCCGCCGCTGCGGCTCACGCTCTCGAGCGCGCTGGTTCCCCTCGTCGGCACGGCGATGGTGCTCGCACTGGCACCAGTGCGAAGTCCCCTCAACGAACGCGAGGCCGCGATCGCGCTCGGGCCCGCGGTCGAGCACGCTTCTCCGGTCGCGGCTGCGTACGGCGCAGCACTGGTTGCCGCGGGCCGCCAGGATGAGTTCTCGCTCCGCATCGTCGGCATCCTTGCCGGAGCTCTGGCCCTCGCGGCCCTGATCCGGCTCGGCAATCGCCTCTTCTCGAACCGCGCCGGTGTTTTCGCCGCACTCGTGCTGCCGGCGACCGCGGCGGGGCGCTCGATCCTGGGCGGCGATCTCGGGGTCGCTCCGCTCGAAGCTCTGGCCACCCTCGCCGCACTCGCCGCGATCCGCAGCTTCGGCACGACCAAACGCTCGCGCTGGCACGCCGCCGTCGCGACCGGCGTCACGGCCGCGCTGGCCGGGCCCTCGGGCCTCTGGCTGGTCGCCATGGCCGGCGCTTGGCTCTGGAAGCTGCGCGGCTTCAACGCGCGCAGTTTTCTCCCACTGGTCGCCTGGTCCGTCGGTCTCTGGCTCGGGCTCGAAGTGCTGGCCGTGCTGATCGTCGCACCCGGCACTCCCCTCGAACTCGCCTGGCTCATGCACACCACGCCGAGCGGCCTCCTCCCCGACCAAATCGTGGCGACGGCACTCGTGCTGGTCGTCCTGCTCCCGGCCCTGGCCCTGGGCGTGCGCGTCCGGCCCCCGGACTGGCTCTCGCGCGGCTCGCCCCGTTTCCTCGGCGCGTGGCTCGCTCTCGCTGTTCCCGTCACCCTGCTCGGCGGCTCGATCGTGCCGCTGGTGCTGGCGCTCTGCCTGGTGGCGGGTGTGATTCTGTCCTGGTCGCTCATGCGCGCGCGACGGAGTTCGCTGCGACCCATCACCGTAGTCACCGCGCTCGGCATCGTGCTGCTCAACTTGGCACCTCGTCTCGACCTCGGACGACGGGCCGACCTCGACCGCTGGGCGGTACGCGAGGCCGCGCGCTTCGTGCGAAGGAATCTACTCTCGACGAGCGAGCTGCGCGTCGCCCCCGGCGCCCGCGACCGGGTCCACTGGTACGCCCGGCGCCCGCTCCCGGCCCTCGGGGCCACCGGGTCTCCGGTAGCCGTGGCAGACAAGACCATCTACGCCGTGCTCCCACGTCGCTCGCTGACCCAGGACCCCGAAGCCCTGCGCCGACCGCTGCCACGCACGGTCGAAGTGGGGGCAGAACCCCAGCGCGTCTTGGCCGAGTTCGGCCCGTGGGCCGTGCTGCGCTCCGGCCCGGAACCACCTCCCCGACGTCAGGCCACACCTCCCGCTTCGACGGAACCTCCGCCGCTGGACGGGCCGGCTTGAAGCCACGCCCGCCTTGAGCGAGGCTCGCGCCAGGGCTGCGGCAACGCATCCCGGGGAGGCCCGCTTGACGACCGAGGAGACGAACACAACCGGGACGACGGTGGACTCGGAAGCGGCGCCCGCGCCGGATTCCGGCGAAGACCGCAACTGGTGGGTCGACAGCGGTGCGATCGGCGGCCGCAAGCAGGGCCCGCGGCCGAGCGAAGGCAGCGAGTGCGTGCTCGGCCAGAGTATTTTCGCCGTCGGCCGTGGAATCGATGAGGACCGGGCCCGCACGGCGCTCACCGGAACCAATCTCGCTTTCCTCGCGGCGGCCAACCCCAATCCCGGCGAGTGGGCCTACGTCGCACTGGTCGAACCGGCCTCGCCCGCGACGAAAATCGACAAGCTGCGCAAGGCTCTGCGGCTGCCGCGCTTCGCCCGCGGCGTTCTGGTCGATTCGGGAACGAGCGTGCGCGCGGTGGCGACGGGCGACCCGATCGGCGAGCGGGTGGTCGAGTTCTGCCTCGGAGAAGAATCTTCGTTTGATGCCTGGGAAGGGGGCGAGTGGGTCGCCGAGAAGTGCTACTCCGGGCGCAACCGCCTGCTGCGCGAGGCTCCGGCCCTGCTCTGGCGCCATCTGCGTCGGCGACCGGGACCGGCGGGATGAGGCCGTGACACCCGGCGTGGGAACACCGCAGGCCGAGCGGCGACAAGGCAGGGGCCCCTTGCTTCGCGCCGGGGGCCTCGGTTAGGCGGCAAACGTGGCGGACAAGGAAGCGCTCTACGACGAGGGCCTCGACCTTGCCTTCGAAGGCCGGTTCGAGGAAGCGATCGGCCGCTACCACGAAGCGCTGGCGATCGACCCTGACTACAGCGATGCGGTTCATGCACTGGCGATGGTGTTGGCGGATTGTGATCGCCTTGACGAGGCGATCGAATGGGGCAAGCGGCTCTGCGAACTCAGCCCGGGTGATGTGCTGGCCCACACCAGCCTCTCGACGTTCTACCAGCGCAAGGGCCTGATTCCCGAGGCCGAAGCAGCGGGCGCCAAGGCACGCATGCTCGACTGGAAACGTCAGCTCGCCGGAGAGCCGGAGGAGACGTGAGCGAGCAGCCCGACTCCTGGTACGTCGGTCGTCTGCTCGGCCAGCTCAAGCTCGTCATCGGGACCGATGACGAAATCCCCGTCGAGATCAAACTCGACACGCAGGCCATCCTGAAGGAACTGGCGCGCCATCTCGTCCTGCCGCTGGAGGAGCACGACCGCACGCGGGCCCGCATCCAGTACGGCCAACTCGCGCGTCTGCTCGAGGACCATCCCGACGCCGACGCGCTGCTGCAGACCGTCCGCCGCTTCGTGCCCTATCTCTAGGGACGCTCTCGTCCCCCGACACGATCTGCGACCCACGCCTGCAGACCGCGCGACGCGGGCTCTCCCTCGACCACGACACGATCCGCGACCCGCTGCTGCCGGCCGCGCGACGCGGGCTCTCCCTCGATCGCGGCACGATCCGCGACCCGCTGCTGCCGGCCGCGCAACGCGGGCTCTCCCTCGATCGCGGCACGATCCGGGACGCGCTGCTGCCGGCCGCGCGACGCGGGCTCTCCCTCGATCGCGGCACGATCCGGGACGCGCTGCTGCAGGCGATACGCCCTGACTGCGACGGCCCTGCCGTGCCGCGCGACGTGCCCGGGACGGCAAGAGTGCGGACTGCGCGGCGTGAGCCCTATCGCCGCGGACTCACCACGAGCACGGCCGGAACTTCGCGGCTCGTGGCCGGCTCGTTTCCCGCGGCGGTCTGGCACGCGGTCCGGCCGGGGAACTCGACGCCCGCCACCGTGCGCCGCACCACCGCCACGTCGCCGCCCGCACTGCCGAGCCAGCCGGTATCGGCGCCGCGCCGGACCAGCAGGTCCGCCAGCTCCCCCAGCGTCATCCCGGGAACCTCCGGTCGCCGGCCCGAGACGGCGACGACGACGAGCCCTCGATCGGGGCGCAAACCAAACCCGATCAGCGGCAGACGTGCCGGCGGCAAGGACCCGCGCGGCGTGAGACGCGCCGCGCCGTCGACGATCTCGGCGCGCAGGATCTCGGGCGCGTGGGCGTGCACGTGCGCGACCGCGGCCGCGAGAGTGTCAAGCGGCAGATCGCCCACCCGCCAATCACTGGGTTCGCCCCGGATCAGCGCTCCCAGAGTCGAGGCGTCGCGCGGCAGGAGGCGTCGCAGAGCGCCCCAGTAGGCCGGCGGGCGCTCGAAGCCACGGATCTCGGCACCACTGAAATCAATGACATTACGGGGATCGCCAAGCAGACGCGGATGTCCCGCCAGGGATTCGAGGGCTACCGCAGAACCCGCCCTCACCAGGGCCGGCATTTCGAGACCAAGCTCGATCCCGTCGGGATCGATGCCAGCCTCCCGAGCGGCCTGTGTCCACGCGACCTCCGGATCGCGGACCTCCCCCGATACATCGAGAGCACTCCAGCCCTGACGATGCCGCACCAGCCACGCCCGCGGCCCGGTCCCCGCGGTGTCGCCCGGCACGGTCAAGAAGGCCCCCCGCCAGCGCAGCCAGGCCTGGCGCTGCCAGCCAAAATTGGTGGGGCAGAACACAATCGCCCCCGGGGCGACCGGTGGATCCCCGAGCCAGTCCGCGGCACGGCGCCCGGGCGTGCCGCCGAAGCGCCGGGCCGTAGCCTCGGGATCGATCAGCGGGCCGGCGAAGATCGGTCCCGGATCGAGAAAGCGCGGGTCGACGCGGAGCTCGACCCGTTCGTGACCGTCGAGTTCGAGTTCCAGCCAGCGATGCCGGACGCCGCCGGCTGAGCACCCATCCTCTGACGAGAGCCGCACCGGGCCCGCGTCTACCACCGGAGCGAAGCGGCCGCCTGCGTCGCGACGTGCGGCGGCTTTCGCCGTCGGGACGGTCGCGCTATCCGGGCGAGCACCCGCCCCGGGGCCCACCGCCGTGTCGCGACCCTTCGAAGATCTCGTCGAGCGCGTGCTCGCCTTCCAGCGTGACCATCGCTCGATCCCCCTCGACACCCCACCCGAGGACAGCGGCTTCGGCGCGCTCGCGCTCGAGATCTTCGATTTCCAGTACCGGTCGCTCGCGGCGTATCGATATTTTTGTGATCGACGAGGTACGAGCCCGGACACGATCGACGACTGGCGGCGGATACCGGCGGTGCCGACCGCAGCCTTCAAGGAACTCGATCTCGCCTGCGCGCCGCCCGAGCGGATCTTCGTCACCAGCGGCACGACGCGCGGGCAGGAGCGGCGTGGCCGACATCTGGTGCCCCGGCTCGCGCTCTACCGCAGCGGGGCGATCGCCCACTTCGAGCGCATGGTGCTGGCCGATGGAATCCGGCCCCGGCTGCTCGCCCTGCTTGGCGGCCCTGCCCTGCTGCCCGACTCCTCGCTCGTGCAGATGGTCGAATGGATCCGCACCGACCTCTGCGACGGCGACGGCACATGGCTGATCGAGGCAGCCGGCTTCGATCCCGAGGCGGCGGCCACGGCCATCGCGGCGGCCGGGCGCGACGGCCGACCCCTGCTCCTCTTCGGCGTGCGGGCCACCTTCACCGCCTTGCTCGATCACCTCGCGCAGCACGGGCGCAGCCTCACCCTGCCCGCCGATACACGCCTCGTCGATACCGGCGGGCCCAAGGGGGGGCGCACGCTCTCCGACGCGGGCTTCCTCTCGGCCTGCTGGCATCGGTTGGGCATCGCCGGCTACCAGTGCATCAACGAATATGGCATGACCGAACTCTGCTCGCAGTACTACGACGACGTGATGCGGGAACGTCACGAGGGCCACAACACGGCCCGCCGCAAAGCCCCTCCGGCCTGGCTCGCGACGGTAGCCCTCGATCCCCGGAGCCTCGAACCCGTGCCGGACGGCACGCCCGGAATCCTCGCCCATTTCGACCTCGCGAATCTGGGCTCGACGATGGCCGTCCTGACCGAGGACCAAGGCGTGCTGACGGGCCGCCGGCTCGTGCTGCGCGGGCGCACGCCCGGCGCCGAGCCGCGCGGCTGCGCCCTCGCCATGGCGGATTTGATCCGTGCGGCGCAACCCTGATGGCGACTCAGGCCGCGCAGCAGCGCGCGGGAAATCGGGCTCGACCATGAGGCCAGACCAGATCCAAGGCGACGCCGAGGCCGTGCGGGCCACGCTCCGCACCCTCGCCACGGCCGGCGCCGAGCTGCGCCAACTCGACCGCGAGGCCCGCCTCGACGCACTCGCGAGCCTCCGCGCGTGCTGGCTCGAGGACGAGGCCCTGCGCACGGCTGCGGTGGCGGGACTCACCAGCGAGTCGGGGCTCGCCCCGGAGATGCTCGACCTCCACCTGCGGCGCACCTTCACGGCCTGGTCCGGGCCGGCGTTGCGGGCGCTCCTCGCCGAGGCCGAGCATTTGCAGCCCGGGGCGCTCGCCCCGCGCAGCGTGGCACTCGTGCTGGCCGTCAATACCCCCGCGCTGGCGGTCGGTGCGCTGTTTTCGGCGCTGGCGCTCGGCGCGACCGCCATTCTCAAACCGGCGCGTGACCGGAGCGATTTCGCGCGGCGCCTCGCCGCGAGCGCCGCTGTGGTCGAGCCCCGTCTCGGTGCCGCGATCGCCGTGCTGCCGTGGCAGGGCGGCTCGGGCGAGGTCGAGGCGCTCGTGCTCGGCTCGGTCGATCGCATCGTCGCCTACGGCACAGCAGCTACGCTCGCGGCCCTCGAAGCACGCTTTGGTTCGCGCGTGCGCGGCCACGGTCCGCGCGCCAGTGCCGTGGTCGTCGCCGCCGGCGGACGCTCAGCCGGCGATCTCGCCCACGCGATCGCCACCGACACTGCCCTGCTCGATCAGGAGGGCTGCCTCTCGCCGCAGTGGGTGCTGGTGCTGGCGCCGACCGATGCCGCAGGCCTCGCGGCCGCGCTCGCAAAAGCACTGGCCGAGCGCGAGGAGTGCTGGCCGCGGCGGCGACTCGAGCCCGACGCGGCCGCGCGCTGGCGAGAGACCGTCAACACCGCCGAAGCCGAGCTGCTCTCCGGCCGACTTCGCGCCCTGCACGGTGCCGGCTCCCGGCCCTGGGCGGTCGCCCTCGAAACCCGTGCCGAACTGCGGCCTACAGCCCTCGGGCGCTTCCTCCGCGTCGTCGCGGTGGCCGACGAGGACGAGCTCGAGGCCTGCCTGCGCTCGCTCGGCGGCCATCTCGAATGCGTCGGCCTCGACGCCGCCGAGCCCGAGCGCTCCCGGCTCGCGGCACGGGCCAGAGCCGCCGGCGCCCAGCGCATCTGCCGCCCCGGTGCGATGCAGGATCCGCCGGCCGCGTGGCGCGGCAGCGGGCACCATCCGCTCGCCTCGCTCCTGCTCACGGGCCAGAGCGAGCTCTCGAACGCCGCGGCGAATGCATCGCTTGAACTCTTCGGCGCGAATCGTCCGCTTGTGGGCCAGACCGAACCCTCGAGCGCTGCGACCGATGTCGGCTCGGATCCCTTGGGCGACGCAACATCCGCGGCCTCTGCCGAAATACCGCTCTCGACAGATCTACTTTCCGAGAGTGCCAGCGTCAGCGACGGCGAGCATTGGCGATCCCGCTTCCTCCGCCACGTCGCCCAGACCTCACC
>SXLG01000115.1 GCA_005777805.1 Pseudomonadota bacterium
ACGGCGATGTCGGGCAGGCGTTGCATGAGTTCGCGGAACATCACCGTGATCTCGCGCCGGGCGAGATGCGCGCCGAGACAGAAATGGGGTCCGGGGCCGCCGAAGCCGACGTGCTCGTTGGGCTTGCGGCGGACGTCGAAGCGGTAGGGATCGGGGAAGACGGCCTCGTCCCGGTTGGCCGAGGAGTACCAGAGCACCACCTTGTCACCGGCGGCGATGGCCTGGCCGCCGATGGTGGTGTCGCGGGTTGCGGTGCGCCGGAAATGAATCACGGGGGTCGCCCAGCGGACGATCTCCTCGACGGCGGTCGGTGCGACAGCGTCGAAGTCGGCCTGCCAGATGGCGCGCTCTGTGGGATGCTCGTGCAGGGCCAGCAGGCCATGCGCGATGGCGTTGCGCGTGGTCTCGTTGCCGGCGACCACGAGAAGCACGAAGAATGACGCCAATTCCTGGTAGTCGAGCTTTTCGCCATCGACCTCGGCGTGCAGCAGGGCCGAGGTCAGATCGTCTCGTGGATCGCGTTCGCGCTCGGTGGCGAGCGCACGCATCAGCTCGGCCAGGTCGGCACCGGCCTGCAGCAGGGCGGGGATGATCTGGGCCGGGTCGGAGACGTACTCGGGATCGCCGGCACCGAGGATGACGTTGGTGCGGTCGAAGACGAAACGGTGGTCGCTCGGCGCGATACCCATCATGTTGCAGATGACTTCGAGCGGGAGTGCGGCTGCGACGTCGGTGACAAAATCACAGCCACCGCGTTCGCTGATGTCGTCCACGACACGCGTGGCGACCCGCTGCACGTCCGCATCCACCTGCGCCAACATGCGGGGCGTGAAACCCCGCGAGACGATCCGCCGCAGACGCGCGTGGCGCGGGTCGTCCATGTTGATCATCGAGCCGAAGAACTCGACGAAGGGGATCGGCAGGTCGGCGATGTTCGAGCCGAGGCCTGAACAGAAGATCTCGGGCTGGCGGCTCGCCTCGAGGATGTCGGCGTAGCGGGTCAATGCCCAGTAGCCCGGGCCGGGGGGCAGGGGGCCGTAGTCCAGCTCCCTGTGAAAGGAGACCGGCCGCTCTCGGCGCAGCGTGGCAAACGCGGCCTCTCTCGCCGCGAGTGGGCCAATCCAGAGTTCAGGGTTCGAGAGGTTGACCTCATCGACCGAGGGTTTGTCCGCTGTCATTTGTTGCATCCTTCTCGCTGGTCGTCTTACCCGCCGGGGACGGCATCACCAATCCGCTGTGCGCCTGCATTCGACCTCCTCGGGGGACGCTGTGGGGCGGGTTCAAGCACACCGGCTCTGACCCCGTTGTGCCGCCATCCGGCGGGACTGGCCCGTCGCGGTCGCGCCGTGCCCCGCTTCGCGCGTGTGGTGCCGGCGGGCGCGTCGCGCGGCAGTCCGACGCCGTGACGAGGCCGCACCGTGTCCTCCTTCGAGCCTATGGTGCTGGCTCGCGCCGCTGGCCTGTGGTTGGGGGGATGTCGTGGCCTCGTCGCGGCATCCGGCCTTGGCCTTCGCGATGGCTCCGGGCCTCGAGGCCGCAGTGTTCGAGTCCGGCGAGTTGGCGCGGCTCGCCGCTGTCGCGGAGATCCTCGACCCCCGCCCACTCGCGGATCTCAGCGAAGCGCGGGCGAGCGGGATCCTCACGCGGGCGGAGATTCTCGTCACCGGCTGGATGTGTCCGTTCCTCGATGCCGCAGTCCTCGCGCGGGCACCCCGCCTCGGCCTGATCGCGCACGCCGCGGGGACCATCCGCTTCACCGTGCCGCCCGAGGCCTTTACGCGCGGGATCCGCGTGGTCTCGGCGGCGGCCGCCAACGCCGTGCCGGTGGCCGAGTTCGCATTGGCGGCGATCCTGCTCGCCAACAAGCGTGCTTTTCGATTGCGCGAGATCTACCGCCGGGAAGCGCGTTCGGCGGCCTTTGAGATGCCGTGGATCGGCAATCGCAGGCGCCGCGTCGGTCTCGTGGGCGCCTCGCGTGTCGGCCGCTGCCTGATCGAACTCTTGCGCCCTTTCGAAATAGAGGTCTGGGTGACGGACCCGTTTCTCGATCAGGCTGAGGCCACAGCTCTCGGCGTGCGTCTGGCGAGTCTGCAAGACCTGCTCGCCGCTTGCGAGGTCGTGAGCCTGCACGCGCCGCTGCTCGACTCGACCCGCGGCATGATCGGCCCGCGCGAACTCGCACTGATGCGCTCCGGGGCCACGCTGATCAACACGGCGCGCGGCGCTCTGGTCGATGAAGAGGCGCTTGTCCGCGAGGTGGCGAGCGGGCGCATCGATGCCGTGCTCGACACGGTCGAGCCCGAGCCACCGACCCGTGAATCCGCCCTCTACGCGACCGAGGGCATCTTCCTCACGCCGCATATCGCGGGGGCGATGGGCGCGGAGGTGGCGCGACTCGGCGCGCTCGTCGTCGACGAGATCGAGCGCTTCGTGGCGGGCCAGCCCCTCCGTCACGAGGTGCGGGCCGAGGATCTGCGGCGCCTGGCCTGAGCCACAGCGCCTGTGTCGGGCGCGGGCGCCCCGTCGTGCCCGCCCGGGGATCGTGCTACCGCGCGTCAATCATCACTCCGTCGCCATCGTCGGCGCGGGGCGTGCTCCGTCGTTTCCGTCCGAGGACGCGCTGCCGCGTGTCCTCGGCATCGTTCGGCCGCGGGCGTTCTCAGTCGCGCCCGAGGATCGCGATGCCGCAGGTGGTGGGCGGGCCGCCGATGTTGTGGCTGAGCGCCAGCCGGGCATTCGGAACCTGACGCGGGCCGGCGCGTCCCTGGAGCTGGAGGGTGTTCTCGTAGATCATGCGCACCCCGGTGGCGCCGGTGGGATGGCCGAAGGTCTTCAGTCCGCCATCGGTGTTGACCGGCAGTTCGCCGCCGATCTGGAAGGTGCCGCTCGCGATATGCTCGCGGGCGCTGCCGCGCGGGCACAGGCCGAGGTCCTCGTAGGTCAGGAGCTCGGTCAACGTGAAGCAATCGTGCACCTGACAGACGTCGAGTTCGCGGAAGGGGTCGCTGATCCCCGCCATGGCGTAGGCCGCCTTGGCCGCGTACTGGGTCGGCTTCCAGCCGAGGAAATCGAAGTTCGGGTCGCGCTGCGGATGCTCGCTGACCGCGATGGTCACCGCTTTGACCAGCACCGGGTCGTCGCGGAAGGAGCGGGCTCCCGAGGCGCGGGTCAGGATGGCCGCCGCAGCGCCGTCGGACTGCGCGGCGCAGTCATAGAGGCCAAAGGGCCACGAGATCATGCGCGCGTTCAGCGCGTCCTCGACAGTGATTTCGCGCTTGAGCATCGACTTGGGCGCGAGCGTGCCGTTGTGATGATTCTTGACGGCGATGCGGGCGAGGTCCTCGCGGCCGGCGCCGTAGGTCTCGAAGTAGCGCGCCGCACAGAGCGAAAACCAACCGGCCGGGGTGGAGGGCAGCCCGCGCACGCGGTCGAAGTTGATCGAGGGGCCGGAGACGCCGCGATCCTTGGGCTTGTCGAAACCCACCACCAGGACGGTGTCGTAGACGCCCGCGGCGACCGAGAAAGCCCCGAAGCGGAAAGCGTCGGTGCCGGTGTGGCAGTAGTCGGACACCATGCTGATCGGCTTGCCGAAGAGCTTGAGCGCCTCGGCCACTTCCGAGCTGCCATCGCGCGGGTAGACCGCGCCGCAGAAGACGGCGTCGATCTGTCGCGGGGCGTCCTCGATGCCGGCGTCCTCGTAGGCCTCGTAGACCGCATCGACGATCATGTCCTCGCGCGAGCGGTCCCAGTTCTCGCCGAACTTGCAGCAACCGACGCCGACGACCGCGACCTTGTCCCGGATCGACTCGCTCATGCGATTTCTCCCTGCGCGACGGGTCGGGCTTTCCAGAAATAGTTGGCCTTGCCGCCGGCGTCGTGAATCTTGCGGAAAACGTACTCGACCGGGAGGTCCAGGCGGACGTCCTCGGCGCGCACATCGACGAGCTGGATGTTCACCCGGCAGCCGTCGACCTCGGTGATGGTCATGATGGTTGGCGGCTCGGCCGCGGGGAAGAAGTAGTCGAAGGTGTAGGAGAGCACGCGGCCCACGGAGCCCGAGAGCCGGTGCGGCCGCCACTGGTCCTTGGCGCGGCAGCCGTAACAAACGCGCGGGCGCGGAAAGTGGACCAGCCCGCAGGCCGTGCACGCAGCTCCCACGAACGAGATGTCGGCGTCACGCTCGCGGAAGCGGATCGTGGCCGAGAGGCCGACGTCACCGCCCGCCGGCCATTCGCGGGCGTCGAGGCGTCTGCCGCGCAGGTAGGCGTCGTAGGAGCGCAAGGGGCGGCGTCGATCGAGATGCCCCGCTACGCCACGGCGCGGCGGCAACTGGGCGATCCCCGGGAGCACTTCGAAAGCCATCGCGTGCGCACCGTCGCCGTAGCCGGCCACCAGCAGCAACTCGCCGGCGCGTGCTTTCTCCAGTGCCGCGACGAGCAGCAGCGGCGCGAACGCCGCGCCGGCGTTGCCGACGCGGCCAAAGAGCGGATCCTGCAGTTGTTCGGGTTTGAGCCCGAGCGGGCGCAGGAGAGAGGCGCTGGCCCGCGCGTCGGGGGTGAAGAGGGCCGCACGGCTCACCTGTCCGGGCTCGAGCCCGCTGCGCGCGAAGAGCGCCCGCAGCGCCTCGATCATGTTGGGCGTGTAACCCTCCTGGATCGCGAAGCGGTCCTCCCAGGAATGGGTGAAATCCTCGCCCTCGAGTCGCCACAGGTCCTGCATCTCGTTCGAGATCGCCTGACTGCCGCGCAGCGTGGCAATGCCATCGCCGGCGCCGACGAGAAAGGCAGCCGCGGCGTCGCCGAAATTCGCCTCGAGTGCGCCGCGTGGCGCACCCATGCGGCAATCGCTCGCCAGCACCAGCACGTTGCGCGCGCGGCCACTGGCGACGGCGTCATGCGCCCATTCGAGCGCGGTCAGGCCGCAGCGCAAGGACCCGGAGAGGTCGGCCGAATGCACTTCGCGGCGCAGATCGAGCGCCTTGGCGATCACCGCCGCGCCCTGCTTCTCGCGCAGCGGATAGCTGGTCGAGGCGAAGAGGACGGCATCGACCTCGTCGCGGTCGATCGAGCCCAGGCAATCGATGGCGGCCGCGACCGCCATGGTGATCGCGTCTTCGTCGTCGCTCGCGATCGCTTTCTCTGGGCCGCCGTCCTTGGCCGGCCGACCCGAGATCAGGGCCAGCGGCAAGCGAGTCAACGGGATGTAGGCGCCGAACGCGCGGATTCCACTCATGCGCGGGTCTTCCTTCCGACGTCGAATGGGAACGACGAGCGAGTGCCCGCTAGCATCCCCGTTTTGTGAGGGAAACCGCGATTCCACTTGCGCGGCGCGTCGCGATCCACGACGCAGCGCGGGTGCGTGTTGCGAGCTGGAACGTCAACGGCATCCGGGCCCGGCTCGACCACGTCCTCGAGTGGCTCGCCGAACGCGCGCCGGATGTCGTCGGCCTGCAGGAGATCAAGGCGGAGGCCGCGGGCTTTCCCGCCGCTGCTTTCGAGGCCGCGGGCTACCAGATGGCTCTCCATAGCCAGAAGGCGTGGAACGGCGTGGCGATCCTGTCGCGACATGCCATCGAGGGGATCGAATGCGGCCTGCCGGGGCGCGAGGCTCAGGGCGCGCGTCTGATCACGGCAGCCACGGCGGGTCTCGAGTTCACGAGCGTCTACGTGCCCAACGGCAAGACGCTCGATCACCCCGACTACCCGCTGAAGCTCGCGTGGCTCGCCGCCTTGCGCGAACATTTTGCGCGGCGCGCCGTTGGCGTCGCGCCGCGCGTGGTTCTGGGCGACTTCAACGTCTGCCCGAGCGCCATCGACAGTTGGAACGAGGCCGCCTTCCACGGACAGATCTTCCATACCGAGGCGGAGAGGAGTGCGATCGCCGCTCTCCATGAGATCGGTCTCGTCGACGCGTGGCGGTTGCTCCACCCCGACGAGCCCGGCTTTTCCTGGTGGGACTATCGCGACGGGGCACTGCATCGCGGCCACGGCCTGCGTATCGATTTTGTGCTGGTTGACGAAGTTCTGCGTGGCCGGGTCGAACGAGCCTGGGTCGATCGCGACTACCGCAAGAAGCGCGAGGGGCGGACGCCCTCGGATCACGCGCCGGTGATCGTCGACCTCCGGGGGGAGGCCTGATGGCCGGCGTGGTGCTGGCGTCGGCGTCGCCACGGCGCAGGGACCTGCTTGCGCGTGTGGTGTGGCCCTACACGATCCGGCCCGCGGATCTCGACGAGACCGCACTTCCCGGCGAGAATCCACGGGCCCATGTCGAGCGCCTCGCGCGCGAGAAAGCTTGCGCGGTGTCGCGCGAGCATCCCGGCGAATGGGTCCTCGGTGCCGACACGGTCGTGGTGCTGGGCGACCGGATTCTGGGTAAACCCGGAGACGAGCGCGCGGCCAGTGCGATGCTGAGCGCGCTCCAGGGCCGGACCCACGAGGTGCTGACCGGGGTGAGCTGGGTCCGCGACGGCTCGGTCCGCGCCAGCGGCGTGGCGTCAAGTAATGTACGGTTCCGGCCTATGACAGACGCCGAGATCGCGGCCTACGCCGCAACCACGGAACCGCTCGACAAGGCCGGAGCCTACGCACTGCAGGGCCGGGGCGGGGCTTTCGTCGCCGGAGTGGAGGGCGAGATCAGCAACGTGATTGGCCTGCCGCTCGAGTTCACGGCTCGGCTCTCCCGCGCGGCGGGCGTGCCCATGCCCGAAGGTGAGCTGCCGCCCGAGGCCGTCGCGCCGCGCTGGCGCGCGGTGCGCGACGAGATCTGCGGTCTCGCCGTGGCCAGTGGCCGCACCCCAGGCGACGTCCGGCTCGTGGCCGTGAGCAAGGGCCAGTCCGACGCCCGGGTAAATGCGGCGACCCTCGCCGGTGCCGCCGATCTCGGCGAGAATTACGTCCGCGAGGGCGAGGCGAGGCGGGCTAGGTGTGACCCCGAGCATCGCCTGCGCTGGCACCTGATCGGGCCCCTTCAAACCAATAAATCAGGCGGCGCGGCGCGCGCTTTCGATCTGATCCACACGATCGATCGCGAGGCCGTGGCCGAGGCGCTGCTCCGGGCAGCAGAGGGCCCGCTCGAGGTGCTGGTTCAGGTCAACGTCGCCGGCGACGCGGCCAAGGCAGGCGTGACACCGGGCGATCTGCCGGGGCTGGTCGAGCGGCTGCGACAGCGGCCGGGCTTGTCGCTGCGTGGCCTCATGACCATCGGCCGTGCCGGCGCGCCACCAGCCGAGACTCGCCAGACCTTTGTCGCTTTGCGCGAGCTGCGCGACTGCCTCTGCGAGTGTGGCCTCGGCCCGCTCCCCGAGTTGTCGATGGGAATGAGCGGAGACTATGCTCTCGCCGTCGCCGAGGGGGCGACCCTCGTGCGGATCGGTACGGCTATCTTCGGCCGACGCGGCGCGGGTCGGCGAGCGGAAAGTGCGGAGGGTTGATGCGCATCGGGTTCGTTGGGGGCGGCAACATGGCATGCGCGCTGGCGGGCGGCCTGCGCCGGGCTGGGCCCGAAGGGGCGGTGGCCGTTTTTGCGATCGATCCTCTGGCCGCGGCAGCGGAGCGCTTTGCTGCCGAGACCGGTGGCGCGATTCTCCCCGATCTCGAAGCGCTCGTGGCGGCGACCGACGTGCTCGTTCTGGCGGTCAAGCCACAAGCGATGCCGGCTCTTCTGCCCGAGCTGGCCCGTGTACTCCCCGCGGGAGAACACCTCGTCGTCTCCATCGCGGCCGGCATCACGCTTAGGACTCTCGCGCGTTCGCTCGGGGAGAGGGCGCGACTGGTGCGGGCGATGCCCAACACTCCGGCGCTTGTCGGGCGCGGCGCAACCGTTCTGGTCGCCGGCGCCAGGGCCACGTTGGGCGATGCCGAGCGGGCGCGCGAGATCTTCGCGGCCGTGGGCCAGGCCTGGGTGGTCGCCGACGAGGGCTTGCTCGATGCCGTCACGGCGGTGAGCGGCAGCGGTCCGGGCTTCGTTTTCGCCTGGGCCGAAGCGTTCATCGGGGCGGCCGAGGGGGTGGGCTTGCCGCCGGATCTGGCCGTGGAGTTGGTTCGTGCCACGTTGGTCGGCTCCGGGATTCTCTGGCAGGAGGGCGAGCGTACGGCCGGCGAGCTGCGCGCCATGGTGACTTCGCCCGGCGGCACGACTCAGGCGGGACTCGAGGCGCTGGCCGCGGGAGGATTCGCGGCGGCGGTTCGGGCCGCGGTCGAGGCCGCAGCGCGGCGCTCACGGGAACTCTCGGGCCACTGAGAGCAAGGAGGATCATTTGTTCATCGTCGCCAACTTCGTCACCGCGTTTGCCCAGCTTCTGCAGGCCCTCCTGCAGATCTATTTCTACGTCGTCATCGGTGCCGTGGTGGTGAGCTGGGTGCGAGCCGATCCCTACAACCCGATCGTCCGCTTCCTCTACGGCGCGACCGAGCCGGTGCTGACGCGTTTGCGCCGGACGCTGCCCCTGGTCTTCGGGGGCATGGACTTCAGCCCCTTGATTCTCCTCCTCGCGATCCAGTTCCTGCAGGCCTTCCTCGTTCGTTCGCTCTTCCAGATCGGGGTGGGGCTTGGTGGACAAAGCGGGTTCTGAGGCCTAAGTTCCCGCCCGACCAGGAGCCGATCGCCATGCCGATCTACGAATATCGCTGCCCCAAATGCGGGGACTTCGACGTCATGCAGAAGATCACTGAGGGTCCGCTCCGTAAGTGCCCAACCTGCAAGGCGAAGGTCACCAAGTTGATGTCCAGCACGGCGTTCCAGTTGAAGGGCAGCGGCTGGTACATCACCGACTACGGCCGTGGCGGCCAGAAGCCCGGCTCTGCTGAGGCGGCGAAGGCCGAGACCTCCGGCAGCACGGACGGCGGCTCGATCTCATCGGAGAAGAGTTCGGCCAGCACCGACACCAGCTCGACCGAGAAGAAGCCCGACAAGAAGCCCGGCAAGGCCAAGGCCAAGAGCGGCGGCGAATCGTCTGCTGCCGCCTGAAGCGGGCGGCTGAATCTCGTCGCCCCGCGATCCAGCGGCGGGTGCTGAACGCGCGACCAGCGCCTTGGCCCCGGGGGGCTGAATCTCGTCGCGCGGCAAGCCAGTGGCGGGGTTTCGAGAGGTGACGCCAGGGGGCAGCGATCTTGTCCCCTGAGGAGATCACCCCGCGGGTCCTGGCGGGCGCCCGGGGCGTCGCGTCGGCCGGGCCTCCGCTGGGCGGAGCTCCGGCCGACACGTCAGCGTGCGGCTTCTCAGGCAGCCTGGGTCGAGCGCGTGAGTTCGCTGAGCTTGCGCTCGAGCGTCGCCACCTTGCGGGTGAGGCCGTCGAGATCGCTGTGGGTCGCGATCTGCAGGCGCTGGGCGGTCCGCTCGATGGCGGTGGTCCAGGTCTGGTCAAGCACGGCGATCTGCTTGCGCAGAAGCTCGGGCAGGCGACTGAGCTGATCGGCCTGGGCGAGAGCGACCCGCTGGGCGTCGGCCAGGTTCTCGCGCACTCGCTTGACGGTGGCCTCCGAGCGCGTCTGCGCTGCGTGGAGCGCGGCCTCGGATTGCGCGCGCAGTGTTGCGGCGGTGTCCTCGACCAATCGCTCGGCGCGGCCGCGCAGTTCGCGCGCTTGTGCCACGGCATCCGTGAGCGGTGTCCAGCGGTTGGCTTCGTGGGTCGTTTGCGTGGTTTCCATTGACGGTCCTCCTGCCTCCCGCCTAACACGACGCGTCATCATGGCAAGGGGGGGACGTGCTCGCACCAGCGGCGCTACCCGGCGCGGGGGGTCGTGCTACACGACAACGACCTCACCGATGCTCCCCTACGCCAGACCCTCGATTACCGATGCCGAAGTCGCCGAGGTCGAGGCCTGCTTGCGCTCGGGCTGGCTCGCCACCGGGCCGCGCACGGCGCGCTTCGAAGCCGCCCTTGGCGAGCAGGTCGGTGGTCTCTCGGTGCTTGGGACGTGTTCGGGTACTGCAGCTCTCCATCTGGCGCTCGCCGCCCTCGGGATCGGCCCCGGCGACGAGGTGATCACCTCGCCGATGACCTGGGTCTCGACGGCCAACGTCATCCTGCATGTCGGCGCCACACCGGTCTTTGCCGACATCGAGGCGAGAACGCTGAATCTCGATCCGGCGGCGGTTCGGGCGGCAGTTGGGGCCCGCACGCGCTGCATCCTGCCGGTTCATTTCGGCGGCGCGCCGTGCGACATGGACGCACTCTGTGGTCTCGCGCGCGAACACGAAGTCTTGCTCGTCGAGGACGCGGCGCACGCGCTCGGAGCGGCCTATGCGGGCCGGCCGATCGGTTCGATCGGCGATGCGACCATGTTCTCGTTCCATCCGGCGAAGAATCTGACCACGGGCGAGGGCGGGGCACTCGCCGTTCGCGACCCGGCGGTGGCCGCGCGCGCTGCCCGGCTGCGCTACCACGGCATTGCCCAGGATCCGGGCGCGCGCTCGTCCGGGCGCGGCCCGGCCTCCTACGACGTCGTCGAGGCCGGTTTCAAGTATGCGATGAGCGATCTTCAGGCGGCGCTCGGCCTGGTTCAGCTCACCCGTCTCGAGGAGATGAACCGTCGCCGGGCCGAGCGGGCAGCGCTTTACCTCGACCGACTCGCCGACGTCGCGGGCGTGGCGCCGCTGGCGCTACCGGACGCCCGGCACCGCCACGCCTGGCACCTGATGGTCGTCCGGGTCGAAATCGAGCGGCTGCGGATCGAGCGCGATGAACTGGTCGGTCGCTTGCGCGAGGCCGGCATCGGCGCCGGGGTGCATTTCGTGCCGCTTCATCTGCAGTCGCTCTACCGGCCCTTCGTGCCGGCGGCTTCGGCACTGCCCGTGGCGACCGACGCGCATCGGCGCATTCTCACGCTGCCGCTCTTCCCCGACATGGAGAGCACGGATGTCGAGCGCGTGGTCGAGATCCTGAACCGGATTCTGCGCGAGACAGAGCGTGGCACGGCGGTGCGCGCCGCGGCATCGGTGGAGGCGTGATGGACGGCGCGTGGCTCGCCTCGGCGGGGGCGCTCGACGCGGCGAGCGGCAGCATCGAACTCTCGGTCGTCGTCCCGGTGTTCAACGAGGAGGCGAATCTCCCACGGCTTCATGCCGCCGTGGTCCAGGCGCTGGAGGGTATTGCCTTCGAGCTGGTGCTGGTCGACGACGGCTCGAAGGATCGATCGGTCGAGATCATGCGGGCGTTGGCGAGCGCGCATCCCGAGGTCGCGGTGGTCGAGCTGGTCCGGAACTCGGGCCAGCACGCGGCGGTTCTCGCGGGCTTCACCGTGACGCGGGGCGATTACGTGGTCACCCTCGACGCCGACCTCCAGAATCCACCCGAGGAGATTCCGCTCCTGCTCGCCGAATTGCGCCGTGGTCACGATCTCGTCGGGACTTTCCGCGAGCGCCGGCTCGACGGTTGGCTCCGCCGCCGCATCTCGGAGGCCGTCAATGTTGTCACCCGAGCGAGCCTCGGCGCGGGCATGCGCGACTACGGCTGCATGTTGCGCGGCTACCGGCGCGACGTGGTTCTGGAAGTGATCGCCCTCGCGGAGCAGGCGGCCTTTGTGCCGGCGCTGGCGATGACCATCGCGGCTGATCCGATCGAGATTCCGGTGCAGCATCGCGAACGGAAAGAGGGCAGCTCGCGCTACTCGCCGCTCAAGCTGATGCGACTCGGTCTCGACCTGATCACCGGATATTCGCTCTTGCCAATCCAACTCGTCTCTCTGCTCGGCGTGGCGGTGGCCGTGCTCGGTACGGCGTTCGCCGTGTTTCTCTTCCTGCGGCGGCTCGTGGTCGGCCCGGAGAGCGAAGGCGTCTTTACTCTCTTCGCGATTCTCTTCGCGGTGCAGGGCGTGCTGCTCCTCGCGGTGGGGCTGGTCGGCGAATATGTTGGCCGGATCTATGCGGAGGTTCGGCGGCGGCCCCTCTTCCGGATCCGGCGCGTGACGCGCGGTGGAGTCGAGGTGCCAGCGCCGGTGGTCGCGCGTGCGTAGCGTCCTCTTCGCCTACGGGGCCGTCGGCCATGCCGCGCTGGAAGAACTGCTGGCGATGGAGTCGGATGTCGCGCTGGTGGTGACGCATGACGATTCGCCGGGCGAGAACATCTGGTTTCCCTCGGTCGCGGCACGGGCGCGCGACGCGGGAATCCCGGTGCGGGTGCCCGACGATGTGAACGGCCCCGCGGTCCAGGAGCAGCTCGCAGCGCTCGCGCCCGATCTGTTGCTCTCCGTCTATTTCCGCAGCATGCTCTCCCGTCCCGTCCTTGAATCTGCGCGCTACGCAGCACTCAACCTGCATGGTTCGCTCTTGCCCCGCTACCGCGGCCGCTGCCCGGTGAATTGGGTGCTGGTCAAGGGCGAGAGCGAGACCGGTGTCACGCTCCATCACATGGACGAGAAGCCCGACCACGGCGACATCGTGGCGCAGCGTCGGGTGCCGATTGGCCGCGCCCAAACGGCACTCGGGCTGACCCGGCAGCTCGCTGCGGCCGGGCGTTCGCTGCTGCGCGAGATCCATCCGCGACTGGTCGATCGGACAGCACCGCGGATCCCCCAGGACCACACTCAGGCGAGCTACTTCGGTGGGCGAGGGCCGGCCGATGGCCGGGTCGACTGGGCTGCGCCGGCCGAGTCGATCCGTAATCTGGTGCGGGCGGTCACCCATCCGTGGCCGGGCGCGTTCACCGGGTTCCGTGGCTCGACCTTGCCGCTGTGGGCAGCCGAGACCCATCCGGCATGGACGGGCAGCCGGCCGGGAGAGCTGCGCCTGATCGACGGGCGGGTTCTGGTCGCGACGGGCGAGGGCGCGCTCGAACTCTGTGCGCTTGCCGGCCGAGGCGATGCACCGCTCGCCGGTGCCCAGTGGTGGGTCGAGAATGGGGTTCGTGCGGGCGAGCAACTCGGTGAACCCTCGCCGGCGAAATCGCTTGCTCACAGCGCGGTCGCTCCAGACGTCTCCCGGGTCAAGGGCGCATGAACTCGCCGGGCCGACGCGCGCCGGGTGGGAGTCTTCTCCCGGCGCCTGAGCGGGGCGACGCAGGGAGCGCGGCCCTAGCGTGCTTCGCCCTCAAGGTCGATGTCGACACCTTCGAGGGCCTCGCTCACGGCGTGCCGCGACTCCTGCGGCTGCTTGACCGCCACGGTGTTCGTGCCTCGTTCTTCATCGCCATGGGGCCCGACCGCAGTGGCGTGGCGGCGCTGCGCGCGTTCCGCCAGCGCGGCTTCCTCACCAAGATGATCCGCAGCCGCGCGCCCTCGATGTACCCCTGGCGCACCATGCTCGCCGGGACCTTGCTGCCTGCGAAAGCGATCGCGGGATCGCTCCCCGCGAGCCTGCGCGAGATCGCCAGCGCCGGCCACGAGGTTGGGGTGCACGGCTGGGATCACGTCCGCTGGCACGATCACCTCGTCTCGATGGCGCCCGAACACGTCAGCCGCGAAATCGACGCTGCACGACGTCTCTTTGCCGACATCATGGGCGTCCCGCCGCGCGGCGTCGCCGCGCCGGGCTGGCAGTGTAGCGCTTCGAGTCTGCGCGCAGTCGATGCGGCGGGCTTTGCCTACCGCAGCGATTCGCGCGGGGAGCGACCCTGTCGCCCGGTCTGTGCCGATTACGTCGCCCGCGTGCCCGAGATCCCCACCACCTTGCCGACCCTCGACGAAGTCCTCGGCCGGCAGGGCCGCGACCCGGCGGCACTCGCCGAGCGCTATGGCCAGTGGATTCACTGGGACGGGCTCAATGTCCACACGATCCACGCCGAGATCGAAGGGGGCCCCTGTGCCGCGCACCTCGACTGCTTGCTCGCCCGTGTCGTGCCGCGTCTGCCCGTCGTGACGCTCGAGGATGTCGCAGCTCGACTCACCGACGTGGCCTTGCCCGAAGTCGAGCTGCGGCGTGGGCGGCTCCCCGGTCGGGGTGGCCTGGTGAGCGTGGCGGCTTCGACATGAAGCGAATGAATGTCCTGACCCTTTGCGGCGCGCTCGGACTGATCGCGCTCTACACGCTGGGGATTGCCGGCTACCCGTTGCAGGATCCCGACGAGGGTCGCTACGCGGCGATCCCGCTGGAGATGCTGCTGAGTGGCGACTGGGTGACGCCGCGCCTGAACGGCGCCAGTTACTTCGAGAAACCGCCGCTTCTCTACTGGTTGGTGGCGAGCTGTTTTTCCATCCTTGGCGTGAGCGAGGGCGTGGCCAGGCTGGTGCCCGCCTGCGCCGCAATCTTGACCGTCGCCATCGTGTGGCTGCTCGGGCGCCGGGAGGTGAGTGCGCGGGCAGGCGCGCTGGGGGCGGCCATTCTTGCCACGTCGCCCCTCTTTTTTGTGATCGGCCAGACGCTCGTGATCGACGGTCTGTTGACCCTTCTGTGGACCGCGACACTGGCGGCGACCTGGCTCGCGGCGACAGCACCCGACGAGAAGCGACGCGCCTGGGTACTGGTCGCGACGGCGGCCTGTGCGCTGGGCGTGCTGGCCAAGGGACTGGTCGCTCTCGCGGTGCCCGGACTCACCGCACTCCTCTGGCTCGCGCTCGAACGGGACTGGCGGACCGCGCGCCTCTTTCTGCGCCCCAGCCCGATCGCCGTGTTTCTCGTCCTGACCGTGCCCTGGTTCGTGCGCGTGGCACAGGCCAATCCCGACTTTCTGGAATTTTTTTTCATACGAGAGCATTTTGGCCGCTACATGGCGGGTGTCGGCCACCGCGAGGGCCCGTGGTACTACCTGCCGGTGCTTGCGGCCGGGCCGTTGCCGTGGACGGCGCTGGCGGCGGGCCTTGCGTTGTCGCCTGCGGGTCGGGCCGCGTTCCGCAGTGTCCGGGGCGAGCCGCTGGTTCGCTTTCTCGGCCTCTGGTCCTTGACGGTCATCGGCTTCTTCGGCCTCGCTTCGTCGAAGCTCGCGCCCTATGTCCTGCCGGCCTTTCCGCCTGCAGCATTGCTGGCCGGGATCTGGCTCGACCGGGTCCTGCGCTTTGGCGATGGCCTGCGCGGGCCGCTCGGCTCGATCGGTGGCGGGATGGTTGTGTTGGGCCTGCTCGCCTCGGGCACAGGCGGCCTCGGACTCCTGTTTGCGGAGTGGAATGTCCTCGGGGCTCTATTCGACGCCGCAGATGTGTGGGCGGTCTCGCGCGCGACGCTGGCCTGCGGCAGTGCGGCCACGGTGGGGGGCTGGCTCGTGCGCCGTCTGGCGCGGACCGCGACCGACGGTGGTGCCGCTGCGCTGCGCGGACTCGTCGTGACGATGGGGCTCGTGCTGCTCGCGGTCACGGTGGGTCGCAGTGTGGGCAAGACCAGTCGGGCCATGGGCCTCGCGATTCGTGCGCAGGCCTCGCCCGACGCCGCGGTGGTCGCCTACGAACGCTTCATGCAGAGCCTCGGCTTCTACGCTGGGAGACGGGTCGTGTTGATCGACAACTTCGGCGAGCTCCGGCCCTCGGAGGCGTGGACGCCCGATCGCGACGACTGGTTCTGGCACGGACGGGAGAGACTCCTCGCCCTCTGGGCTTCGCCGACGCCGGTCTTTCTGGCGACCGGCAACGACGAACTCGCAGGCCTCACCGAGATTCTCGATCCGCCGCCGGTCGTGCTCGTGCGGGAGCATCGGCGCGTGCTGGTGACAAAGCCCGCGCCGCCGGGCCCCGCCGCTGCGACGACGCGACGAGATGAGGCGCAACGTCTGGCAGGTCCGCAGGACTCTCGTTAAAGGGCCGCCCGGAAGGGGAACGTCGGGGGATGGCGATGGAACGGCGGCAGGTGCTGCTCGGGGCCGATGCACGGCCTGGTGGCGCGGATCTGCGGGACTCCTTCTTTACGTCCCGCTACCAGGATGCACTGGCCTGGGCGCGGAAATTCGCCTTCTTCCAGTATCCCTTCGTGACCGCCTGTTGCGGCATGGAATACATGTCGGTCACCGGTCCGCGCTACGACACCGATCGCTTCGGTCTGACACTGCCACGCTTTACGCCGCGCCAGTCCGATCTGCTCCTCGTCGTGGGAACCATCACACACCGGCAGGCGCCGATCCTGCGCCGGGTGTGGGAGCAGATGGCGGATCCCAAATGGGTGCTCTCGTTCGGCAACTGCACCAACAGCGGCGGTCCTTACGACAACTACGCGGTGGTGCAGGGCATCGACACGATCGTTCCCGTCGATATCTACGTGCCGGGTTGTCCGCCGCGCCCCGAGGCTGTGATCGACGGACTCTTGAAGCTTCAGGAGAGAATCCAGCGCGAGCGAACGAACCAGCCGGTCGAGAACATCCACGGCAGCGTATCGGCGGCACAGTACGTCGGCGGTGCCGCCGTGCGCCTGGCTTCCGGCAACGTGGAGCCGCATCGTGACTGAGGCGGGCGGGCCCGACGAAAAGCCCGCCACGGTCCGTGTCGTCATCGACGGCCGCGAGATCGAGGCCGAGCCGGGGGCGCCGCTGCTGCAGGTGGCGCTCGACCACGGCATCCAGATCCCCCACTACTGCTACCACCCCAAGCTCTCGATCGATGGCAGTTGCCGGATGTGCCAGGTGCAGATCCAGGGACAGAAAAAACTGGCGATCGCGTGCAATACGCCCTGCACCGAGGGACTGGTGGTCGACACGCGCGGCGACGAGGTCGCCGATGCCCGACGTGGCGTGATGGAGCTTTTGCTCGTTAATCACCCGCTCGATTGTCCGATCTGCGACCAGGCGGGCGAGTGTCACCTCCAGGATTATTCCTTTGCCCACGGCAGCCACCACGCCCGCACCGAGAGCCCGCGGCGCAAGGGTTTGAAGCGCCACCCGATCGGGCCGCGGGTCGTCTTCGACCAGGAGCGCTGCATCCTCTGCCGGCGCTGCGTCCGCTTCACGCAGGAGATCACGCAAACCGACGAGCTGCGCGTGTTCGGGATCGGCGACACCTCGCACATCGGCACCCTCGAGAGCCGTCCGCTGGACAACCCCTACTCGGTCAACGTCGCCGACATCTGCCCTGTCGGCGCGTTGCTCTCGGCCGATTTCCACCACAAGCGGCGGGTCTGGTTCCTCGATACGACCGCGAGCGTGTGCGCCGGCTGCGCCAACGGCTGCAACATCGAAATCGGCACGTGGCGGAACGAGATCCAGCGTCTCACGCCGCGTCGCAACGACGCGGTCAACGACACCTGGATGTGCGATGCCGGGCGCCTGGGTTACGGCTTCGTCGGGGCGGCTGATCGGATCCGTGCGGCACGGGTTCGTATCGATGGCGAGCAGCGCGAGGTCAGCCTCCAGAATGCGCTGGATGCCGCCGCAGAGGCGCTACGGCAAGTACGCGCGACGCACGGCGCGGGAGCGATCGCCATCGTCGGCTCGGCACATCTCACCAACGAGGAATGCTTCCGGCTCGCCGCCGTCGCGCGCGACGAAGTGCAGACTCCACACCTGGACCTTGCAGTACCGCTCGGCACGAGCGATGCGTTCCTCGTCAAGGCGGAGAAAGCCGCCAACGCGCGCGGCGCACGCGACATGGGACTCGTGCCGGGCGAGGGCGGTCACGATCTCGCGGGGATCGCAGCGGCCGTGGAAGCCGGCGAGATCCGGGCGCTCTGGGTGGTGGGCAGCCGGGATCTCGAGGAAGTGATCGGCGGCGAGCGGGCCGCCAAGGTTGCTGCGGCTCTCGAAGTGCTTGTCGTGCAGGACGTTCAACCCTCGTACCTGACGGCAGCGGCAACTATCGTATTGCCGGGCGCGACCTGGGCCGAGAAGAGCGGCACCTTCACCAATCACGCGGGCCGCGTGCAACGGATCGGAGGGGCGGTCACGCCACCCGAGGGTGTCGTCGTCGATGGCGAACTCTTCGCGCGCCTGGCGTCGGCTCTGGCCGGTGGCGCTGTGGCGGCCTTCGAACCGGCACAGGTGTTCGATCAGATTGCCGCGGGCGTGGCGACCTACGCGGGGCTCTCGCACCTCGTTCTCGGTGCCGGTGGCCGCAACGCCGGCGCCGCCGCGAACGGGGAGGCCTGAAAATGGCGGCACGGGTGACCCAGGTCGACCGGGAGGCCGTTCGCCGATCGACCGGAGCGCTGGGCGTGGCGGCGACGCTGCGCGGCCTGAGAGTCACGAGTAGGCATTTTATTCGCAACCTCTGGGGATGGATGGTCGGCAAGCCTCAAGTCCGCACCGTGATGGTGCCGGAAGAGGAAGATCCGAAGCCCGCCGCATTTCGTGGGATGCCGGTGCTTGTCGCTCTCGACAGCGGCAAGGAGCGCTGCGTTGCCTGCGGGCTCTGCGAGTGGGCGTGCCCGGTCGACTGCATCCACATCGAGCCGGGTGAGACCGTCGACGAGGTCGAGCGCTACCCGCGGGTCTTCGACATCGACATGGGCCGCTGCATGTACTGCGGCCTGTGCGAGGAGGCCTGTCCGGAGGAGGCCATCGTGATGAGCGCGCGCGTCGATATCAGCGCTTTCTCGCGGGCCGGTCTGCTCTGGCACAAGGATCAGCTGCTCACACCGGCGAGCCAGCTCGCCCGCCGGCTCGCGTATATTCGCGAAGACTACGGGCGGCGCTGAGGTCGATGGTGGGTGAGTCGCAAACGGCAGGGCAGGGCGATGAGGCGGCAGCACAGCACCCGCTCCTGCGGGCGCTCGCGGGGCGGTTCGGCGCGCGCGTTCTCGGCACGCACGCCTGGCGCGGCGACGTGTCCGCCGTGATCGAGGCCGGGGCTCTGCTCGAGGTCGCCCGCTTCCTGCGCGATGGCGGCGAGGCGGGTTTCGACATGCTGCTCGATGTCACCGCGGTGGACTACCTCGGTCGCGCGCCACGCTTCGAGGTGGTCTACCACCTGGTCGCGACGACGAGCGGGGCACGCATCCGACTGAAAGTTCCGCTCGACGGGGCTGAACCGGCACTGCCGAGCCTGGTCTCGGTGTGGCCAGGCGCGAACTGGCTCGAGCGCGAGACCTTCGACATGTACGGAATCCGCTTCGAGGCCCATCCCGACCTCCGCCGGATCTACCTCTACGACGAGTTCGAGGGCCATCCGCTGCGCAAGGATTACCCCAAGCAGAAACGCCAACCGCTGATCGGTCCGGGGTCACGGGCTGAATCCGGGAGTACGCGGTGAACCGCAAGGTGATCGAAGCCGGGCGCGACGTCCTCGATCTGCCCTCCGACGCTCTCGAGCTCAAGCTCGGGCCGTCTCATCCGGCCACCCACGGCACCGTGCGGATCCTGCTCCAGCTCGACGGCGAGCGCATCCGCAAGGCCGAGGTCGAGGTCGGCTACCTGCACCGCGGTTTCGAGAAGGAGTGCGAGAGCGGGCAGTACTACCAGGTGTTCCCCTACACCGACCGGCTCAACTACGTCTCGCCGATGATCAACAATGTCGGCTACGCGCTGGCCTGCGAGAAACTCTTCGACCTGAAGACACCCGAGCGTTGTCAGTTCCTGCGGGTCATCGCGAGCGAGGCTTCGCGCATCGCCGATCACCTGACTTGCCTCGGGGCGTGCTCGCTCGAGCTGGGCGCGTTCACCGCTTTCCTCTACGCCGTCGAGGCCCGCGAGAGCGCCTGGGACATTCTCGACGCGATGTGCGGTGCGCGCGTGACCACCAACTACGTTCGCATCGGCGGGCTCTCCCACGATACCGACCCTTCTTTCCCGGAACTCGCCCGCCACAAGCTCGCCGACGTGGCTCGTTTGCAGAAGGATTTCGAGGACCTCCTGCTCGGCAATCCCATCTTCCGGGAACGGATGGAGGGCACGGGGATGCTGCCTGCGCCCGAGCTGATCGCGCTCGGGGTCACCGGACCCGTGCTGCGGGCGGCCGGGGTGCCTTACGACCTGCGCCGGCTCGCTCCCTATCTGGTCTATGACAGGCTCGACTTCGATGTCCCGGTGGGTGGCGCGGGCGACAACATGGACCGCTTCCTCGTGCGGACGGAGGAGATCCGCCAGAGCGCGCGCATGATCGAGCAATGTCTCGCGCGCCTGCCCGGTGGGCCGGTCGACATCGACGATCCACTCATCCGCCTGCCCGGCAAGGGCAAGGTGTTTGGGCGGATGGAAGAGCTGATCGGCCAGTTCAAGGTCGTCACCGAGGGACCGAAGCCACCTCCGGGCGAGGTCTACTTCGCGGTCGAGGGCGGCACGGGTGAGCTCGGGTTTTATCTTGTAAGCGACGGTACGGGGAAGCCCGTGAAGTGCCGGGCGCGTTCGCCCAGCTTCTCGAACACCCAGGCGCTGTCGCGGATGGTCGAGGGTTCGCTGCTCGCCGATGTGATTCCTACCTTCGACATGATCAACATGATCGGCGGCGAGTGCGACCGTTGAGAGGCGCAGGCATGACCCTTTCGCAGCAGCTCATCGAACGCATTCGGGCCGAGTTCCCGAAGTACCCGGAGAAGCGGGCGGTTCTCCTGACTGCGCTGCATTTCGTCCAGGAGGAGCAGGGCGGCTGGGTGCCCCCCGAGCTGATCCCGGAAATCGCCGCACTGCTCGAGATCCACCCGATCGACGTCAAGGAAGTGGCCAGTTTCTATCATATGTTTCACGAGCACCCCGTGGGGCGCAGCCACCTGCAGGTCTGCACCAACCTCTCCTGCGCGCTGCGTGGGGCGCGGGGTGTGGTGCGGCGACTCGAGGGCGTTCTCGGCGTGCGCCCGGGGGAGCTCAGCGCGGACGGCGAGTTCTCGGTCGAGGAAGTGCAGTGTCTCGGGTCGTGCGGATCGGCGCCGGTGATCCAGGTCAATAACGAGCCCTACCTGGAGAACGTCGCGCTGGGAGACGTCGAGACGCTCGTCGCCGGCCTGCGCGGGCGCCGGCTCGCGGCCGTGGGGGAATGAGCAAGTGACGATTCCGCGTCTCCTTCTCCCTCCCGAGGGCGAGAACTGGTCGTCGCTCGAGACCTATCGGCGCAACGGTGGCTACAGCGCGGCCGAGAAAGCGATCGGCTCGATGGAACCGGCCGCGATCGCCGAGGCGGTCAAGGCCTCGGGGCTGCGCGGGCGTGGTGGGGCGGGCTTTGCCACCGGGATGAAGTGGTCGTTTCTGCCGAAGGACGGCAAGCGGCCCCGCTACATTGCCTGCAACGCCGACGAGAGCGAGCCGGGCACCTTCAAGGATCGCCAGATCATGGAGCGCAACCCGCACCAGCTCGTCGAGGGGCTGCTCATCGCGGGCTTCGCCAACGCCATCGATGCCGCTTACATCTACGTCCGTGGTGAGTACCGCGCTGCCTACGAGGCGCTGACCCGGGCGATCGGGGAGGCCAGGGCGGCCGGCTACCTGGGGCGCAATATCCTCGGGACAAGCCTCAACTTTGACGTGTTCGTGCACCGGGGTGCGGGGACCTACATCTGCGGCGAGGAACCCGCGCTGATGGAGTCGCTCGAAGGCCGCAAGGGCCAGCCCCGCAAGCGGCCACCGTTCCCGGCGATCGCCGGCTTGTGGCGGCGACCGACGATCATCAACAACGTCGAGACCATGAGTCACGTGCCGGGGATCATCGCACGAGGTGCGCAGGCCTTTCGCGAGATCGGTACCGAGAAGAGCGCGGGCACGACGATCTTCGGCGTGAGCGGGAACGTCCAGCGACCGGGCGCCTACGAGCTGCCGCTCGGAACGCCGCTCCGCGAGATCATCTTCGACCATGCCGGCGGACTGGCTCCGGGGCGCCAGCTCAAGGCGGTGATTCCCGGCGGTGTCTCGATGCCCGTGCTCACTGCCGAGCAAGCGATGACGGTCACCATGGACCATGACGCCCTGCAGGCCGCCGGCAGTCTGCTCGGCACCGGTGCGGTCGTCGTGATCGACGACCGGCAGTGCGTGGTGCGTGCGGCTGCGGTGATCGCGAAGTTTTATCGGGTGGAGTCCTGCGGCCAGTGTACGCAATGCCGCGAGGGCACGGGCTGGCTGCACAAGCTCCTGCTGCAGGTCGAGAGCGGTCACGCCTCGGCGACCCAGCTCCAGGCCATCGAGGACGTCACCCGTTTCATGGAGGGCCACACGATCTGCGGGCTCTCTGATGCTGCCGCGTGGGCTTCAGGCTGGTTTCTGCGCCGGTTCCGAGCGGATTTTGAGGCTCACCTCGACGGGCAAGGTTGCCCGCACGACGGCACCTCGTTCGAGATCTAGCCATGTCGCACGCACCCTCAACACACCCAGCCGCGCCTCGGCGCAACGAGATCGTCGAGCGCCTCGGTACGCCCGATGAAACCGTCGGCAGCCTCAACGAGCCGCGGCTCGTTGAGGAGAACGGCTTCCGCTTCAACGAGAAGTGGATCTATCGCGCGCCGACCGGCGAGCTCTCGCGACCCCGCGAACGAGTGATCTACTGGCAACGCTACGATTTTCTCGGCTCGGTTCGCGTCGAGCGTGACGGGCGCAGGATCCCCGAGTCGGCCGCCGAGTTGCTGGCGCGCGGAGCACGCGCCGGACACGGCTGACCCGCTGTCGCCCGCTTGCGGTTCGCCATGCCGGCCGCAGCAAGGGGATCCCGCACCCAACCTGAGGGGGTGCGCGGCCGGTGGGGCGCAGGCTCCCCGGCAAGCTCCCGGTGTGGGCATAACCTCTCGGTTGCTCACTCCGGCAGAGGGCTTTAGGCTTCACGGTGTTGCTCGCGCCTGGAGAACCCGATGCTTGTTAAAT
The DNA here is from genome assembly GCA_005777805.1 of Pseudomonadota bacterium. GTDB lineage: Bacteria > Desulfobacterota > Binatia > UBA12015 > UBA12015 > SXLG01. The sequence goes on from SXLG01000115.1 coordinate 22,559, forward strand.
CCCGGAGATGTCCTGATTCGGTGCGTGTCCTTGCTCTCGCCCTGGCCGTGTTCGCCTGCGGCAAGGGGAGCAGGGACGAGAAACCTCCTGCGCCGGGGGAGCTTCAGGTTCTGCTGCGCGACGGCGATGTCCTGCCGGGAGGCTTCGAGATCACCACGATCGAGAGCGCCAAGATGGCGACAGATCGGAGCGTCGCGTTCATCGCGTCGCAGTCTGGCGTGGATGCGCCGGGCGGCGTGTTCGTGCGCGCTCCCGGCGGCTCGACGCGCCCGGTCCTGACACCGACGGTTGGCGACAGCGGCGGACTGGCGCTCACCGTGGTGCGCAACCTGGTCATGGCGGCGGGGGGCGAGTTCGGCTTCGAGGTGGGTGACCAGATCGATGCTGACGGCTTTTTCGTCTTCGATGGCACGGCCCTGCACACGGCGGCTCATACCAGCGGTGCCGGGCAGCCCGAGAGCTTCCGGGTGCTCGGCGAAGCGCGGCTGAGTGCCGGCGGCGCGGTCGTGTTCAGTGCCGGCCAGGGCCCCTGCGAGGTGGACTCCTCGACGGGAACCGAACGCATCACCTGTGACCTGGGTCTCTACGGTGGGCTGCCCGGTGAGATCCGGCCCATCGCCGTCCCCAATACCCTCTTGGCGCAAAGGCCGACCGCGATCACCGTTCAGGCCAACGGCAGCGGCCTGTTCGCGGTGGGGCTACCGGCACGCGGTTCCGAGCCACTGGTGGGGCTCGTACAGGCCGGCGAATTTTCAGGTGTGTTGAGTCGCCAGCAGGATCTGGCCGAACTCGGTGTCCTGCTCTCCGCCAAGCCGCGTGCCGTCTCGGAGTCTGGCGGGGTCGCGATCGACGGCAGCTTCGATCTCGACGGTGACGAGGAGCGCGACCTGGGCCGTGCTCTGCTGCTCGAGGCGGATGGTCGACTCAGCGCCATCGCCGAGAGCACGGGATCTTTTGAGGGCCAGCCGATCCAGGATGTCCGGGCCCGCGACATCGATGACAGCAACCGCGTCCTCTACAGTTTTAGCTTCGGTGAGGGCGAGCCGCGGATGGCAATCCGGGTCTGGGCGGCTGGCCAGACGAGCGAAGTCGCGCATGAGGGCAGGCCCTTTGGCGAGGACGATACGGGCAAACCGATACGCATCCTCGAGATTGATCAGATGCGCATGACCCGCGCGGGCGACGTGCTCTTTGTGGCACTGCTGGGCAGCGTGGAGGAAGGGACCCGCCGCATCAGCCAGACCGCGCTGATCCGTTGGCGCACGGGCCGGCTCGAGAAGGTACTCCGCACGCGCAGCACCGTCGAGGGCCGCACGCTCGTCGGCCTTTCGATCGCCGACGTCAATTCAGTCGGCGATCTTCTGCTGATCGGCGAGATCGAGCGGCGCGCAACACGAGCGCTGCTGCTTCTGCCCGCCGGTTGAGGCGTACCCGCCCAGAGAACCAATTGGTTCGTCTGGGCGGGCGGCTTCGTTGGTCAGCGCGCGCTGCGGCGCTTGGCGACCGTCTTGCGCTTGGCGACGGTCTTGGTCTTGGCCTTGGCCTTGGCCGGAGCCTTGCGCGCCACGACCTTCTTGGCGACGGCCTTGCGCTTGGCCGGCTTGGCCACCGGCGCCTTCTTGCGATCGGCCGCCTTCCGCTTGGCGAGGTGTTCCTTCTCGATCTTCGCGAAGTCGACACCACCGACCTTGTAGCGACCGCGCACCTTCGGAATGTAGCGCAGACGCATCGCGATCTTGTGCTGCTCGTAGTGCTTCTCGCAGCGCCAGCCCTTGTAGGCCGGGAGACTGCAAAGCACACAGAGACCCAACGCACGATGTTTGCGCTGCCACCGGGCCTGCCGGCTGATCTGAGACTCGTCCTTCAGTTTTTTCTTGGCCATGATCCCCCTACCCAGCCTCGTGGTCCACCCGAAGGTGGGCGAACCTTCCAAGGCCGGTTTAGAACTTAGTTAGAGAAGAGTCAAAGGCCTTGGAGAAGATTTCTCGTCGACCGAGCATCATCTTCTGGGCGTGACAGGCGAGGGGCCCGAGCACTCCCCCAGGCGTACCCGCGGCGGCGATGCCGGGACCCGAGGACTCGTGGCTTGCAAGCGGTGACCGATCCATGCCTGCTTGGCGCATGGGAAGCGTGCTCATCGGCTTGGGGCTCCTGGTGGGTCTCGGGGTATCAGGGATTTCCAACCCAACCGAGGTCCGACTCGAGGGTTTTCTCGGAGGACATCCTCCAGGGGCTCGCATCTGGCAGAGGGTTCAGGTCCAGATTCATGAGGACAAACCCCGAGACTTTGAGGTGGTCAACCTGATCGTGCTGAGCCCGGGCCGGGAGTCGGGGGCCGATATCCTCGCCTCGAGGCGACCGACGCGGCCGAATTTTATCCTCGCGGGTGACCAAAAACTGCTCGACCGGATCCGTGGGGCGGGGCCAGACGAATTCCTGCGGATCCGAGGGAACCTGCTCCATGCCTCGCGCTGGATTCTGGTCAACGCCGTCGAGCGCAGCCCGCCCGGCCTCCCCGCCGCGCCGACCCTGCGTGAGCGTCTGCTCGGGTTCTGAGGCGCCCGGAGAGCGCCAGTGGGTGGGGATCTGCTCGGGCGGGAGGACGGCCGGGCCTCTGCGTGCGGGGCGAGGGGTTGGAGATGCCCCTTGGTAGACCTGCTGCACATCGTTGCGTGGCCACGCCGCCCGTGCCGCCGACGAATCGGACGGTTCTCGGTCCGCGGGTGGCGCCAGAAACACCGTTGCGTGGCTGCGCGAGCCGCGGCTAGAGTCCGCGGGGCGGCGGTCCGATAGCCCCATAGGGCCGGACGACCCGGTCCGACTGCCGGATTCCCTTCTCGTTCGAGACTCCTATTCCATGCAGCAGCGTTCCATCCCTCCATCGAGGCGCGAGGCCCCGGGGCCGGTCGCCCGCCCGTTGCCGGGCGAAGGTCGCTGATGCGACGCCCCAATATCGTTGTCGTCCTGCTCGACACCCTGCGGGCGGACCATCTCTCCTGTTACGGCCATTCGCGCGACACCAGCCCGGCGCTCTCGCGCTTGGCGGAAGAGGGCACGCTCTTCGAGCAGGCGGTCTCGCCTGCGGCGTGGACGCCACCCGCGCACGCCTCGCTCTTCACCGGCACTTTCCCCTCGCGGCACGGCGTGGACCGGAGCAATCTCGTCCTCGGGCCCGACCTCGAACCGCTGCCGCATGTGCTCCGGCGGCACGGCTATCGGACCTATGCCGTGTCGAGCAACTACTGGCTGAGCCGCGAGACCTGCTTCGACCGCGGCTTCGATCGCTTCGTGCACAGTTGGCAGCTCGTCCAGACGAGCGGGACAAATGCACCGCTAGCTCGGCAGCAGGCCAAGAGTGCACTCGGACTGGAGCGGCTCGAGCGCGCTGCCGAGGAGGGCGGCTTCAGCCGCTGGTACGCCGGCCTCCTGAACTCGACCTACGAGAAGGCGACCCAGAAGCTGCGCAAGCGCTACAACGCCTGGGACGACGGCGCCTGGCGCGTGTGTGCCCAGGCACGGCGCTGGCTTGGCGAGTGGTCGTCGTCCGAGGAGCCTTTCTTCGCCTTCCTCCACTTCATGGAGCCGCACATCCGCTACGCGGCTCCGGGGAGTTACCGCCACCGCCACCTGCCGCGCGGCGTCCCCGGTGCACGGGCCGAGCGCGTCAACCAGGACCCGTGGAAGTTCCTCACCGGGCGCAGCGAGATGACCGAGGAGGATTTCGATCTCCTCGGCCGGCTCTACGACGGTGAGATCAGCTACGTCGACCAGCGTGTCCGCCAGATCGTCGAGATGCTCCGGACCGCACGGCTGCTCGATGACACGCTGCTCGTGGTGACCAGCGATCACGGCGAGAACCTTGGCGATCATGGCTTCATGGACCATGCCTACTGCCTCTACGACACGCTGCTGCGCGTGCCGCTCATCATGCGCGGGCCCGAGGGTTTCTCCGGCGGCGGGCGGGTCACGGGGCAAGTCCAGTCGAACGAACTCTTCGCGACCGCGCTCGAACTCGCGGGCGTGCCGGCCGACGATCCCGCGCGCGGGCAGATCGAGACCACGGGGACGCTCTTTCCGAGCGACGCCGGCGCAGCCGATCATCTCGCGGTGGCCGAGTACCGCGAGCCGCAGCCCCCGCTCGAGGTCCTGCGCCGCCGTTTCCCTGGTTTTGACGGGCGGGGCTTCGACCGCTCGTTGCGCATGGCCCGCGGCGGCGGCTGGAAGTACATCCAGGCCTCCGACGGCGCCGAGGAACTCTACGATCTGGCCGCCGACCCTGGCGAAACCGATAATCGCGTTCTCGTCGAGGGGCCGCGCGCCGATTGCCTCAAGGGCGAACTCGAGGCTCGGTTCGGTCCGATGGCGGCTGCGGACACCGGCGGCGAAGGGCTCGATCTCGACGCCGATACGGTGAAGAAACTCGAAGCGCTCGGCTATCTGGCCTGAGGCGCTGGGGAGAGCGAAAGCCATGGCATTGTGGAATCGCGGCAAGAACGGATCCGGGGCGGCTCCCGTGAGCCAGGCTCCCCCGGCGGCAGCGTCGGCGGTGGTGCGACCGGCGGGGGCCGGAGGCGTGGTGCGGGCCGTGGCGTCGCGTGGCGCAGCGCTGCCCGATCCCGTGGCCGGGGCCAACAACTACATCATCGTCATTCTCGACAGTTGCCGCTTCGACTCGATGATGGCGGCACAGCCGAAGAACATCGCCCGCCTCGGCGAGATCCAGCGCGCCTGGAGTTACGCCTCCTGGACGGCACCCTCGCACTACAACCTCCTGATGGGCCTCGTGCCCCATACCAGCCCGCGCCACGTCTACGCCTCGGATTATTACAAGAAGGATTTCCTCAAGTACCGCGAGCGGCTCGGAGTCGAGCGGGTCGAGTTCAAGAGTCTCGTACCGCAACTCTTCCTGCCGACCTTCCTGCGCGGCCAGCTCGGCTACCGCACGCACGCGACGGTCTCGATGCCGGTGCTCAATCCCTCGACGATCCTCAATCACGACTTTGACAGCTTCACCCTGATGGACCGCCACAACGACATGTCGGGCATGATCGAGCGGATGAAGTTCGACCCCGACCGGCCCTCGTTCCATCTGCTCAACGTCGGCGAGACGCACTATCCCTATGCGCTGCCATCGGAGAAGGAGAACGACTGGCCGAAGATTCACGGCGTGCACGGCGTCTTCAAGCACCTCGACGACCTCGTCGTCGGGGGCAAGCTCGAGGAGGCTGCCGAAGACGAAGAGGCGGACTTCTTCGACGACGCGCGCATGGAGCAGCTCCGCCAGCGCCAGATCGAGACCATCCGCTACGTCGACGGGCTCTTCGAGCGCCTCTACGACCTGGTGCCGCCAAATACCTTTATCACCGTGACGGCCGACCATGGCGAGCTCTTCGGGGAAGAGGGCTACTTCGGGCACGGCCCGATCGCCCACGAGAAGGTCTACGAAGTTCCATTCGTCGAGGGCAAGATTCGCTGAGGGTTACCCCGGGGCGCCCGGCGAGCCCGCGGCTGCGGGGTCGGCGAGCACCAGTGCCGTGGCAAACCGCGTTGCCAAGCGAGCCGGGCAGGTGAGCGGATCACCGCTGCCGTCACAGTAGAGCTGGAGCGCGGCGGCCTTGTCCTGGCCACGGAAGACGAGCAGGCCGAAACCTGCGGCCATGAGCAGCCGCCGCGAGGCGCTGGCCCGGAGCGGCGGTGGTTTGGGCGAGTCTTCGACCAGCACGAACCCCGGCGCTTCGTCGCGCACCGAGGGATGATCCGGGAAGAGCGAAGCGACGTGACCATCCTCGCCGGCGCTCAGCACGACGAGATCAAAGCGCCCCCCCAGGGCGGCAAGCGTGTGATTGTAGGCGGCCACGGTGCCGGCCGGGTCCGTGGGCAGCCAGGGCAGGGGATGGAGGCGCGGCAGGGGCAGGCCGGCGGCCCGCAGCGGGTCAAGGAGGTCGGGCCGGATCACCGCGAGGTTGCTCGCCGGATCGTCGGGCGCGACCAGCCGCTCATCGGCCAGCATCACATCGACCCGATCCCAGGCGATGGCCGCGCCGTCGCCCGCGGCGAGGCGGCGGTAGATGCCGCCGACGCTGCGACCGCCAACCAGTGCCACCAGCGCGCGTTCGCGCCGGGCCAGCACCTGCCGCAACACGTCGATGAACGCCTGCGCGGCGCGCGCGTCGAGTGTCGCGGGATCGAGGATGGTCGGCGGCGCTGCGCGCACCCGACTACCAGGTCCCGATGTTGGGCAGTGAGGCCCAGGGCTCTCGTGCCGGAAGAGCCGGGCCGTCCTGGAGCAGCTCGACGGAGATGCCCTCGGGCGAGCGCACGAAAGCCATGCGGCCGTCGCGCGGCGGGCGGTTCAGGACCACGCCGCACGCGCGCAGATGCTCACAGGTGGCGTAGATATCCTTGACGCCGTAGGCGACATGGCCAAAGTTACGGCCACCGCCGAGATCCTCGGCATCCCAGTTCCAGGTGAGCTCGATCTGGGCGCTCGCATCGCCCGGTGCGGCGAGGAAGACCAGTGTGAAGCGTGCCGCGGCGACCTCGTGGCGAGCCACTTCCTCGAGCCCGAGGCCCGCGCACCAGAAGGCGAGAGCGCGTTCGAGGTCGGCGACGCGGACCATGGTGTGGAGGTATTTCATCTCGGTTCTCCGGAGCCGGACCTTGGCTTGGGTGAGCGGCCGAGGCAAGCCAGGCGAGTGCTCCGGCGCGGCGGAACCCTCTGGGCAGCCGCAGCGATGCGACGGAGCACTGCTCCCACCGTCCCCTGCCTCCCGACGATGCGGGAACACCGCGGACCCGCCGCAGGGTCAGCCCCCGGCGGCACCGAAGAAGAGCCGGCACGCGACCACGGCACCGGCGAAACCCGCGACGTCGGCGATCAGGCCACAGGCCAGTGCGTGGCGGACATTGCGCACCTGCGCAGCGCCGAAGTAGAGCGCCAGTACGTAGAACGTAGTTTCGGTCGAGCCCTGGATAGTGCTGACCAGCAGACCGATGGAACTGTCGGGACCGTGGGTCTTGAGCGTCTCGGCCATGACCGCGAACGCGCCCGAGCCCGAGAGGGGCCGCAGCAGCGCCATCGGCAGGACCTCGGCGGGAATGCCGAGCGGGCCGACGAGCGGCCGCAAGGCGCCGACGGTGGCGTCGAGCAGGCCCGAGGCGCGCAGCATCGCGATCGCGCTCAGCATCGCGACCAGATAGGGCACGATGCGAACGGCGACCTCGAGTCCCTCGCGCGCGCCCTCGATGAAGACTTGATAGACACGCACCCGCCCGCGCAAGCCGACCAGCAGCAGGCCCGCCACGACCGCCGGGATGAGCACATGCTGGGCGCTCGCAGCGGGCGAGGTGAGCGCCCGCCACAACGCGACCAACACGGCAGCGGGCACCACGAACGTCGCCACGCCGACGAGCCCGCGCGAGAGTCCTGTCGCCGCAGGGATCTGGGTAGAAGCATCGCTCGACGCGGCCGCGCCTGCCGGATCGAGGGCGGGCGGGGCCGCCTCGCGTGCCACACTCACGCCCACCCGGGCGTCCGCGTGGCGAAAGCGCGGCCGGGACCGCAGCGCGTAGTGTGCGGCCACGGCGGCGAGCGTCGAGCAGGTGGTCGCGATCAGCGTCGGCCCCCAGATCGCCGCCGGGGCCGTCGATCCCGCAGCGGCCCGGACCGCGATCGTGCCGAGGGGTGGCAGCAAGGTGACCGCCGAGGCGTTGATCGCGACGAAGAGGACCATGGCATCGGTCGCGACTCCGGGCGTGATCGAGAGGTGCCGCAACTCCTCCATCGCCTTGAGCCCGAAGGGCGTGGCGGCGTTGCCGAGCCCGGCGACGTTGGAGGCGAGATTCATGACCATCGCCGACATCGCCGGGTGGTCGGCGGGCACTTCGGGGAAGAGCCGGCGCAGGAGCGGGGCGATGGCGCGCGCGATGGCCTCGCGCAGGCCGCCGTCGAAGGCGATCTTCATCAAGCCCAGGAAAAAGGCCATCGCTCCGCCGAGCCCGATCGCCAGATCGACCGCGGCGCGGGCGCCGACGAAGATTGCGTCGCCGAGTGCCTCGGTGCGGCCTGTGAGGCACGCCCACACGGTGGCGACGAGCACCAGCGAGGCCCAGATCATGTCCAGCACCCCGCCGTCGTGGCGGCTCGCCCGGGCTCGTGTCAAACGGCGCACCGAGGCCTCGCCCCGGGCCACAGCCGGGCTGCATCGCCCGCGGTGTTTTGCGCTCCGCGCCAGCGGACCCTCGCTCTCTCCATCTCGGCCGGCACCGAGCCTTGTCGTCACCCTTGCCTTGCGATGCGGAGCCGGGGACGGGAGGATGGGCCGGTGCGACTGGGGACGGGTGCAGGCCAGGGGCTCGTGTTGCTCGCAGCACTCGCGGCGGCTTGCGCTGACTCGAGTGCTCCCGCCGAGCGCACGACTGTCGCCGTGCCGGTCGAACTGGCGATCGTCGCGGCCGAGGACGTGCCCGTCGTGGTGCGCGCGATCGGCACGCTCGAGGCGACGCGCGCCGTCGAGCTGCGTGCCGAACGTTCGGGCCGGGTGGTCGAGTTGCACGCCGGCGAAGGCGGCGCCCTCAGCGCGAACACCGTGCTGGCCCGGCTGGATGACGCCGAGCCGCGTGCCGCGCTGGCACTGGCCGAGGCCGCGCTGGCCGAATCCGCGGCGCGTTCCGCCAGTGCGGCCAACACCCACCGCCGCACCAGCGCGCTACAGCGCCAGGGCGTCGCTTCGTCCGAGAGTCTCGACGAGGCCCGGCTCGCCCTCGACGCGGCGCGGGCCGGCGAGGAGTCCTCGCGCGCCCGGCTCGCCATGGCGCGTCTCGAGGTCGAGCACTCGGTTGTGCTTGCTCCTTTCGACGGTGTGCTCGGCCGCTGGCGGATCGACGATGGTGCCTTTGTGCAGCGCGGCGAGGTTCTCGGGCGCATCGTTGCCGACGATCCGCTCGAGCTGGTCTTCACCGTGCCTGACCGCTGGTCGAGCCGCGTCCACCCCGGTGCCGACGTGCGTGGCGATGTCACGGGAGAGCACGACGCGCCTTTCACCGGCAAGGTACGGCTGGTCGAGCCCACCGTCGACCCCGAGAGCCGCACGGTGAAGGTCGAGGCCAGAGTTCCGAATAGCGGCCGCCGCCTGCGCCCCGGCCAGCTCGCGACCGTCCGTCTGGTCCTTGAAACCCATGGTGGCGCTGCCGTCGTGCCCGAAGAAGCGATTGTCGCGGTGGGTGAAGACCGCTTCGTATTCGCCGTCGAGAAAGGGCAAGCGCGGGCGATCGAGGTCGCGCTCGGGGTCCGCTTGCCGGGGCGCGTCGAGGTGACGGGCGCCATCCGGCCCGGCGCCACGATCGTGCGGACCGGCCACCAGCAACTCTCTCCGGCAGCACCGATGCCGGTGCGCGAGGTCCGCCTCGCTGACGATCGCCCCGCGGGCTGACCCCATGCCGCTCTGGGAGCTCTCGGTTCGCCGTCCGGTCCTTGCCACCGTGCTCTCGCTGGCGATTGTCGTCCTTGGCGCCATCGGCTGGAGCCGGCTCAGCGTCCGCGAGCTGCCCGACGTCGAGGTCCCGACCGTGAGCGTGCTCACGGTGCTGCCGGGTGGCAGCCCCGAGGTCGTCGAGAAAGAGGTCACCGAGATCCTCGAGGAGGCTGTCAATACAGTCGAAGGCATCCGGGTGCTGTCCTCGTCTAGCGCCGACGAAGTGAGCCAGATCACGATCGAGTTCGAGCTGGACCGCAGCATCGACGCGGCTGTGCAGGACGTCCGCGATCACGTCGCCGGCGTGCGCGGCGAGCTACCCGAAGAGGTCGAGGAGCCGGTCGTCAGCAAGAACGATCTCGACGATCAGGCGATTTTGTGGATGTCCCTCAACTCCGAGCGCGCGAGTCTGCGCGAACTCACCGATTACGCCGAGAACGCACTCAAGGAACGCTTGCAACGCCTGCCCGGCGTGGGGCGTGTGCTGATCGGCGGGCGCAAGCGCTTTGCTGTGCGGGTGCGGGTCGATGCCGACCGCCTGGCCGGGCATGGACTCGCCATCTCCGACGTGGTCCGCGCGCTCGATAGGGAAAACGTCGAAGTCCCTGCCGGGCGCATCGAGGGCCCCGAGCGCGAATTCGTGGTGCAGACCGAGGCCGCACTGGGATCGCTCGATGAGTTCCGCCACCTGCGCGTCGCCGACCGCGGGGGCACGAAGATCGAACTCGGCGAGGTCGCGACGATCGAGGCCGGCGACGAGGGCGAGCGTAATCTGGCGCGCTTCAACCTCCGGCCGCATGTCTCGGTCGGCATTGTCAAGCAATCGCGAGCCAACACCGTCACGGTGGCGCACGATGTGCGCGCCGAGATCACGCGCGCTCAGGCCGAGCTGCCCCCGGACCAACGTCTGGAGCTGAGCTTCGACGCCGCCACCTTCGTCGAGGAGTCGATCTCCGAGGTCGAGGAGGCCTTGCTGCTCGCCTGCGTGCTGGTCGTGCTGGTGATCTGGCTCTTCCTGCACGACATCCAATCGGCGGTGATCCCGGCGCTGGCGATCCCGACGTCGGTGCTGGCGACCTTCGCGGTCATGGATCTGTTCGGCTTCACGATCAATACCCTGACGCTGCTCGGGCTGGCTCTTTCGATCGGGGTCGTGGTCGACGACGCGATCATCGTGCTGGAGAACGCCCACCGTCACGTGCAGCGTGGGGATACTCCGGTGCGAGCGGCGATCGACGGTACCGGGGAGATCGCGTTTGCCGCGATGGCGGCGACCCTCACGCTGGTGGTGGTCTTCCTGCCCATGGCTTTCGTGAGTGGCGTGATCGGGCGCTTCTTCGTCGAGTTTGGGGTGACCGTCATGGCGGCGGTGCTGGCCTCGCTCTTCGTCGCGCTGACGCTCACGCCGATGCTCTGCTCGCGTCTCTTGCGGCGCGAGGTGGGCGCTGGCTGGTTCGCGCAGGGCTTCGAGCGTGAACTCGCCAGGTTGACCGAGGGCTATCGGCGCACCCTCGGGCGGGCGCTCGATCGCCCGCGTGCGACCGTCCTCGGCGCGTTCGCGGTGCTGGCCGCCACGGTTGGACTGGCGTTGATTCTCGGGCAGGAGTTCGTGCCGGCCGAGGACCGCGGCGGTTTCATGGTGGCGCTCGAGACCCCCGAGGGCTCGACGCTCGAGCACCACGACCGCTTGCAGTGGCAGGTCGAAAAGGTGCTTTCGGAGTTCCCCGAGGTGCGGGCCGCGACGGCGTTCATCGGTCTCTCGGCGGCCGGGCGGGGGGCGGTAAATCGTGGTTTGATCTTCGTCCGCTTGATCGATCGACGCACGCGCGAGCGCTCCCAGGACGAGGTGCTGGCCGACTTCCGTGTGCGAGCGGCGGCCCTTCCCGGCATTCGCGCCTTTGCCACACCTTTCTCGGGGCTACCCACCGGCGGCCGCGGCAAGCCGTTGCAGTTCGTGGTCCAGAGTCCGGATTTCGGGGCGCTACGGGAGGGCTCGGGGCGCTTGCTCGAGGCGATGGGGCAAGTGCCCGGTCTGGTCGGGACCGACACGGATCTGCGGATCAACAAGCCTGAGGTGGCGGTTTCCATCGACCGCGATCGGGCCGCAGCACTCGGTGTCGAAGCGGGCGAGATCGGCGACGCGCTGCGCGCGATGCTCGGCGGGCTGCCGGCGACCCGCTATCGCCGCGGCAACCAGCGCTACGACGTCATCGTGCAGTTGGAGGGCCGGGACCGTGAGTTGCCCGAGCAGATCCTCGGTCTCCAGGTCCGGGGCGCGGATGGAGATCTGGTGCCGCTCGGAAACCTGATCCAGATTCGCGAGGAACTCGGTCCGAGCGTGGTGAAGCACCACAACCGCAGGCGCTCGGTGGTCCTCGATGCGAATCTGGTCGGACGGCCGCTGGGCGACGCTCTCGATGATGTCCGGCGGCTCGCGCGGGAGATCCTGCCGGCCGGCTTCACCACCGACGTGGCCGGCGAATCGCGCGAGTTCGAGGCGGCTTTCGTCAGTCTCGGCATCACCTTCCTGCTCGCCGTGGTTGCGGTCTACCTGGTGTTGGCGGCGCAGTTCGAGAGCTTCATCGATCCGCTGACTGTGCTGTTGGCTCTCCCGCTGGCGGTGTTCGGGGCTTTTCTATGCCTGGCGGTGCTGGGTCTGACACTCAACGTCTACAGCTTCGTCGGTTGCATCATGCTGGTTGGGCTCGTGACCAAGAACTCGATCTTGCTGGTGGACCGCGCCAACCGCTTGACCGACGTCGGAGTCGAGACCCGCGAAGCCCTGCTCGACGCGGGCGTGACCCGGCTCCGGCCGATCCTGATGACCACGCTCTCGACCGTGCTCGGTATCCTTCCGATCGCGCTCGGCCTCGGTGCGGGCGCCGAGAGCCGCCGACCCCTGGGCGTGGTGCTCGCCGCCGGCGTCACCACCTCGATGGTGCTCACGCTCTACGTCGTGCCGGTCTTCCACCTGCTGCTGCGCCCATGGCATGAGCGCAAGACGGAGATGCCGCAGGCACCACACCCCGATGCTTGAAGGAGGGCCAGCGGCCGGCCCTCCTGGGGGCCCAACCAAAGGCGCAGGGGCTGCGGCTCGCTGTTTGGGCCGCCGGACACCTGGAGCGCCCCGGCATGTCACGTCCGTCAGACGACGGGCTGACACTTGCGAATCAATACTGTTGGAACAAGCTTCCGGCCTGCCAATCGAAGTCGCCGGGGGCAGTTCGTCCAGAACCGCCGCTCACTGAAGCATACTCACCACTAGCCTGGTTCTGGTGGCCCCCACTCACGGACGAGCCATGGTTGCTTGCGACGTTTTTCGAGCCGCCGCACACCGACGAAGTGTCTCCACTGGCGATGTTAAAGGAGCCGCCACTCACCGAGGCGACGTTCTTGCTCGCGGAATTTTGGCTGCCTCCGCTCACTGACGAAGCGATTCCACTTGCCACGTTTGCTCCGCCACCGCTGACCGACGAATACATCCCGGTTGCCGAGTTATATCCTCCTCCGGTTACGGCGGAGAAGGCGCTCGTCGCCTGGTTGGACCATCCGCCCGCGATGTAGGACGCGCCCCCGGACGCGACGTTGTACTGACCGCCGGTCACCGAGGCGTAGATCTCCTTCGCCTGGTTGTACCGGCCGCCGACCACGGACGAGAACCAGCCGCTCGCGATGTTGTTGTCCCCGGCAAGTGCGGTCGCATAGTGCCCGGAGACCTCGTTGGTCGTCCCCGCCACGATACTGCCGAAGGAAGTGTAGTTGTTCTTGGTTCCGAGCACGAGGTTGTGCGAGCCGGTGCGCTGGTCCTGGCCGCCACCGCGCACCTCGTTGTAGCCGAGGATCAAGTTGCCGAGGCCATTGGAGGAGCCCTCGGTGTCCCCGGTGCCGTCCTTGATGATGACGTTGCAGCCCGTAAAAACGGCATTGTCGCCCTGGATCGTGAACGTACAGGCGGCATGTCCCGCGAGCGGCCTCAGGGCAAGCCAGCAGGCTGCGTGGAGGAAGGCGAGCATGGCCTTCGATCTGTTTCTGAGGCGGTTCATTGGGCTGATTCCCTTTCCAGGCTCCTCGGAGAAGAAGAGCGTTCATGATCTCGAAGAGTTGGCCGACCAATCTCGGCGGGGGCACGGTGCCATCGTTTGACGTGGAAGGAAAGTCTTCCAGAGCGACCTCGTGGTTCCACGGGGAATGTCGCGAGGGCTGTTGATTTGACTAGTTGAGGAAGTGGCGGTTCCCTCCGCTGTCCCCCGAAGGGACGGTGTTCGACAAACCAGAGACGAAAGGAACCGCCATGAAGGAATCTGCCAGAGGCTCTGCCTCTCTTCGAGCCCCGGTCGTCTCCGTCCAGATCCCGCTGCCCATCGTCGAGGCCCTGCGGACCGCACAGGGCGATCTGTTCGCACTCTTCGTCGACACGGCTCGTGCGGTGCTTCGGGCGATGATGGAGGAGGACCGCGTCGGCTTGTGTGGCCTGAAGGGCAAGCGGCTGCCCGAGCGCGCTGCGATACGCTCGGGCAGCGCGCCGAGCGAGGTGCCGCTCGGTGGCCAGAGGATCGCGATGCGCCGACTGCGGGCGGTGGCGAGCTCGTGCTGCCGAGCTTCGCCTTCGCGGCCGAACGTGCCCCGTTCCACCGCCACTTCAACGACCCCAGGATCAACAGCAATCGGAACATCCCCTGGTTCCTCGTCGGCGGACCAGCGGAGGCGGCGGGAAAACGCGAGGCGCTCCAAGGTCCACTTCTGATCTGGCCTCCCGAGCACTCTTTGCGCGCGAGGCACGGCCCTGCCAAAGGACCGGCCGCTCATGCGCTGGGGCGGAATCGCTCGAGCAGGACGCTTCAGGAAGGGGTGAGGGAGAAGAGGATGGGACCACTCGAAGGTATTCGGATTCTCGAAATCGCGGGCATCGGGCCGGGGCCGTTCTGCGCGATGATGCTCGCGGACATGGGCGCGGATGTGCTGCGGCTGGATCGTGCTGATCGGGTGCGCCCCGGCGCGGGTCCGAACCTCGACCTGCTCAACCGTGGCCGGCGCAGCGTTGGCGTCGATCTCAAGAAACCCGAGGGCGTGAAGCTGGTGCTCGATCTGGTGACGCGGGCCGACGGTCTGATCGAGGGTTTCCGGCCGGGGGTGATGGAGCGTCTCGGGCTGGGGCCGGAAGTCTGCCTCGCGCGTAATCCCGGGCTGGTCTTCGGGCGGATGACCGGCTTCGGTCAGGAGGGGCCGCTGGCGCAGGTGGCCGGGCACGACATCAACTACATCGCGCTGGCGGGCGCGCTTGACCCGATCGGTCGTCGCGGCGGCCCGCCGGTGCCCCCGCTCAATCTGGTGGGTGACTTCGGCGGCGGCGGGCTTCTGCTCGCCTTCGGCATGGCGTGCGCGCTGGTCGAGAGGCAACGTTCGGGGAAGGGACAGGTGGTCGACGCGGCCATGGTGGACGGTGCGGCGGTTCTGACGACGATGTTCCACGCTTTCCGGAAGATGGGGATGTGGCAGGACGAGCGCGGCACCAACATGCTCGATTCGGGCGCCCATTTCTACGATGTCTACGAGTGCAGCGACGGCCGCTACGTCTCCATCGGGTCGATCGAACCGCAGTTTTATGCGCGACTGCTCGAGGGTCTCGGCGATGAGGCGGCTGGGCTGCCCGCCCAGATGGATCGCGCGCGCTGGCCCGAGGGGCAGGAGATTCTGCGGCGGGTTTTCCGCCGCCGCACGAGGGGGGAATGGTGCGCTCTCTTCGAGGGCACGGACGCGTGCTTCGCGCCGGTGCTCTCGCTCGGCGAGGCGCCCGAGCATCCACACAACCGCGTGCGCGAGACCTTTGTCGAATTCGCTGGCGTGGTGCAGCCGGCGCCGGCACCCCGCTTCGACCGCACGCCGGGCGGGATCCGCAGCGCACCGGCGGCCGCCGGGCAGCACACCGACGAGGGACTTGCCGACTGGGGCATCGGCGACGAGGAACGCGGCCGCCTCCGCGCTGCGGGCGTGATCGCCTAGCGCGCGGCGCCGGCTCGCGAGTTCGCCGACGAGGCCGAGCAGGCTTCGGCCCGGGCTCAGCGCCCGCTGCGCGCCAAAGCAGGCATGCTCTTGCCCCTGTGCGCGCCGTTTGCGGCGGTCGGCAGGGGGGCCGTGCTAGATCCCGAGGCATGTCTGTGCGCCGCCCCGCCACCGTGCTCTCGGGCTTCCTCGGCAGTGGCAAGACAACCCTGCTGAACCATCTGCTCGCGGCCAACCACGGCCTCCGGATCGCCGTGGTCGTGAACGAATTCGGCGAGATCGGGATCGACGGCCGGCTGCTCTCGGGGGCGGCGCGCTTCGTCGAGCTCGATAATGGCTGCCTCTGCTGTGCCATCAATGAGGATTTGCGGCGCACCCTGCTCGAGCTGGCCGAGTTTGCCGGCATCGACCACGTCGTGGTGGAGACCACTGGACTTGCCGACCCGCTGCCGGTGGGCTGGACCTTCGCGCGGCCCGAACTCGACGAGCACTACCGGCTCGACGCGCTGGTCACGGTGGTGGACGCGGCCGGTTTCGCGCGCGCGGCCGCCGAGGTGCCGGAGGCCTCGCTCCAGGTCGAACGCGCCGACCTGCTGGTGCTGGGCAAGCTCGATCTGGTCGACGACGATGGCCGCGCCTGCGAGGTCGCCCTGCGTGCCCTGAATTCCGAGGCGCCGATCCTGCGCGGAACTCGGGGTGATGTGCCGTGGCAAGCTCTGCTCGAGGCCCCACTCGAGCGGCGACCCGAGCGCTCAGGGCGGCCGGCCGGGCACACCGCGGGGACCTCGTTCGAGAGCTTCAGCGCTCGCCCCGAGGGTTACGTCGACCCCGAGCGCGTCGAGGATCTGCTCGAAGCGCTGGGCGCGCGGGTGTGGCGCGTCAAGGGCCTCCTCGCGAGTGGCCCCGGTCAGCGGATTGCGGTGCATTCCGTCGCGGGCAGGATCGAGATCGAACCCGCTCCGGAATCGGCGGCCGTGGGGCCGACGGGCCTCGTGTTCATCGGCCGGGATCTGGCCAGGCTGGGCCTCGCCGAGGCCTGCCGGCGCCTCGTTCGATCCTGAGGGCGCGCGCCAGCCGGCAACCGGGGCGCGGCCCCGAGGGAGGCGCCGGATGCGGCGCGCCGAGGCGATCAGCCGCACGGTCGTGCGGCTCGGAGTCCGCCAATGAATTGCGGAGGAAGGGCGGCGGTGGTGTCGAGAGGCCCATCACCGCCGACCCCAATTTACACAGGAATCAAATATAACTCGCACTCTCTCAGCCCAGGAGCTGCAGGGCGAGCTGCGGCTGCTGGTTGGCCTGCGCCAGCACGGCGACGCCGGCCTGCTGGAGGATTGTCGCGCGTGTCAAGTTTGCGGTCTCCTCGGCGACGTCCGTATCACGGATACGAGCCTCGGCGGCGGCGAAGTTCTCGCGGGCAACGCGCAGGTTGGCGATGGCGGTGTTGAGCCGGCTTTCGATGGCGCCGAGTGTGCCGCGGCGCTGGGCGATGGTCTCGATCGCCGAGGTGATGAGCGCCAGCGACGACTGTGCGCTGTCCTGGCTCGACACGGCTACGCCCGAGATACCCACGCCGCTCGCCGAGCCGTCGACCGTACTGAAGGCGATCCGGCTGTTGGTCGTGCTGTCGAGTCCGACCTGGAGCGAGATCGTGGTGCCGGCCGAGAGCAGATTGACACCGTTGAAGGTGGTCGAGTTCGAGATGCGGTCGATTTCCGACACCAGTGCCGAGAACTCCTGCTGCAAGGCACTGCGCTGCGTGTTGCTGACCAGTCCGCTGGCGGATTGCTGCGAGAGTTCCGAGAGCCGGGTCAGGATATCGCCGACCTTGCCGAGCGCTTTCTCGCCGATCGAGATCGCCGAGATGCCGTCGTTGGCATTGCGGATCGCCTGACTGGCGACCCGAGTATCGGCGCGCAGCTTGTCGGCGATGGCCAGACCGGCGGCGTCGTCGGACGCCGAGTTGATGCGCAAGCCCGACGACAGTCGCTCGAAAGACTTGGCCAGTGATTCCCCCGAGATCGCCAGTTGCCGCTGGGCGTTCAGCGAGGGGGCGTTAGTATTGACGTTCAGTGCCATTCGTCCTGTTCCTCCGTGGGCCGGCGGTCCATCGCCGGCGGTTCCAAGGGGCGCCGTGCCCCGATCGGGCGGAGCGCAGGACTCGTGCCAGCGTCAAAGCCTCACAAATAGGGGCCACGGACGCCGCGCGGTCATTGAAGGGGGGCCTGGGGGGCCTTGGCCGGGCAGGAATTTCCGCCCCCGGCAGGCGCATGAGGGTTTTCCCTCAAGTTTGTCTCCCGTCGTGACGAATCCCGGAGCGAGACATCAACCGTCCCGGGCCACGTGCCGGGGCACAAAGCGAGCCCGGCATGGACGTCGGGCTCCGGAAGGACACGGAGGACAAAGATATGGCTCTCACGGTGAACACCAACGTGCCGTCACTCTCGGCACAGCGCCACCTGGCGACTTCCTCGAGCTCACTCGGACGATCGTTCGAGCGGCTCTCGTCAGGCTTGCGCATCAACTCGGCGTCCGACGACGCCGCCGGTCTGGCCATCGCGGACAAGCTGCGCTTCGACGTGCGGGTCGCCAGCCAGGCGATTCGTAACGCCAACGACGGCATCTCGGCGATCTCGGTCGGCGAGAAAGCGCTCGGCAAGGTCGGTGACATCGTCGCCCGGCTGGCCGAGTTGGCCGAGCAGTCGTCCAGTGGATTGGTCAGCAACAGCCAGCGCAGTGCCTTGCAGCAGGAGTTCACGGCACTGGTGTCCGAGATCGACCGCATCTCGAACACGACGACTTTCAACGGCGTCAGTCTGCTCTCGTCCGGCACGACCGTGAATCTCCAGGTCGGCCTCGATGGCACGACCAATAGCCGGATCTCCTTCAGCACGGTCGACGGCTCGGCGAGCGGCATCGGCCTCAACGCCGTGGCGGTGTCGAGTCAGGACGCTGCCCAGTCGGCCATCACCTCGATCACGTCGGCGGTCGAGACCGTGGCTTCGCGCCGCGGTACCCTGGGTGCGGTCGAGAGCCGTCTCAACACGGCGATCTCGAACCTGCGTGTGGCTCGTGAAAACTTCGCCTCCGCCGAGTCGCGCATCCGCGACACCGACGTGGCCGAAGAGACCGCGAACCTGACGCGGGCCACCATTCTCCAGCAGGCGGGCGTGTCGGTTCTCGCTCAGGCGAACCAGCAGCCGCAGCTGGCCCTCTCGTTGCTGCGGTAGGCGTGAGGTCCGTGCCGGGGCGGTGACAGAACGCCCCGGCACGGACTTGCGGCTGTCGCATGATCGACATCAGAAAAGACGAGGCGTCGCCCGCCACCGGACCTGAGCCACCAGCGGTTCCACGCGAGCCGTTGGGGCGGGTGAGAACGCCAGAACCCAAGGCCCCGCCTGCGGCCGAGACTGCGGTCGCGGGCAGAGCCGCGGGTGCCGCGGAGCGTCTGGCGGAGTTGCGCGAGAGGCTCGCCCGGCTCCCTGGAGTCCCCGGACGTGAACTCGCGATCCGCGTCGAACCGGGCAGCCAACGCATCGTGATCGAGGTGCGAGACGCGGAAACAAAGGACGTGGTCCGGCAAATTCCGCCAGACGAAAAGCTGGCGCTGCTGCGGGAACTCGCCCCTGGTCCCGGCACGCTGGTGGACCGGGAGGGATAGATGGCGCTGATCACTTTCGGCGGGCTGGCCACCGGGCTCGACACCAACTCGATGATCGACAAGCTGGTCGCGCTCGAGCGCCGGCGCTCGGTCGGCTTTCTCGAACTCGAGCAGGCCGAGAATCAGGCGACCCAGGCCGCGCTGGGCTCGTTCGAGTCGAAGCTCGCGTCGTTCCTCGCCGCGGTGAACGGACTCCGCGACGCGCAGAGCGCGTTCAGCCGCACGGCGACTTCGAGCGACACCGCTGTTCTCGCAAGCACCGCCGGCAGCGGCGCACTCAACGGCTCGACGACCATTACCGTCGGCGCCCTTGCCCGGGGCGCCATCGGCACCTCGGCGACCGGAGTCGCCACCAGCACCAGCACGATCGCCTCGGGCAGCGGCACCTTCCAGTTCCAGGTCGGTACGGGTGCCACGCAGAGCGTGGCCGTCAGCGCCACGACGACGCTGGAGGAGCTGGTCGCGGCGGTCAACGAACTCGATGCCGGCGTCACGGCTTCCGCCGTCAATGTCGGCACCTCGGCGGCCCCCGACTACCGGCTCCGCATGGCGACGACGGGAACCGGCACCTCCAACGCGCTCAGCATCCTCGCCGATCCGACCGCGATCGGCGTGACGGTGACGCAGGCCGCGACCAACGCGAGTGTCAGCGTGAGCGGTTTCGCGACGGCCTTCACGCGCGAGAGCAACGTGATCGGTGACATCATCCCCGGGGTCACGCTGGCGCTCAAGTCGACCGGGGGCCCGGTCGACGTCACGGTCAACACCAATGCCACGGCGATCGGCGACCGAGTCGATGCCGTGGTCAAGGCGTACAACGATATCGTGAGCTTCGTCGAAGAAAACAGCAGCGTCGAGCAGGACACCGCCAGTGATGAGGGCACCGTCACCGCCGGTCCGCTCGCCTTCGACGGGACCGTGCGCTCGATCCTGAGCGGCCTGCGAACAAACCTGACCGGCGCACTCGAAGGTCTCTCGGGGTCGTACTCGCTGCTCGCGGAAGTCGGGGTGACCTCGACCCAGAACGGCCGCCTCTCCTTCGATCGCGGTAAGCTCGAGGCCGCGCTGGCCGAGGATGAAGACGGTGTCCTCGAACTCTTCGCGGGTAGCCAATCGAGCAGTGGGCTCTTCGACGGGGTGCATGCCTGGGTGACCGAGATCACCGGTTCCGGTGGCCTCCTCGAAGCTCGTCAGGACGGCATCAAGTCGGTGCTCACGACGCTGGAGGAGCGCATCCAGGCCGGCGAACGTTCGGCCACCGCTTACGAAGGGGAGTTGCGCGCCACCTTCGCGAGTCTCGAGGTGCTGGTGAACAGCCTGCAGACACAGGGCTCCGTTCTGCTCGGAGCGCTGGGAGGACTCAAGACATCATGACGGCGTACCAGGCGAGAGCCCGACAATATCAGGAAGTCGAGTTCAACACGGCCGATCGTGGACGGATCCTGCTGGCGATGTACGACGGCGGTCTGCGCTTCCTCGCGCTGGCGGAGCGCGGGCTCGAGGTCGGCGATTACGAGGTCTTCGGGCACAACCTCGGCCGTGCTCAGGCGGTGGTCGCCGAGTTGCTGCACACGCTCGACCACGAGGCGGGTGGCGAGATCGCGGCGAATCTCGAGCGGCTCTATCGCTTCCTGCTCGAACACCTGGTCGAGGCCAACGTGCAGAAGAGCGCCCGCCACGTCGCGGATGCGCGCCGCATCTTCGGGATCATCGGCGGGGCCTACCGTGAGATCCTGGCCAACGGGCTTCCGGCGGTGATGGGGGATCGCAGTGCAGCCTGACCAAGCCGCGATACGGGCCAGCGAGCGCTCGCTCGAACTCTGGCAGGATCTGGCCGAAGCGTATGGCGAGATCGAATTGGCACTCGTCAGCGGACGCCCCGAGGCCGTCACTATAAAGTGCCTGACGACACGCATCATGACTCTCGAGCGCGAACTCCTGGGACTCCTGGGGCCGATCGCGGCCTGGCGCAGCGACCCCTCGGCGGGCGAGGAACTGACTGGCCTCTGGGCCAGCACGGATCAGATCATCGCGGATCTGAGCAAGCGCCATCCGGCGCTGGTCCGGGCGGCGGTCGTGGCGCGCGACGGAGTGGGGGAAGAGCTGCTGCGCGTCGGCGAGCGTCGCCGTACGGCGGCCGCCTATGGCCGAGGGTCCCGCCGGTCGGCTCTGGCGTCGCGCGTGGTCTAGGCTCGCGGCACGTGTTGCGGCCCGTGGACCGAGGGCCGGGGCCGCGCTCCACGGGCGTCGCACGCGGTGGTCAGGGCCGCTTCGCGTGGCCGGCATTCCTGACAGGGCCTCGGACGTGGCCTGCCCCGCGTGGGCCGCGCCGTGGCATCGGCATTGCTCGACAGGGGCGTGTGGATCGGAGCGCCTTCCGTTCGGCAAACCTCGGGGTCATCGCGCAACGCTGGCCCGAGCTCGCGCGGGCTCTTGCGGCGCATCGAGGTCCGCCGCCTGTGGGCTGGAGCGTCGCGCGGACGGCCGTCGGCGATCCCGTACTCTCGGTCGAGGGCCAGCGGATCGATCATCCCGCGGATCCGGCGGCCGGCGCACGCCGCTGGGCCATGGGGGTCGTCGAGCGGGCCGACACGATCAGTGCATCAAGCATCGTTCTGATCGGCTTCGGGCTCGGCCATCAAGTCACCGCCCTCCTCGAACTGGGCCAGCGACCAATCGTGGTGATCGAGCCACGACTCGACCTTCTGGCCTGTGCTCTTGGTGAGCGAGATCTCCGGACGGTCCTCGAATCTCTGGCGGAACTCCGCGCGGGTGACGACGCCGTGTCCGACTTCGCCGCCGAGTCTGCCGCCGGCCGCGAGTGGGTCGATGCTCTGCCGGGGCTTTTGACGACTTCCCAACGCGACCACGCCGACGCGCTCGAGAAAGTGCGCCGGCGGCTCGGTCTCGGTGATCAGCGTCCGCTTCGGATCTCGATCGTTTCGCCGCTCTACGGGGGCTCTCACCCGATCGCGCTGGCGGCGGCACGTGGTCTGAGCCGACTCCGCCATCAGGTGGAACTCCTGGATCTTTCTCGGTTCCAGGCAGCAAGGCAGGCGCTCGACCTCTTCAGCACCAAGCCATCGGCACGGCTCGGCCTCGAGGCCGGCCTGACGCAGGTGCTCGGCCGTGGCGTGTTGGCGCACGTCCGCCAGCGGCGGCCCGACGTTCTGCTCGCGTTGGCGCAGGCGCCTCTGGACGCCGAGGTCCTCCAACAGATCGGCCGCGAGGGGGTCCTGCGCGCAATGTGGTTTGTCGAGGACCACCGTCTGATGGACTACTGGCGGACGGTCGCGCCACATTACGACGCGTTCTTCTCGATCGAGGGCCCCGCCGCACTTGCCGCGATCTCCGCCCATGGCGGGGGTCTGGTGGCGCATCTGCCCTGCGCGGCCGACCCGGAACTCCATCGCCCGCTCGAGATCGGGCCCGGCGAACGGCGGCTCTGGGGAAGCGACGTCTCGTTCGTCGGGGCGGGCTACCGCAACCGCCGAGAGGGCTTGCGCCGTTTCGCCGATTTCGACTTCCGCATCTGGGGCAACGACTGGAACCAACCCGGTCCGCTCGCCGGTTTCCTCCAGCGTGGCGGACGCCGCGTCTCGAGTGAAGAGGCGGTCCGGATCTTCAATGCGACACGGGTCAACCTGAATCTGCACTCCTCGGCGTGGTGCGACGGCGTCGATCCGCAGGGTGATTTCGTCAATCCACGTACCTTCGAAATCGCTGCTTGTGATGCTTTTCAGGTCGTGGATCGGCGTGCCGGCCTCGCCAGCGTCTTCGCCGAGGGCGATGGGATCGCCGTCGCGACAAGCATGGACGAGATGCGTGAGCTGACCCGGCATCATCTTGCCCGGCCAGAAGAGCGCCGCGCGCATGCTGCGAGAGCTCGCCGCCGCGTGCTGCGCGATCATACCTACGAGCACCGCATGGCCGACCTGGTCGCGGCGTTGCGGACGCGGTGGCCCGAACGATTCATGGGAGCGCGCGCTCTGGCCACGGTGGCCGACGCAAAGGGCCGTGCGCCGGCCGGATTGCGCGAGTTCCTGGCGCGGCTGCCCGGGGAGACACCCTTGCGCCTCGATGCGCTGGCGCGCGGGATCGGTCAGGGCAGTGGCGATCTCGACGACGCCGAGGGCCTGGTCCTCTTCCTGCATCAGTTCTCGGACCTCTACCTGGCGGAGGCGGGCCGATGAGCGCGGTCGCGGCCGTGCCGTGGCCAGCGGAGTTTTCGCTCGGCTCTGGCGTGGTCGCGCCGGCGAATGCCCCGGGGCCGCGGCGGCGCAGCGCGCGGGTCGAACGCATCCTGATCTTGAATCTGACTCGGCTCGGCGATCTGCTCCAGACCTCCCCGACCATCGCGACCCTGCGCGCCCTCCACCCGGACGCCAGCATCACACTCGTCGCCGATCGCAATTTCGCAGCAGTGGCGCGCGGCATTCCGCATCTCGACGAGGTGCTGGAGGTCTCTCTCGACGACATGGGCCGCCAGATCCTCGAGGGTGGCGAGGGATTGCTCAGCGCCTGGACCATGGCACGCGACCTCGTCGAGAGCCTGCGCTGCGCCCGCTTCGATGTCGCGCTCAATCTCTCGAGCTCGCGTATGAGCGCGATATTGATGGGTCTCGTCGGCGTGCCCGATACACGCGGCTGGTCGGCAACCCCGGACGGTTGCAGGGTGATTTGCGGGCGCTGGTCGAAGCTCTTCGCCGCGTCGTGCCTCCACCGTGCGGCCGCACCCTTCAATCTGGTCGACACCTATCGCTTGATCGCCGGTTTCGCCGCGGGGCCCGAGGCGCTCGCTTTCTCGGTCGGCGCCCCGGCGCGCGCCCAGGCGCGGGAGCTTCTGGCAGGGAGCACAGCACCGCGGGTGGCCTTTCAGCTCGGCGCCAGTCGTGAGATCCGACAGTGGCCGGTGGCGAGCTTTGCTGCCGTGATCCGGGCGCTGGCGGGCGTGGGCATCGAGGCCGTGTTGATCGGTGCGGCCGGCGATCACGGCCTCGCGGCGACCGTGGCGCAGCTCGCGGGCGTGCCGGTGCGCGATCTGACCGGGGCGACCGACATTTCCGGTCTTGCCGCCGTGCTCGGTGAGTGTGGCCTGCTCGTCACGGGCGATACCGGCCCGATGCATCTCGCAGCGGCGGTGGGGACGCCCGTGGTCGGGCTCTTCTTCGGACCGGCTCTGCCGCACGACACCGGCCCCTACGGCCGTGACCACCTTCTGGTCCACGCCGCGGTGCCGTGCGCCCCGTGTGCCCATGCGGCGGATTGTGGTGCGCCGTACTGTCGCCAGGAGATCTCGCCCGATTTGGTCGCCGCTCTCGTGCGCGACCGCCTCGCCGGCCGCTGGGAAGCGATCGAGCAACGCGCCCGTGCCGAGGCCATCGCACGGGTTCATCGAACAGATTTCGACGCTGCGGGATTCTTCCGCGCCACACCCCTGGATGGCCGCAGCGGCACGAACGATCTCCTCAGGCTCGCGCACCGGACGCTCTTCAGTGAGGAGTCCGGTGCGCCGGTGATATCGGACGCAATCGATGCCCCCGACGGAGTCGTGGTGCCATGGGCTGCGGGCGCAGCGGTTTTTGCGCGACTCGGCCTGCTGGCGCGCGAGGCTGCGGCCTGCGCGCAGCAGCTGGCCCGGGCGGGGAGCGCCGCGTCGTTCGATTCGGTGGAGCACGCGCACGCGAAGCTGCTCGCCGCCGAGGAGTCGATCGCCACCCTGGCCGCTACTGCGCCCGAGATTCGTCTGCTCACCACGCTCACCGGCTTCGAGCGCGAGCGTCTGGACTCGGGAAGCGTCGAGTACCTCGCGCATCAGACCGCTGCCCTGCAGACCCGGCTCGCGCGCCGGGCGCTTCACGTGGCTCGCCAGCTCGCGGGCCCACTTCAGCAAGAAGGAGATTCGACATGGATGTCTACCGCAACGGCGACCCTCTGAGTGGCTTTGTGCCAAGTCCGGCGGCTACCCTCGGGCAGGTCCTCGAGGCGCTCGACCTCTGGCTCGAGGCAGGCGAGGTGATCTTTGCGATCGAGGTCGACGGCGAGGCCTTCGCCGCTGGTGATCCGGCGCTTGCCGGTGCGCGTCCGGTCACTTCGATCTCCCGACTCGATATTCGCACCATGCCCACGGAGGCGGTCGTGACCCGGCTCGAGGAAGATGCTCGCGCCGCCTTCGAGATCATTGCGGCCAAGCTCCGGCGTGTCCGCCAGGGGCGCGCACAGCCGGATCCGGCACGCGAGCGTCTCCTGGCCGAAGCCATGGTCGAGCTTAAACTTGCACTCGAACTCGATCAGGGAATCCTGGCCCTTGGGGGGAGGGCCTGCGGTCCGACGCTGGGCGAGTTGGAGGGGCCCATGACCGCCGCACTCCACGCGCGGGAGGCGGGTCGCGGGGACGAGGCCGGGCGGGCACTCGGTGCACTCGAGGAGATCCTCTCGCGGAGCACGCAGGACAGCGCGCGAGCGAGCTGACGCCAGGGCGAGTGCCGAGGAGAACACCCTAAGGGTTTTCCCAGGGCGAGACTCAAGTGGCGCCGGAGGCCGGCCGAAACCGGGACAGCCAGATGGAGATTACACACACGACGGTGGAGCAGGCGACGCGCGAGGTGCTCGAGACAAGCGCGCACGCCCCGGTCCTCCAGGTGCGCCATACCAGCAGGGCGGATCATGATTTCGCGGAATTGATCGCGACTCTCTCCCTCATGGGGACACGCGGCGGAACGCTCGTGGTCTACTGCGGCTGGCAACAAGCGGTGGAGTTGGCGAACGGAATGCTCGGTGGAGGGCCCGAGCCCGATCGCGAGACGGTACATGACGCGGTCGGCGAGATGGTCAACCAGATCGGCGGCTCCATCAAGCGGAATGTCGGGGCCAGTGGCAGCGAGATCATGCTCTCGCCGCCCGTGGTCATCTCCGGATCGCCGCTGCGGCATTGTGTGCGTTCGAGTGCCGAACCTCTCTCGGTCGAGCTCGAGACCGCGACCGGTGCGCTCTGGGTAGGCTTGTGGCCATCTTGAAGAGCTTTGCGGGGGCGTGGTTGTCATGAAGACGGTTCTCACGATCGACGACAGCAAGGTGGTGCGGACGATGGTCGGCCGTGCCCTGCAGACCTTCGGGGTGCGCGTGCTCGAAGCGCAGCACGGCGGCGAGGGCCTGACGCTCGCGCGTGCCGACCGCCCCGATCTGATCCTGCTCGACGTGACCATGCCGGTCATGGACGGGCGCCAGACCCTGGCCGAGATCCGCGGCGACGCGTCGATCCATGACGTGCCGGTGATCATGCTGACGGCCGAAAGCGGCAAGGACATCGTGATCGAGATCGCCCGCCTCGGGGTCACGGGCTACATCGTCAAGCCCTTCAAGCAGGAGACCTTCGAGAAGGAAGTCGCCAAGGTTCTGGGAAGTCCCGAGGCCGCCGCCGAGGGGGCGGTCGATCCGACCGCGGTTCTGGTGGTCGACGACAGCGAGAAAGTCCTCGACGTCGCGCGCGCGGCGCTGGCGCACAACATGAAGGTGCTCACCGCGTTGAGCGGTGCCGAAGCGCTCGAGACCTACCGCAACAGCCGACCCGGCGTCGTGGTGGTCGATCTGGCCATGCCCGATATGGACGGGTTCGCCACGCTGGCGGAGCTGCGCAAGCTCGGCCGCAGCGGCTACGTCGCGCTCTCGGTGCGCGGTGACGACGCGGCGCAGGAGAAGGCGCGCAAGGCGGGCTACCACGGCGTGGTGGGCAAGCCTTTCCGCGAGGGAGAGCTGCTTGACCATGTCCTGACCGCCGCGAGCAGCGTGGTGGCGCCCGAGGACCTGGTCAAATGCTGCCTCGGCGACGAGGACGGCTGCCCCGTCTTCGCGATTCCGCCGGCGCGAGTCCTGTCGCGACTCCTCCCCGAATTCGCCAAGCGGCTGCGTTCACTCGCCGAGGACGGCAACGATAGACTGATCATCGACGTGGCCCGGCTCGAGGAACTGAGTTCGGACCACGTTACCTCGCTGGCCCGCATGTTGGCCGAGGCGAGTGGCGTCGGGCTGCGGACCGCAATTTGCACAACCAATGCCGGGGTCATCGCAACGCTGCGCGAGCTGGCCGAGGCGGGAGAGGCCCGCTGGGCGGACACTCGCGGCGCGGCACGCGCCTGCCTCTAGGCCGGTTTCGAGAGACGAGGACACGGGAGTCGGGGTCATGAACGCATCGACGACTTGGGAAGCCGGAGCCGATCCGACGGATACGCGGGCGCGCGTTGCGGGCACGCTGAAGAGGCTCTCGCGGACGGGCGCCCTGCCCACGCTACCCGCAGTGGCGAGTGCCGCGCTCGCGCTGGCGCGCGACCCCGATGCCGACATCGACCGGATGTGCCAGATCGTCCGCACGGATATTGGCTTGTCGGCGCGAGTGCTCCGGCTGGCGAACTCGGCCGCACTGGGCCGGCGCACACCGGCGCGCCGACTCAACGAGGCTGTCGTGACCATCGGCTTGCGCAAGACCACCGATGTTCTGGTCGCGGCTTGCGCGCGCCAGCTCTATGACACGGGCTCGCCACTTGCCGAGGCTCAGTGGCGGCACGCGCTGGCGACGGCGGTCGCGAGTGAGAAGATCGCGCGCGCCTCGCGCCGTGCCGATCCGAGCCGCGCATTTCTGCCCGGACTTTTCCACGACGTCGGCCGGGTCGCTTTCCTGCTCGCCGATGAGGTCTCGCTGCGCGTGATCGACCGCATGGTCGACGAATGCGCCGGCGACCGCGCTACCCTGGAAGAGGAGTGGTACGGCTTTGACCACGCGCAGGCAGGGGCGGAGCTCGCCGAGGACTGGGGCCTCGCTCTCGAACAATGCGACGCGATCCGCTGGCACCACGACCCCGGCACGGCCGGTGCCGCCGCCGATCTGGCGGCCGTGATCAATGCCGCCGACGGCGTTGCGTATGCGATCGGGCAGGGTGTCGCGCTCTGGCCGCCGGAAAGCGTGGGCCTTGCGGCACTGGGCCTCGACGCCGAGGCCGGGCAGAAACTGACCGAGGAGATCGGTGAAGCGTTTCAGGAGAACCTTGCCGTCCTTGGTTAGGCCGGCACGAGGCACGGTCGTTCATGGCGAGCACGAGGCAGATGACACCGCGGAGAGTGAGAGATGAGTCTGGACAATGATCTCGAGGAGGTCGTGCACGAGTTTCTGGTCGAGAGCTACGAGAATCTCGACCAGCTCGATCGCGACCTGATCGAGCTGGAGCGCGATCCCAAATCCGCCGAGCGACTGGGGAGCGTCTTCCGGACGATCCACACGATCAAGGGAACCTGTGGGTTCCTCGGCTTCGAACGCCTCGAGGGCGTGGCTCACGTCGGCGAGAGTCTGCTCAGTCGGCTGCGCGACGGCCGTCTTTTGCTCGACGCCGACATCACCAGCGGGCTGCTCGCGATGGTGGACGCCGTGCGGATCATGCTCGCGCGGATCGAGTCCGAGGGGAACGACGGCGAGGATCACTACCCGAGCCTGTGTGCGCGGCTCGAAGCGCTGCAGGAAGAGGTCGCCGCCAGCGCGCGGCCCGCGCCGCATGAGGCCGAGAGCATGATGGAGACCGGCAGCCCGAGAGAAGAGACGCCGTTCTCGACGGAAGAGGAGATGAGCGAGATCGAGACCACGGGCGTGGCCACCCCGGCCGCCCCGCTTCCCGTGGCGACCGAGCGGACATTCAGCGAAGAGCTCGAGGAGGGTCGCCGCGAAGGGGCTGATCCGGAGGTGCGCAGCTCGGGCGGTGTCGCCGAGAGCACCATCCGCGTCGACGTCCATCTGCTCGATCGCTTGATGAATCTGGTCGGCGAGCTCGTGCTCTCACGCAATCAAGTGCTGCAACACACCCAGCAGCGCAGCGAGGCGGGTCTCGCCGCGACTGCACAGCGCCTGAATCTGATCACCACTGAACTCCAGGAGGGCGTGATGAAGACCCGCATGCAGCCGATCGGTGGCGTGTGGGGACGCTTCCCGCGTGTCGTGCGCGATCTCGCCGTGACCTGTGGCAAGCAGGTCGATATCGAACTCGATGGGCGCGACACCGAACTCGACCGCTCGATCATCGAGGCCATCAAGGATCCTCTGACGCATGTCGTTCGCAACTCGATCGACCATGGCATCGAGGGCCCCGCCGAGAGGCTGGCGGCAGGCAAATCGGCCACGGGCCGCCTCCGCATGCGCGCCTTTCACGAGGGCGGCCAGGTCAACATCGAGATCAGTGATGACGGCCGCGGCATCGATCCCGAGAAGCTGCGCGAGCGGGCGGTCGCACGTGGCTTGTTGACGCACGAGCAGGCAAGTCGGCTCAACGATCGCGAGGCCATTCAGCTCATCTTCCTGGCCGGTTTCTCGACCGCCGAGAAGGTGAGCAATGTCTCGGGCCGCGGCGTGGGCATGGACGTCGTGAAGACGAATGTAGAGCGGATCGGCGGCATGGTCGACGTTCAGAGCACGGTCGGGGCGGGCACGACGCTGCGCATGAAGATTCCCCTCACGCTGGCCATCATCCCGGCACTCCTGGTCACGACGGCGGGCGACCGCTTCGCGATCCCACAGGGCAGTCTGCTCGAACTGGTCCGTCTCGAGAGCGACGTTGCGAAGCGCGCCGTCGAGACAATTCGCGGGACCCGGGTCTACCGCCTGCGCGGCGAACTCCTGCCGCTGGTGGATCTAAAGCATATGCTCCGAATCCCCCAGGAATCGGATACGGGTAGCGAGGCCGTGAACATCGTGGTCTTGCAGGCCGACGGGCGGCGCTTCGGACTGATTGTCGATGCCATCAACGACACCGAGGAAATCGTGGTCAAGCCCCTCGGCAAGAGCCTGAAAGCGCTCTCGTCGTATGCCGGGGCGACCATCATGGGGGATGGTCGGGTCGCGCTGATCCTCGACGTGCTCGGTCTGGGCCAGGAGGTGGGGCTCGTTGGCCGCTCGCACGACCAGGGCGTGGGAGCGCAGGCGCGGACGCCCGGCGAGGCGGGCGAGGCCGGTAGTGGGGACGAGGCGAAAGCCACGGACGCGATCCTGGTCGTCGGCGTCGGCGAGACGGGAAGGCTCGGACTGAGTCTCTCCGCGGTCGATCGGCTCGAGGAGTTCCCTGCCGAGCGCATCGAGATCTCCGGGGGTCAGGAGGTCGTCCAGTACCGCAACGACTTGCTGCCCTTGAAGCGTCTCGCCGACCTGCTCGGGAACTCCCTGCGCGCGAGTTCCGACGGGGAAGGGGCCGGGGTTCTTCAGGTCGTGGTCTGCAGCCGCGACGGCGAGAGCGTGGGGCTCGTCGTCGATCGCATCCTCGACATCGTCGAGGAGAATATCGAATTGCGCCGACGTCTCTCCCAGCCGGGCCTTCTCGGCTCGGTCGTCCTGCAAGGCAAGGTCACGGATCTCGTTGACGTCGGGACCCTCATGGATGATCTGGCCAGCGACACGCCGACGCGCGTGGCGGCCTGAGGAGCGATTACCATGGCTCGACAGTATGCCACCTACTACCTTGGTGACGAGTATTTCGGGGTCGAGGTCAAGCAAGTGCAGGAGGTCCTGCGCTACCAGGAAATGACCCGCGTCCCGCTCTCGTCGCCGGTGATTCGGGGTCTGATCAATCTGCGCGGCCAAATCGTGTTGGCGGTGGATCTCCGGCGGCGCCTGGGCCTGCCCGACCGCCCCGAGGGTACGTTGCCGATGAATGTTGTGCTGCAGACCGACGACGGTGCCGTGAGTCTGCTGGTCGATCGCATCGGCGATGTGATCACCGTGGCCGACGAGGACTTCGAGCTGCCACCGGAGAATCTGCGGGGCGTCTCGCGTGAGATCGTGCGTGGGGTCTTCAAGCTCGACGGCGCGTTGCTCCTGGTCGTCGATCCCGCGCGTGTTCTCGACTTCGAACGCCGCGCCGAGACGCTGGCGGCTTAGCTCGGGAGGCTTCATGCGAGCGCTCGTGGTCGATGACTCCAAGGCAATGCGAATGCTGCTCGGGCGTCAGCTCCGACAGCTCGGGTTCGAAGTCGGCGAGGCCGGCGACGGACTTCAGGCGCTCGAGGTGCTGCGCGCCGAGAGCCAGTGGTCGGTTGTTCTGGTCGACTGGAACATGCCCCGCATGGATGGCCTGAGCTTCGTGCAGGAGGTGCGCGGGGAGCCCGACTGGGCGGGCATCCAGCTCATGATGGTGACGACCGAGACCGAGACCGATCAAGTCGTCCGGGCGCTCGAGGCCGGGGCCAACGAGTATCTGATGAAGCCTTTCGTGGGCGGTGCCCTGGCCGAGAAGCTGGCCCTGCTCGGCGTGCTGGCGGCCTGAGTTGGCGATGCTTCCAATTCGTGTGCTGGTCATCGACGACTCGGTCGTCATCCGTCGTCTCCTGCAGGATGCGATCACGAGTCAGCCCGATTTCGAGGTGGCCGGTGTCGCCGCCAATGGTCCGATCGGACTGGCGCGCCTGGTGCAGCTCGCGCCCGACGCGGTGACGCTCGATGTCGAGATGCCCGGCATGTCGGGACTCGATGTCATCACCGAGATTCGCCAGCGCTGGCCCCGTCTACCGATCGTGATGTTCAGCACCCTGACCGAGCGGGGCGCGGTGACGACGCTGGAGGCCCTCGAGCGGGGCGCCAGCGACTACGTGACCAAGCCGCGCGCGGGCAAGACGCCCGCGGAGGCGCTGGCCCAGGTCGCCGCCGAGTTGCTGCCGAAGCTGCGTGCTCTCTGCCGCCCCGGTGTCGCTCCGCCACAGGTCGGGAAGGTGCCCGTCCCCCGCGCCCCGCTGGCTCGGCCCTCGCGCCCCGTCGAGTTGGTCGTGATCGGCGTCTCGACCGGCGGGCCCAATGCGTTGGCGCGGGTCGTGCCCGCGCTGCCGGCGGATCTGCGGGTGCCGGTCGCAATCGTGCAGCATATGCCGCCGGTTTTTACGCGCACGCTGGCGCAACGCCTCGACGGGAACTCGCCGCTGGCGGTGGCGGAGGTCGGCAACCTGGCACCACTCCTCCCCGGGCGCGTCTGGGTCGCGCCGGGAGGTTTCCATATTTCTGTGCGACGATTGGCCACGGGATGGGGACTGGTCACCACCGAGGATCCGCCCGAGAACTCCTGCCGTCCGGCCGTGGATGTCCTGTTCCGCAGCGCCGCACGAACGGTCGGTGCGGGCGTGCTCGGAGTCGTGCTCACCGGGATGGGTCAGGACGGCATGCTCGGTGCGCGCGAGATCGTCGCGGCGGGCGGGCAGGTGATCGTGCAGGACGAGGAGAGTTCGGTGGTCTGGGGAATGCCCGGTTTCGTCGCGAATGCTGGCCTTGCCGATGCGGTGCTGCCGCTCGATCAGATCGCCCTCGACATCCGCCGCCGGGTCGATGCGCGCACAGCGCACAAACGGGTTCTGGCGGGAGGGGCGGCATGAGCGCGCTGGGAGCAGGGGCAGCCGGCGCGATCGACGTGGCCGAGTTTCGCTTCATCTCGGAACTGGTCCGCGACCGCTCGGCCATCGTGCTCGAGCCGGGCAAGGAATATCTCGCGGAAGCCCGTCTGATGCCGCTCGCGCGGCGCGAGGGCCTGAGCCGCGTTGGCGATCTCGTGACACGCCTCAAGCGCGAGAAGGACGGCCCGCTCCACCGTCGGGTGGTCGAGGCGATGACCACCAACGAGACGTCGTTCTTCCGCGATCAAGCGCCTTTTGCGGCCCTCCGGGAAGTGGTGCTGCCCGCGCTGATCGAAAAGCGGCGCCAGCGCCGTCGACTGCGGATCTGGTCGGCCGCCGCCTCGACCGGGCAGGAGGCGTACAGCATCGCGATGGTGCTGGCCGAGAGCTTCGCACGGGAGCTCGCCGGCTGGGATGTCCGGATCATCGGTACCGACCTCAACGCCGAGGTGCTCGAGCGAGCGCGGGAGGGCTCTTACTCCCAGCTCGAGGTCAATCGGGGTCTCCCGGCCGCGATGCTGGTCAAGTATTTCGAACGGGCCGGGATGAGTTGGCGGATCGGTTCCGCCCTGCGCGAGCGGGTCGAGTTCCGGGAGTTGAACCTCGCGGAGCGCTGGCCCGCATCGCTCGAGCTCTTCGACGTGATCTTCATGCGTAATGTACTGATTTATTTCGACATCCCAACCAAGCGCACCATCCTCGGACAGGTGCGACGGACACTGGCACCCGACGGCGTGCTCTTTCTCGGCGCCGCGGAGACGACACTTCAACTCGACGACCATTTCGAGCGGATCAAGGTGGAGCGGGCGGGCTGTTACGGCGTCAGGCCCTGATTCGGAAGGGCTGGGCAGGAGGGTTCAGGCATGGAGAACGCGATTCGCGAAGTGACCTGCGCGATTTTCGAGATGATGCTCGGGCAGACTCTCGAGAATGGACCGGGGGGCGTCTCGGAGGAAACGAGCGATCTCGTCGGGGAGATCCGCATCACGGGCGCCTTCGAGGGCATGGTCCGCCTGGGCTGCTCGCAACGCTTCGCGCGGCAGGCCGCGGAGATTGTCTTTGGCGAGAGCGACGCGCCCGAGCTGGCGACGTCGGTTGTCGCGGAGTTGACCAACATGGCGGGCGGCAACTTGAAAGCGCTGCTTGCAGGGCCGAGCCGACTCTCCCTTCCCTGCGTGACCAGTGGAGCAGGGGAGGCCCAGCACCCGCTGCGTGCGGGCTGTCTCGGCGCGGTTGAAATGCGCTGCGGTGACGAGCCGATCATCGTCTCGCTCTACGCAAGCCCCGCCGGGCACTGAGGGCTCCGCCGCTGTAGCGATCCGGGCGGCACGCGAGGCCAGGGACGCGCGCTGCGCGGTCGCTCGCTGAGGTTCCCCCGGGACGAGGCTTGGCTGTCAGAGTCCTGACCGGGAGGACGCCACGCGACCCTGGATGGCGGGCGTCATGACCGGTTTCGCTGTGGCCCGCCGATAGCTGCGTGGCACCCACCTTGCTCCCTCCTCTCTCCGTGACACTGGGGCGAGGCGTGGCGACAGGGCATGGGAGAGGCCTGCGCACCCTCGTCTTGATGGGAGCTCTCGCGAGTCCGGTTGCCCTGGCGCCCGCTGCACTCGCGGCGACAGTCGTGGAGGGCCCTGCTGTTTTCGAGGGGCCGCCCCATCTTCTCTGGCGTGAAGGTGGAGCGACTGCGGTCCTGCTGGCGCGCGGTCGCATCCGCGGCGCGTTGGCGCGGATCTCCAAGGCGGGGCAGGGCGAGGTCGTGGTGCCGGGTGCCACGTTCGATCGCCACTCGTTCCCGGCCACCGTCATGGCCCAAGCGGGCTTGCCTGGGCTGAAACTGAGCGAGACGGCAGATGGCGCGGTCCGGATCGAGGTCAGCGGCTATGCCCTCACGGAACTCGAGCCGCGCGTCGCCACAGCACCCGCGCGCCTATTGCTGCGCATCGGCGGCAGCCCGCGCGAAGCCGTGCCCACCGCCGGAGCTCTCGCCTCCGGGTTTGACGCGGGGCAGGAAGTGGCGCGCGCTACCGGGCCGGCACGCGGCGAGACCAAGTCGGCCGCACAGCCGCTCGAACTCGGGACCATCGCAGCGCAGGAGGTCGCGGTCGCCACCGCGCCGGTACTCGGCGAGACCACGTCGGCCGCACAGCCCCTCGAACTCGGCCCCCCCCCAGCGCAGGACGCGACGCGCACCACCGCATCTATCGTTTCCGAAACATTGCTTCCCAGAGCAACGTCCGTATCTGACGACGCGGCGTTGGGTGCGCGAGAAGCTGTCGTTTC
Source organism: Pseudomonadota bacterium (assembly GCA_005777805.1). Lineage (GTDB taxonomy): Bacteria > Desulfobacterota > Binatia > UBA12015 > UBA12015 > SXLG01. The sequence goes on from SXLG01000115.1 coordinate 57,374, forward strand.
CGAAACATTGCTTCCCACAGCAACGCTCGCACCCTCGAGTCCGCCAGCACAGGGGGATCTCGTCGCGGCCGTGCTGCCCTCGGACGAACGGGGACCGACTCCCGAGGATGCCGCCCTCCCCGATGGTGCACCCGAGGAGGATTCGCGCGTCGCCATGGCGGGTGCCGGCGAGGTCGTGCCACTCGCGTCGACCGAGATCGCTTCCTCCGCAGACGCGCAGGTTGCGGCGCCGGCCCTCGCCCCGGTCGCGGAGCGGGCAGTGCCGGGTCCGGTCGCATCCCCGAGGCTCGAATGCCGCTGGCGCCGTCTGGCAGGGGTCGCCCTGTGTGCGCCCGACCCCAGCCTTTCGGTCTACCGCGCGACGCCCGAACTCGCGGCCGTCGCCGGTGCACTGAGCGAGGCTCGAGCGGCCCCACCGCCACGAATCGAAGCGGGCCAGATCGGGGCCGCGGCTCACTATCTTGCGGCCGACCGCGAACTCGTTGCCGCGGGCACCAGCGGATACCCCCACGCCGCCGTCGCGCTCTACGAACGCGCGCTCAGGCTGCACCCCGATTTTGCCGACGCCCCGCGCGGCGTCGCGAATCTACTCCTGCTCTATCGCTCCCTCGGCTTCCGACCTGAACTCGAGCGCGAGGCTCGGCGCTCGGGCAGCGTGGGGCAGGGACTGGCGCAGGCTCTGCTCGGCGAGCTCACGCTCGAAGACGGCCACATTGATGAGGCACTTGATGGGTTCGGAGACGCCGCCGTGGCCGGCGGGATCGGGGCGTGCATCGCCCTTCGGGGACGCAGCCGTGCCGAGTTGGCGCGCGGACGCTCTGCCGAGGCGCGCACGGTCGCGGCCGGATTGTCCGAGATCTGTTCGTCCACCTTCCTCGAGGATCCGGCCAGTGAAGCGCTCGGGGTGTTGCTCGACGCGAACCTGAGTGGCGAGCGCGGCGTGGCCGCACGCCTCGTCGCGATCGCCGGGCGTCTCGCCGGCCGCGAGCAGGACGAGATCCTGAGACATGCGGTGCGCCTGGCTGCCTCCGACGAGAAAGCGGCGGGCGAAATCTGGCAGGAGATCGGCCGCCGCGGCGGGGCCTCGGCTGCGGGCCGGGCCGCGATCGAGGCGCTGGCACGGCGCGACGCGCTGGGCGGGACTCCCGAGCGCGCCTTTGCCCGACTTTTGACCTTGCCACCGACCGCGGCCGACGCGGCTCGTCGGCGCGTCGAGCTGAGCCTTGCGGGAGCGGCGATCGATCGCGGCGCGTACGCAAAAGCATTCGGTCAGCTCTTCGAATCCGGGGCGGCCATCGACGAGCTCTCGGATCCGCAGGCGCGGGCGTTGCGCGATCACCTCGACCGACTCGGGGTGAGAACGGGCGGCACGAGGCCCGGTGCTGCAGCTCCTCCAGGCTCCGATACGACGGGCTTCGCCGTCGCGGCCCGAACGGCGGCTCTCGCCGGCTTCGGACCGGAGGTTCTCTCGAATACCCGTGCGCTGATCTCGCTCGATCCCGGTGCGGGAGCGGCGCTGGCGCTGGAACTCGGCGAGGCTCTGGCCGTCGCCGACCCCGGTGTGGCCCTCGATCTGGTCGGACTCGGCGATCGAGCCGACCCACGCGCCCGCTGGCTCGAGGCGCGAGTCGCGCAACGCGCGGGCGAGAATGCGCGCGCGCTGGTGGCCTATGAGGAGCTGGCCCGCAGTCGCACGCAGCATCCCTTCAGCGGAGAGGCCGCGTGGCGCGGTGCGTGTCTGGCCGAGACGGCGGGTCGCGTGCAGCTCGCGCTCGAACTCTATCGCCACGCCGAGCGCACGGGCGATGAAATCACGCGGCGGCTCGCGGTCCTCGGTCGGCGGCGACTCGAGCGTGGCCCCGGCATGGCGGCGGGTGCCGCGGGAGGAGGCAGGGTCGGATGATCACCGAAGCGCTGATGACGGGCGATGTCGAAAATCTGCACGCAGCCTTTCGTGTCTTTACCGACGCGACCGCGAATCTCGAGCGCGAGTACCGCCGGCTTCAGATTCACGCCCGCGCCCTCAATGACGAGCTCAGCGAGAAGAACCGCGCGCTCACCGAGAGCCTCGCGCGCCAGCGCGAGCTCGAGGCGCGTGCTCTCCGCCAGAGTCGACTGGCTGCGATGGGAGAGATGGCCGCGACGCTCGCCCACGAGGTGCGCAATCCACTCGGTGCTACCGAACTCTTCGCGCGACTCCTGCTCGACGAGATTCGCGGCAATCCGCGTGCGGAAGGGCTTGCCGAGCAGATCTCGCGCAGCGTCGCCGATCTCGATCACCTGGTCTCGAACATTCTCGACTTCACCCGTTTGCCCCAACCGGCGTTTGCCGACGTGCGGCTCGATCGCCTGCTCGACGAAGCCCTGCTCGCGGCCGGGGCGTTGCACGATGAGAACTATGCCATCGTGCGCTCGGTCGGTGCTGCCGTGCCCTGGAGTGCCGACCGCGGCCTGATCCGGCAAGCCCTGGTCAATCTCATCCGCAACGCGATGGAGGCGATGCCCGCAGGCGGGCAGATCCAGGTCGGCGCGTGGAGCGAGGGGCGCATTGCCCGGATCTCGGTCGCCGACGAAGGCCCTGGCATCGAGAGCGGCCAGGAGGACAGCATCTTCGGCGCTTTCGTCACCACCAAGGCGCGCGGCACGGGTCTCGGGCTGGCGGTCGCGCGTGCTGCCGCCCTCTCCCACGGTGGCGCTCTCGAACTGGTCGGCGCGGCGCGCGGCGCGCATTTCGTTCTTTCCTTGCCGGCACAGCAGTCGCCGGCAGGCCTGGAGGATCGGTCATGAAGCAAATCATTCTGGTTGTCGATGACGACGTGCGAATGCGCATCGGCGTGGCCGAGGTGCTGAGTCGGGGTGGCTACGAGGTCGAGCAGGCCAGTGATGGTCGGGCCGGCCTCGATGCCCTCACCCGCAGGCTGCCGGATCTGGTGGTCTCCGACATGCGTATGCCCGGCATGTCGGGCAGCGAGTTGCTGGCACGGATCCAGGAACGTTGGCCGGGTCTCCCGGTCGTCCTGATCACGGCCTATGGCACCGTCGAGGACGCGGTCTCGGCGATGAAGTGTGGGGCTCGCGAGTTTCTGACCAAACCCTTCTCGCCACAGGACCTTCTGCATCTCGTGCGCGGTATCCTCGAGGACGGCCTCGCCGAGCCGACGTCGCGTCCGCCCAGCGCCAACCGCGCGATCCTGACCCGGTCGCCCGCGCTGCAGCGGGTGATCGAGATTGGCGCAGGTGTCGCCGCGAGCCGGGCGCCGGTCCTGCTGCAGGGCGAGAGCGGCACCGGCAAGGAGCTTTTTGCGCGTTTCCTGCACGAGGCCGGTCCGCGCGTGGGGCAGGCATTCGTCGCCGTCAACTGCGCGGCCCTGCCCCGGGAACTGCTGGAGAGCGAACTCTTTGGTCACGAAAAAGGCGCGTTCACCGGCGCTGTGACACGCAAGCTCGGGCGTTTCGAGCTGGCCCATCGCGGCACCTTGCTGCTCGACGAGATCAGCGAGATGGAGCTCGGCTTGCAGGCCAAGCTGCTGCGCGTGC
>SXLG01000019.1 GCA_005777805.1 Pseudomonadota bacterium
CAGGAGCGCGCGCGCGTCAAGGACGACCGCGAGGTGCACGAGAGCGAGCGCGCTCTCGAAGGTCGGATCGCGCAGATCCGCGTAGAAGGCCGGAATCTGGGCCGGTTGCAGCAGGCCCTTGTAGGTGAGCGTTCGCGCCGACAAGCTCGAGACGTAGAAGCGATCGCCGTCGCGAAGCTCACGCGCGCGCACCGCAGCCTCGACCCGCTTGCGGATGATGTAGAGCTTGCGCTCGAGTGCGGCCTCGTCGGTCACACCCGAACCCGCGCCGATGAAAACTTGGCGGATCTCCGGCAACGTGGCCCGCGCCAGCGGTCCCGCCTGCGCCGGATCGGTCGGCACCACGCGCCAGCCGAGCAACCGCTGGCCCTCTTCGTGAATGATCTTCTCGAACGCCTCGGTGCAGGCGTTGCGGTCGAAGACCTCGGCCGGGAGAAAGATCATCCCGACGCCGTACTGGCCGGGTTCGGGCAGCTCGAAACCCTGCGCGGCGCAGACACGGCCAAAGAACCCGTGCGGGATCTGCATCAAGATCCCCGCGCCGTCGCCGGTCAGCGGGTCGCAGCCGCAAGCCCCGCGGTGGGCCAGATTCTCGAGCATGCGCAGGCCCATCTCGATGACGTCGTGCGAACGCCGGCCGTCCATGTGCACGACAAAGCCCACGCCACAGGCGTCACTTTCCGTGGCTTTGCGGTAGAGCCCTCGGCGTTCGGCTTCGCGTTGCGCCTGGCGCAGCACCTGCCAGGTCGCTGCGTCTTTCGTTCGGCCGTGGTCGTCGTGGATCATCGCCGTGTTCCCCGTCTGCGTCCCTTGCCCGTCCCTGCTCGTCCGGCCCCGCCCTAAGGCGCCTCGCCGGTAGCGCCGCGGCGCAGAGCCAGCCCCCGCCCGGTGCGACGTCGCGGCGATCCTTCCGGCCGCATGACCAGATCGGCCCGCAGAGGCAGCGTCCAGCGTTCGGTATGGGTCGAGAGCACCACCATCGTCTCGGTGCGAACCACTCCGGGCAGAGCGCGAATCCTGCTGATCAGATGCTCGAGGGACGAGGTGTTCGCGGTCTTCACCTTGAGCAGGAGCGTGTGTTGCCCGGTGACGTGATGGCACTCGAGAACCTCGTCGAGCGCGCCCACGTGACTCTCGAACGGATCGAGATCGCCGGCATGCTCGACCACCACGCCAATGAATGCCGTGACGTCGAGCGCGAGTGCGCGCGAGTCGAGCACGGCCGAATAGCCGCGCACCACTCCGCTCTGTTCGAGCTTCTTCAAACGCTCGAGAACCGACGGCGCCGACAGACCAACCTCCTCGCCAATCCGCGCGAAGGAAGTTTTGCAGTCCCGCTGCAGCGTCTGCAGGATCTGCAGGTCCGTGACGTCGAGCCCGAGCTCATCGCCATTTCCGAATTTCATTAGGGTTCCGAGAGAAGTATCCTAATGGCTAGCGGACAACGGCGACCCTTGTCAACGGTTCGCTAGGCGGAAATTTCCTCGGTGTTTCGCCGGGCGTGGTCGCCCGGAGACCCCGTCACCCCGCGGAGCCCGCAGCCGAGACTCATTACCAGCGCAAAGCCGGGCCTGGGGCGACCGGGGGCAAATGCCGGGCGCCCGCCCAGACGGGCCGAGACTCATCCCGACCCAAGGCGGAGCCTTTGGCGAAGCCGAGTGACGCGCACCAGACGTACTCCGGCCGAGACTCGCGCGCGGGCGTGGCCTCGAACGAGCCCAACACCTGAGTTTGCGCTGCAGTACCCGCAGTGCCCCGCCGGGGTTCCAGCAGCGCTCGATGATCGTGCCGGTGCCGAGGCCGCCCCCGCCTAGCAGCGCTCGATGATCGTACCGGTGCCGAGGCCACCCCCGCAGCACATCGCGATGAGGGCGCGCCGTCCACCCGTACGCTCGAGTTCGTGCAGGGCGGTCGTGATCAGCCGCGAGCCCGTGCAACCGGTCGGGTGACCGAGCGCGATCGCGACGCCGTTGGGATTGACACGCTCGGGGTTCGGCCGAAGTTCCTTTTCCCAGCACAAGACCACTGCGGCGAAAGCCTCGTTGACCTCGAAGACATCGATCTGGTCGACGGTGAGTCCGGTCTGGTCGAGCACCTTGCGCGTGGCGGGGATCGGGCCCTTCAGCATGGTGACGGGATCGACGCCGACCAGCGTGGTCGCGAGGATGCGCGCGCGCGGGCGCAGCCCGAGTTCCTTCGCTTTCTCCGGCGAGGCCAGGAGCAACGCCACCGCGCCGTCGGAAACCTGGGACGAGGTGCCAGCGGTGTGGATGCCGTTCGCCTCGACCGCCTTGAGCTCAGCGAGCTTCTCGAGCGAGGTCTCGCGCAGACCCTCGTCGCGCGCGACGACCCGCGTCTCAGCCGTGGGCTTGCCCTCGGCATCAACCACAGGTGCGGTCAGCGCCACCACCTCGCGGTCGAAATGACCCGCCGCCCAGGCCGCCTGCGCCCGTTGCTGGCTGCGCAGACCGAAGCGGTCGGTGTCCTCGCGGGTGAGGCCGTACTCCTTGGAAATCATCTCGGCGCCCTGGAATTGCGAGGTCGGCGGGTAGTGCTGCATGTACTGCGCCGTGATCGGGAACGCCGGCTTCATGTTGGAGCCGAGCGGCACCCGGGTCATCGTCTCGACACCACAAGCCAGCACGATGTCCTCCATGCCCGCACCGATCAGCGCCGCGGCAACCGAGGCCGCCTGCTGGGATGAGCCGCACTGGCTGTCGACCGTCGTGCCCGCCACCGTCAGCGGCAGACCCGCCGTGAGCCAGGCCAGGCGCGCGATGTTGAAGGACTGCTCGCTGACCTGGGAGACGCAGCCACCGACCACTTGCCCGACCTTCGCCGGGTCGATGCCCGAGCGCTCGATGCAAGCCTTCTGGACCGCGCCGAGGAGATCCGCCGCCGGCATCCCCGAGAGCCCCCCTTTACGGCGACCGATGGGACTGCGGACGGCTTCGACGATCACAACTTCTCGCATGGCGGGTTCCTCCGTGGCGGGTGCCGCGACGGCACCATCCGGGCGCCGTTAGCGGACTCGCCCCCGCGGCGCACTCCCTCGCCGCGGCCGCGCCCCACGCCATCCGGCAGACGCCCTCAGCGCCGGTAATGCTCCGGGAACTGCGGCCGGTCGTCCCGGATGTCAATCCAATAAGTCTTCGACCCGACATGGATGTGGCGCATGTCGAGCGGACCGGGATCGTCGTCGAGCGTGCCCATCGCGACCATGGCCACGTCACGCTCGCGATCGATGCGCGGTATCGGCGCGCCACACGTCCGGCAGAAGTGCTGGGCGAAGACGCGAGCGTCGGGCACCCTGAAACGACTCACTCGATCCTCACCGCGAGTGAAGCGTACCCCACCCGCCGTGGTGAAGAGGTTGGTCGCATGCGCCGCCGAGTACGCGCGCCGGCAGCGGCTGCAATGGCAGGCGTGCGCCCGCGCCG
>SXLG01000116.1 GCA_005777805.1 Pseudomonadota bacterium
CTATCCGGCGCAGATGTTCATGGGCGATGTCGGCTCGCTCTCGCTCGGTGCCGCGCTCGGCGTGGTGGCTCTGGCCAGCAAGCAGGCCCTCGTGCTGCCCCTGCTCGGCTTCGTGTTCGTCGCCGAGGCGCTCTCGGTGATGGTGCAGGTCGCGTCCTACAAAACTCGTCGGCGGCGGGTCTTCCGCATGGCGCCGCTGCACCACCATTTCGAGTTGCTGGGCTGGCCCGAGCCGCAGATCATCGTCCGGGCCTGGATCATTGCGGCCATCTGCGCGTTGCTCTCGCTGGCGACGCTCAAACTGAGGTGAGCAGAGGCGTGCCCCCCGACATCGAGTCGCTCGCAGGTTCCGTCGTGCTGGTCCTCGGCTTCGGCCGGACGGGCTCGGCCGTGGCCGAGCGGCTGGCGGGAGCCGGCGCGCGGGTGCGGGTGGTCGATCGGGTGCTGCCCGAGACCGCGACAAACCCGGCGCGCCGGCAGCTCGAGATGCTTGGCGTGGAGTTCGTGCCCGAGGGCGAAGCGGCGGATCTGCTGGCGGGCTGTGATGTGGTCGTTCCGAGCCCGGGCGTTGCGGCGTCGCATCCCGTGCTTGCGCGGGCGCAGCGCGCCGGGGTGGCGGTCGTGGCCGAGATCGATCTCGCGGCCGCGGCCCTCGCCGGGCCCCTGCTCGCCATCACCGGCACCAACGGCAAGAGCACGACGACGACGCTGGTCGGCGACATGTTGCGCGCCAGCGGTCAGGCGCCCTTTGTCGGCGGCAACCTCGGGCGGCCGTTGATCGAGGCCGCGGGCTGGGTGGGGCCGGTGGTGGCCGAGATCTCGAGCTTCCAGCTCGAGTGGGCGCAAACGTTTCATCCGCGCGTGGCCGCACTCCTCAACGTGACGCCCGACCATCTCGATCGCCACGGCGACCTCGCGACCTACCTGGCGGTCAAGGCCCGCCTCTTCGCCCACCAGCAGCGCGACGACGTCGCCGTGCTGGCACGGGATGATGCGCGCGTCGCGGCACTCGTCGGCGCGCTCGCGGCGCGTGTCGTCACCTTTGGCGCGGGCACGAGTGACGGTCCGGGGGCCGTCCCCGAGGGCGACGGTTTTCGCGTGGATGGACCCGAGGGGCCGAGCGACCACCTCTCCCTCGCGCGCTTTCCGCTCGCCGGGCCGCATAACGTCGAGAACGCGATGGCGGCGGCCCTGTGCGCACGGGCGGGGGGCGCCTCGGTGGCGGCGATACAATCAGTGCTCGACGATTTTGACGGACTGGCCCACCGGATGCGTGTGGTGGCGCGGCGCGACGGCATCACCTTTGTCGACGATTCGAAGGGAACCAATCTCGGCGCGCTCGAGCGGGCGATCGAGGGCACTGTCCCCGGCCATCTCGTGCTGCTCGCGGGTGGGCGGGCCAAGGGGGGCGACTTCGCCGCACTCGGGCCCGAGCTCGCGCGCCGCGCCCGCTGCGTCGTGGTCTATGGCGAGGCCGCAGCGATGCTGGCCGAGGCATGGTCGGGAGCGGTGGAGACGCGGCGCCATATCGGGTTTGACGACGCGGTCGCCGAAGCGATCGGGCTGGCGCGGCCGGGTGACACCGTGCTGCTCTCGCCCGGCTGCGCCAGTCAGGACCAGTTTCGGGACTACGCCGAGCGGGGCGATCGCTTCGCGGAATTGGTGCGGGGAGGGGCGGGCTCGTGAAGACATTTGCGGGATTGGATTCAGCAAGGGTGCTCGAGGGCGTCACGCAGAGGCCGGTGTTCTCGGCGTCACGGCGGATCGACCGGGTCCTCCTCGGCGCGGTCGCCACGCTGGCCGTGCTTGGTCTCGTGATGTTGCTCGATGCGGGCTATTTCCTCGGCCGCGAGCGTTTTGGCGACGCCTTCGCGCTGGTTCGTCGCCAGTTCGTCTTCGTCCTGCTCGCGGCAGCGGTCGCTGCCGGTGCGAGTTGGACACCCTCGTGGGCATGGCGCCGACTCGCCTATCCCGCACTTGGGCTCGGGCTCGTGCTACTGGTCGCCGTCCTCGTGCCCGGGCTCGGCGTGCGCCGCGGCGGCGCCCAGCGCTGGCTCGATCTCGGGGTCTTCGTCTTCGAGCCCTCGGAACTCATGAAGCCGATCTTCGTGCTCTACCTGGCGCATTCGTTGACGCGCAAGCAGGAACGACTCCAGAGCTTTGGCTGGGGTGTGCTGCCGCATCTGGTCGCTCTCGGGGTGCCGGTGGTGTTGCTGCTCGCCGAGCCCGACTTCGGTGCTGCGGCCGTGCTCACCCTGGTGACGCTGGCCATGCTGGTGCTGGCCGGGGCGCGGCCGCTGCACGTCTTCGGTCTGGGTTTGCTGATCTTGCCGCCGGCGGCTTTGGCGATCTGGTCGTCGCCGTACCGGGCGGCGCGCGTGGTGGGTTTCCTCGATCCGTTCAGCGACCCGCGCGGCAAGGGGTTCCAGCTCGTGCAATCCTTCCTCGCCTTCGGCAACGGGGGAGCGATCGGGAGCGGCCTCGGTGGGGGGCGGCAGAAGCTCTTCTATCTGCCCGAGGGACACACTGATTTTATTTTCGCCTTGACCGCAGAGGCGATCGGTGCCGCGGGCTGTCTCGTCGTTCTGGGGCTCTTCGGGCTCATTGCGGCGCGCGGGGTGCGGATCGGACTGCGCGGCCGGGATCGCTTCGCGATGCTGCTCGGGCTCGGGCTCACGGTTCTGCTGGTCGGCCAGGCGGTGCTGAATCTTGGGGTGGTGACGGGATTGCTGCCGACCAAGGGGCTGCCGTTGCCTTTCCTGAGCTACGGGGGCTCATCGACGATCGTCACGGGGGCTATCGTCGGCGTCCTGCTCAGCCTGTCGCGGGAGAGTCGCTGAGTGGGAGATGTGCCTGAGCGCGTGCTGATCGCCGGTGGCGGCACGGGCGGGCATCTCTTTCCCGGAATCGCGCTTGCCGACGAGCTGCGGCGGCGCGGCGTGCGCGAAGTCATGTTTGTTGGGAGCCGGCGCGGCATCGAACGGGAGGCGGTGCCGCGCGCCGGGTATCCGGTCGAGCTGCTCGACGTGGGCGGCGTGCGTGGCCAGGGCGCGCTCGGTGCTGCCGCGGCACTGGCGCGGGTCGTGCCCGCGCTCGGACGCAGCGTGCGGATCCGCCGCGCGTTCCGTCCCGAGCTGGCTGTCGGTGTGGGGGGCTACGCCGCTTTTCCGGCGATTGTCGCGGCCCGGCTCGGCCGGGTGCCGGTGGTGCTGATGGAGCAGAACGCCGCGCCGGGCTGGGTGACGCGCGGGCTCGCACCGCTGGCGCAGCGGGTGTGCGTGAGCTTCCCCGGCACGGTCACGACGCTCGGCACGCGCGCGGTCCTCACCGGGAATCCGGTGCGCTGGTCGCTTGTCCCGTCCGCCGTCGAGCGCCGCGCCGCGGTCGCGCTGCGGCTGCTGGTTTTTGGCGGCAGCGCGGGGGCCCGCCGGCTCAACGACATCGTTCCGGGTGCGGTCGCGCGGGCGCGTTTGTCGATCGAGGTCCTGCATCAGGGCGGTGCTGCGGACTGCGAGAGAGTGAGCCGGCACTACCGCGACGCCGGGGTCGAGGCGCGGGTCACGCCCTTCATCGACGATATGGCAGAGGCCTACGCCTGGGCCGATCTGGTGGTCTGCCGGGCCGGGGCGACGACGCTCGCCGAACTCACGGCCCTCGGTGTTGCCGCTCTTCTGGTGCCCTATCCCCATGCGGCCGGGGACCACCAGCGCATCAATGCCGAGGCGCTGGTGGCGGCGGGTGCCGCCCGGATGATCCTCGATCCCGAACTCGACGAGAGCGGTCTCGCGCGGCAACTCGTCGAGCTGGTCACGCAGCCGGCGCAGCTCGCTGCGATGCGCGTCCAGGCCCGTGCCCTGGGCCGGCCCGACGCCGCCGCGCGGGTGGCAGATGAATGCCTCGCGGTCGTCGCCGCCCGCCGCGGACACGGACGCCGGTAGAGGTCTGTCGCGGGCGAAGGGACGTTGCGCCTCGCGGTCGTCGTAACGCACCGCTGAGCCCTGAGGGATTTGGCGCGGGCGGAGGGATGTTGCACCTCGCAGTCGCCGTCACGTGCCGCGGGCGCCCGTAGAACTCTGCCGCAGGCGGGCAGGACGTTGCGCCTCGGGGTCGTCGCCGTGCACCGTGGACACGGACGCCCCTCGTGCGCGGCCGGGTGCCCCGGTGTTATGCGGCCCCGGTGCTGAGGCAACACCGGATCCACTTCGTCGGTCTCGGCGGCATCGGGATGAGCGGCCTTGCCGAGGTCCTGCTCGATCTCGGGTTCGAGGTTTCGGGTTCGGATCTTGCGCGCAGTGAACTCACCGCCCGGCTCGAGACGCTCGGCGCGCGCATCTCCTACGGCCACGACGGCGCCACTCTCCCCGAGGACGCCGAGGCGGTCGTGCTCTCGTCGGCGGTGCGGTTCTCCAACCCGGAGGTGGCACGAGCGCGCGATCTGGGGATCCCGATTCTGCCGCGCGCCGAGATGCTGGCCGAACTCATGCGCATGAAGACCGGCCTCGCGGTGGCCGGCACGCACGGCAAGACGACGACCTCGTCGATGCTGGCGGCGATCCTGCACGCGGCCGGGCACGACGCCACGGCGGTGATCGGTGGCCGCGTCCATTCGCTCGGCAGCAACGCGCACCGTGGCGCCGGCGAACTGCTGGTGGCCGAGGCCGACGAGAGCGACGGCACTTTTTTGCTCCTGACGCCGACCATCGCGGTCATCACCAACATCGACCCCGAGCACCTCGACCATTGGGGCAGTCTCGAGGCCTCGATCGACGGCTACGTCGAGTTTGCCAACCGCGTGCCGTTCTATGGCGCGGCGATTCTTGGGATCGACAACTCGCGCGTGCGCGGCATCCTGCCGCGACTGCGCAAGCGTCACGTCACCTTCGGACTCACCTCGGACGCCCAGGTGGCGGCGCGCGACGTCGTGGTCGAAGGTTTCGAGACCCGGTTCGATCTCGTGATCGATGGCGCCCCGGTCGGCCGGGTGACGATCGGGATGCCCGGCCGGCACGTCGCCCAGAACGCGCTCGCGGCGATCGCGGCGGCGCGCGAGATCGGCGTCGAGCCGGCCGTGGCGATCCGGGCGCTGGCCGCTTTCGGGGGCATCCACCGCCGCTTCGAGGTCCGGGGCGAGGTGGCCGGCGTGCTGGTGATCGACGATTACGGCCATCACCCCGAGGAAGTTCGCGCCACGCTGCGGGCGGCGCGCGAGGGCCTTGGCCGGCGTATCGTCGCGGCCTTCCAGCCCCACCGCTACACCCGCACGCGCGGTCTCTTCGAGGACGTCCGCGGCGCTTTCGACGCGGTCGACGTGCTCTTCCTGACCGACGTCTATGCGGCCGGCGAAGATCCGATCGAGGGTGCCGACGGCGAGTCGCTGGCGCGCGCGCTGCGGGCGCGGGGTCATGCCGACGTGCGTTTCGTCGGCCCGCGCACGGCGCTTGCCGAGGCCATCGCGGCCAGCGCGCGCGAGGGCGATCTGGTGTTGCTGCTCGGCGCGGGCGACATCATCCGCGAGGGCGATCGCGTGCTCGAATGTCTTGCCGCAGGTGCCGGCGCGCCCCTGCGGGTGGTCCGATGAGTCGTCCGCCGAGCGTCACGCCGATCCTCCCGTGCACGGCTGCCGGCGCGGTGGCGCGGTGAGCACGCCGGGTGGAGGCGTGCTCCGGCCCGAGGGCCGCTGGCGGCAGCGTCGGGTGGGCGTCGTGCTGGGCGGGCTCTCCTCCGAGCGCGAGATCTCGGAGCGCAGCGGGCAAGCCGTCGCGGCCGCGCTGCGCCGACGCGGTTACGCCGTGGTCGAGATCCCGGCCGATCGCGACCTGCCCACCCGTCTCGTCGCCGCCGGCGCGGCGGTGATCTTCAACGCCCTGCACGGTCGCTACGGCGAGGATGGCTGCGTGCAGGGCGTGTTCGAGATGATCGGCCTGCCCTATACCGGGGCTGGCGTTCTGGCGAGCGCGCTCTGCATGGACAAATGGCGCGCCCGACAGATCATGGCTGCTGCCGGCGTGCCGGTCGCGATCGGGGCGCTGCTGCGGGGCGACGATGTGCAGATGCCCGCCGATATGCCGCTGCCGTGCGTGGTCAAGCCGCGCGGCGAGGGCTCGAGCAACGGCGTCGTCATCGTCCGCGAGGCCAGGGCTTTCCCCGCAGCCTGCGTGGCGGCGCGTGGCTTCGACGGCGATGTGTTGGTCGAGGAGTACGTCGCCGGGCGCGAGGTCACGGTGGCGCTGCTCGACGGTCGCGCGCTCGCGGCGATGGAGGTCGAGGCGCTGGGCGACGACTTCCACACATGGGAGGTGAAGTACACGCCCGGACGCGAGCGCTTCGTGCTGCCTGCGCCCCTCGGCGACAACTACGCGGCCGTGCTGGCGATCGCCGAGCGGGCCCACGGGGCGCTCGACGCCGGCGCTTACAGCCGGGTCGATCTGCGCGTGCGGTCCGATGGCTGGGCGGCGGTGCTGGAGTGCAACACGCTCCCCGGCCTGCACGAACTCGGCTGGTACCCGGCCATGGCGCGCCACGCCGGCATCGAGTTCGACGACCTGATCGAGATTTTGCTTGACCGGGCCGAGCTCACGGTACGCGAGACCCGCCGCTGACGGCGGCCTGACCGCGTGACCGCGAGGCGACCCGCCTCAAGACCGCGGGTTTGCGCTCGCCCGAGCCGTGCAGGGCGCGCGAGCCGTCCGACTCTGCGCGCGAAGGCGGCAGACCTCGCGCGCGTCCCGGGCGGCGGCGGGCGGGCGAGCGCTGGGCGACCGGTTCCTGCTCGTAAACGCTTGCCATCGCCCGCCGTCCCTGCAAAAACAACCGAGCGCCGTCGGGCCGGCCTCGAACAGACGAGGAAGGTCGCGACGGGGACGCGGGAGGCCATACGCTGGTCGCTCGCGGGACGCGCCGCGGTGGCCGCGGGTGGATGAGGGGGAGGATGGAGGGGAAGGGGCATCGCCAGCGTCGGGTCCGACCGGCCACGCGCCGCGAGAGTCACGCTCTCTTGCGCGCGGAGACCTGGGAGGGTCGGTTCAAGGGCTTGGCCGCGTCGTTGCGCGAGCCGCGCCATCTCCTCTGGGGTGGCGTCGTCGTCGCTCTCTTCTTTACTTCGGTCCCGCTTCTGCGCTATTGCCTCGACCATCGCTACTTCGCGGTGCGCGAAGTACAGGTGGTCGGCGCGCGCCGGTTGTCGGCGGCGGTGGTTGAGGGGTGGTTGGGCGTGGTGGAGGAAGGCCGAAGCATCTGGCGGGTCGATCGCGACGCGCTTGCCGCGCGCCTTCGAGCCCGTCCCGAGATCGCCGCGGCGCGGGTCGAGCGCGAGCTGCCTGGCCGCCTGCGGGTCACGATCGAAGAACGCGAGGGCGCGGCCCTGCTCCATGCCGGGCATCGTTTTCACCTCGTCGCCGCTGACGGTTCGGTACTCGGTCAGGTTGCCGAGCCGGATCCGGCGCTGCCGATCGTCACGCTCGCCGGGCCCGCTGATCGCGAGCCGGCCTTGCCCCGGCCCTCGGAACTCGAGCACGTGCTCGAACTCGCCCGCGAAATCGACGGCGGCGCGGCCGGGTTGCCGATCTCGGAAGTCGCACTTGATGCGGCTGGGCGCGAGCCGCGCGTGACGCTCTTCAGCGAAGACGGCCGGCTCAGGATCGAACTCGGCTGGCGGGGTTTCCCCGGCAAGCTCGCCTTGCTGCGCCGCATCGTGCGCGAAGCCGCACTGGATGCCGCCGACGATTCGAGCACGCCGGCGCGGCGGGGCTCGGTCGCGCTGCTGGACGGTCGTACTGCGGTCGTGCGCTGGGCCAAACCCGCTCCGCCGGGCAAGACCGCGCGGAGGGCTGCCTAGGTGGCCTCCCGCGCGGAGATCACCGTCGCCCTCGACGTGGGCACCCACCGCACGGCGGTGCTGGTGGCCCAACGGGTGGCGGGAACTCCGCGCATCACCGGCGTGGGCACCGCGCCGTCGCGCGGCCTGCGCCGCGGCGCGGTCGTCAATATCGAAGCGACGGTGCATTCGATCGAGAGTGCGGTGCGCGAGGCCGAGCGCATGGCCGATTGCAACATCCGCGCGGTGCTGGTCGCGCTCGGCGGGAGCCACATCCGCAGCCTCGACACGTCGGGCATGACCCCGATTCACCGCCACGAGGTGGATCTCGAGGACATCGATCGGGTGCATGCTGTGGCCCGTGCGGTGGCCGTGCCGGAGGACCGCGAGGTCGTGCACGTCCTGCCCCAGGACTACGTCGTCGATGGTCAAGCAGGGATCCGCGATCCCTACGGCATGACCGGCGTCCGGCTCGAAGTGCGTGCCCACGTGCTGACCGCGGCCCGTGGTGCGGTGCAGAATCTGGTGCGTTGCTGCAACCGGGCGGGCCTCGAAGCCTCGCAGGTGGTGGTGGCGCCGATCGCTTCGGCGCATGCGGTCTTGACACCCGAGGAACGGGAAATCGGCGCGGTGATGGTCGACATCGGTGGCGGCACGACCGAGATCGTCGCGGTGCGTGGCGGAGCGGTGCGCCGCGTCTCGGTGGTCGGCCTTGGCGGCGGCCACGTCACCGGCGACATCGCCACCGGTCTGCGCACGACCGGGACCGAGGCCGAGCGGATCAAGCTGCGCCACGGGCACGCGCTTGCGGCGGCGGTTCGCGCCGGCGAGCACATCGAGGTCAACGGCATTGGCGGGCACGAGCCGCGCATGCTCTCGCGCCAGGTGCTGGCCGAGATCATCGAGCCACGTGCCGAGGAGATCCTGTCGCTCGTCCGCGAGCGGCTCGAAGAGAGCGATCTGATCGGCGCCCTGCCTGCGGGGGTGGTGTTGACCGGGGGCAGCGCGTCGCTGCCCGGGCTGGTTGAGCTTGGTGAAAAGGTATTCCGGCTCCCGGTACGGCTCGGAGAGCCGCATCGGATTGCCGGCGTTGGCGACGTCGTATCTGGCCCGATGTGGGCCACGGCGATCGGTTTACTGGAGTTGGCGGGTGAGGAATCGGATGACTTCGAGCTGCCGGATGGATTGCCGGCGGGCGTGGTCACGCGATTCCGCAACCGCATGGGGGATTGGCTGAGGGAGTTCTTCTGAGCACCGACTCGGGGAGAGAGTGCACGGAAGATGTGGAGGTGGCGATGAGCGGGGCGTTCGGCGGCACGATGGAAGGCGCGAGGATCAAGGTCGTGGGTGTGGGGGGCGGTGGTGGAAACGCCGTCAATACCATGATACAGGCGGGTATGGGCGGCGTGGATTTTCTCGCGGCCAATACCGACGGGCAGGCGCTTGGGCGCAGCCTGGCCACGGTCAAGGTCCAGCTGGGGAACGAGATCACCAAGGGACTCGGGGCCGGGGCGCGGCCGGCGACCGGGCGCGAAGCAGCGCTCGAGGACGCCGACATGCTGCGCGACCTTCTCTCGGGCGCCGACATGGTCTTCGTCACGGCGGGCATGGGCGGTGGCACCGGAACCGGCGCTGCGCCGGTCATCGCCGGCATCGCGCGCGAGGTCGGCGCGTTGACGGTCGGTGTGGTGACCAAGCCCTTCCTCTTCGAGGGCCGCCGTCGCATGGCCCAGGCCGAGGAGGGGATCCTCGCGCTGAAGCCCAACGTCGATGCGTTGATCACCATCCCCAACCAGCGTCTGCTCTCGGTGGCGAGCCGCAACATGCCGAGTCTGGAGGCTTTCCGCCGCGCCGACGACGTGCTCCTGCAGGCGGTGCGCGGCATCTCGGACCTGATCAGTGTCGATGGCCTGATCAATCTCGATTTTGCCGACGTGCGCACGATCATGAGCGAGATGGGCATGGCGATGATGGGTGCGGCCATGGCCGAGGGCGAGAACCGCGCCATCGAGGCGGCGCAGCGCGCGATCTCGTCGCCGCTGCTCGACGACGTCTCGATCCAGGGCGCGCGCGGCGTGCTGATCAACATCACCGGCGGTAGCGACCTCTCCTTGAGCGAGGTCAATGACGCGGCGACGCTGATCCAGGAGGAGGCGCACGAGGAGGCAAACATCATCTTCGGTGCCGTGATCGACGAGACGATGGGCGACAAGATCCGCATCACCGTGATCGCCACGGGTTTCGGCGAGGAGGCCCGCGCCGCTCTGCCGACCGCGCAGGAACTGCTGCGCCCCCGCGCCGCGACGCCGCCTGCGGCTACGGCACCGGCACCCGTGGCACCGCGTCCCGACCTCCGCCGCGGTCCCGCCCCGTCCCCGCTCTCGTCGGCCCCGTCCGCCAAGGCCCCCTCGGGCTGGGCGCGTGCCGCCGCCGCGGTCGGCCGCAAGGTGGTCCGCATGGGCACGATCGAGGACGAGAACGGCGTCCCGAAGTTCCACAACACGGCGCATGACACCGTCGAGCGCGACTCCAGCAACGAGCCCGCGCTGCGGCCCCTCGAAGACGACGAGGCCGACTACGACATCCCGACCTTCCTGCGCAAGCAGGCCGACTGAACCGAGCCCTGCTCGGTGAGGGGGTGGCGCGGCCCGCCGGGTGAGAGCCCGGCGGGCCGTCCTCGTTCAAGGCAATAATAGGCACGGGGTCGAAGGGTAGGGGCTGGCCCCCAAGCTCGGCGCGGTTTCGCGCGCTGCTCTCCGTTCGCCGGAGGCGGGTTGCAGCCGCCGTCTCTCTGGCCAAGCTCGCGCTCGGGAGTCTCCCGACACCCGCGCATTCCCTCGGTCGGGCGCTCCTCAGTTCCCCGCGCATCCGACGGCAAGGTGTTGCGGGCATGACCGCCTCCGACCGCCGTCCCGATCCTCGCGTCGGGCGGTCCCGGGGTCGCCCGGCGCATCGAGCGACTTGCTCTGCGACGCCAAGCGCGAGATAGGTTTTCAGCCTGGGGGCACCGCTTCCAGCCGGGATATCGCCGGTAAATCGCCGACCGGAGCCGAGGGAACACCGACGATGAATGCTGTCAAGCTCCAGGTATGGGGATGTCTGTCGCTGAAGATCCTCGTGGGGGCGCAAGCCATGGCTGGGATGAGCCTGCTGGCCGCGTGCTCACCGATGCCAAACGCTCAAGAGGATCCAGAGCAGGTGGCACCAGCCCCCGAGGTCGCGTGGTACCGCAAGGCCGCCGAGCCGGGCGATGCGTCAGCCCAGTATAACCTCTGATTGATGTATGACCAAGGTCAAGGCGTGCCGCAACTGCCCGTCGTGGCCTATGCCCTCTCTAACCTCGCGGCGGCAGACGGCGGCA
Organism: Pseudomonadota bacterium; assembly: GCA_005777805.1. Lineage (GTDB taxonomy): Bacteria > Desulfobacterota > Binatia > UBA12015 > UBA12015 > SXLG01. The sequence goes on from SXLG01000116.1 coordinate 11,175, forward strand.
TGTGGGACGGGAATTTGGCCAAGGCCCGCGACCTCGTCGCGAAGACGCTGTCTCCGCGCGCGTTGGAGGCCGGGCAGGAGCTCAGGCGCGAGTCGAGTACGCCCGGGCGGTTCCTCAAGACGCTGGATCGCTACGTCGCGCAGCAGGCCGGTCGCTACTGACCGACTGGGCAGGCGACACGGAGGACAGGGGGCCGACGGAGAGCCGGCTTGCCGGGAGTCACCGCCCGCGGCGGGTGTGCGCTCGAATCCATGTTGCCCATTCGCCCTCTGACGCGGTGCCGTCTGCCGGTGCGAGCATCGCCACCACCGCGTCGGCATCTGACGCCTCGAACTCGACGCCGTTGATGCCGAGGAACGTCACCATGGCGAGGAACCGGACCCGCCGCGGTCTGGCGAGGCCCGATTCGAGGGCGTATTCGTCGCGCACGCTTGGCAGGCCGCCGTGTTCGGGAAGTTGGTCGCTGTGGATTGCATCCACGACGAGCCCTCCGAGCCACCTGGGTTCGGATCGCCGGTTGGGAACGGGCTACTTCGCCAGCGCGCGGAGTGCGTTGCGGTATTTGGTTGCAGCTCTCGCGGCGACCTTCAGGGCGCGTTCGGCCTCGGGGTCGTAGGGCGTGAGGAGGATGCCGCGGTCCGTCTCGATCGCGAGCACACGGTCGCCGGCCTCCAAGCGCAGGCGATCGGCCATGCCCTAGGGGAGCGTCGCACTCACGGAACCACCGACCTGGCGGAGAGTGACTTCCTTGGTCATGGACCGAATCTCACACAGCAGTGCCACCCGAACTCAGCGATGGCGGGCCGCGCCGACGTGCGGCACAGGGTTCGCGCGGCGCGGCCCTCGTGGACCGGCGGCGATCTGCGGCGTCATCCCCGAGATCCTGCTGGCCTGCCGCCGGGCTGGAAGACCCACGGTCCGGTTGCGGGATCGCCTCGAGTCGAATGCGGGTGGCGGAGACCGATTCGGGGCTCGTGGTTCCCCCGTCTCGGCTGGAGCGGGGCGGCGGCTCGACCGCGGTGCTAGCCGGGGGGCGTGCAGGGCCATCGCGAACAGCGGGCGCGGGACCGGGCGCGCCGGGCGGCCGAGCTACGGCTCGGTTGCGCCCCGCCGGCGACCTCCGACCTGTCTGTCTGCCTCGCCTACCCGAACGTCTACCCGGTGGCGATGGCGAACCTCGGATTCCAGGCGGTGGCCGATCTGCTCGCGCGCCAGCAGGTCGCGGTGGACCGCGCTTTCCTTCCCGACGCTGGCCCGCAGATGCGCCCGGCGTCCTTCGAGCGCGAACTCCCGCTCGACGCTTTCCCGATCCTCGCTTTCTCGATCTCGTTCGAGGCCGACTATGTGCACGTGCTCGATATGCTGGCCGCGGCGGGCCTGCCGCTACGGGCGGCCGAGCGCGATCGGCGCCATCCGCTGATCGTGGCCGGCGGTCCCGCCATTTTCTTGAATCCCGAGCCGCTCGCGCCCTTCGTCGATCTCTTCTTGATCGGCGAGGCCGAGGAGATGCTTCCCGAATGGCTCGCAGTGCTGCGTGCGGTGGGCGGCGCCGAGGCTGGCCGCGAGGCGCTGCTCGAAGCGAGTGCCGGCATCGAGGGGGCGTACATCCCCGCGTGGCACCGGCCCGAGGGCGACGCTGACGGTGCGAATGGGTTTCGCGTCAAGCGCCGCTGGGTCGGGCGGCTCGACGACGCCCCGACCCAGACCCGGATTCTGGCGGCCGAAGCGGTCTTCGGCGATATGATGCTGGTCGAGGCGAGCCGTGGCTGCGAGTGGGGCTGCCGCTTCTGCGCGGCGGGCTTCATGTACCGGCCGGTGCGCCATCGCAGTGCCGACTCGCTGCGCCGCACCGTGCTCGAGGACGCCTTGCCCCAGCGCCCGACCGTCGGCCTGGTCGGCGCCGAGATGGCGAGCCAGCCCGGCATCGCGGCACTCTGCCGCGAGATTTCCGAGCGCGGCGGGCGGGCCTCGCCGTCCTCGCTCAAGGCCGATCTGGTGAGCCCCGAGCTGGCGCGCGCTCTCGGTGCCGGCAAGACACGCTCGGTGACGGTCGCGCCAGAGGCCGGCTCGGAACGGCTGCGTCGCGTACTCAATAAAAACCTGACCGAGGAGGAGATCCTGCGGGCTGCCGAGCTGATCGCTGGCGGTGGTGTCAAGGCACTAAAGCTCTACTCGATGATCGGGCTGCCGACCGAGACCGACGACGACGTCGCGGCGATCGCCCGTCTCGCCGGCCGCATCCGCGAGCGCCTGCCGGGCGGGGTGGGGCGCATCAAGCTCTCGATCAATCCCTTCGTGCCCAAGCCCCAGACGCCTTTTCAGTGGGAACCGATGGCGCCGCTCGCCTTGCTGCGCGAACGGGTCCGCCTGCTGCGGCGGCAAGTCGCCGCCATCCCCGGCGCGCAGGTCGATATCGAATCGCCGCGAGATGCCTACTGGCAGACGCTGCTCTCGCGTGGTGACCGCCGCGTGGGCGACATCATCGAGGAGGTCCACCGGGCCGGCGGGCGTCCTTGGGCGGTGCTGCGCGCCCGCGAGGCGGCGAGCCGGCACGGTCGGGACGCGGACGCGGGTCCGCCGCCCTCGTGGTGGGTCGAGCGACGGATTCCGCTCGACGAGACGCTGCCCTGGGAGTTCATCGACCACGGCTTCGACAAGCGCTACCTCCAGGCCGAGTGGCGCAAGGCAAAACTCGAGCGCGAGACGGCGCCCTGCGACGTCGCGACCTGCCATGCCTGCGGCGCCTGCTGAAGCGTCGATGGCGCGCGTGACCAGGGCGGAAGACCCCACCGAAGTCGCAGGCCCGGCCCCGGCCCCGGCGATGCGGAGGGTTCGATGGCGCTCGTAACCGGGGTGGACGTCACCGAGATCGCGCGCCTCGAGCGTGCGCTCGGGGCGCGTTGGGGCGCGCGATTTGCGGCGCGCGTCTTCACCGAGGGCGAGCGGGCCTGGTGCGAGGGGCGCAATCCTCGCTTGCGCGCCGAGAGCTACGCCGCACGCTTCGCCGCCAAGGAAGCGGTGATGAAGGCACTCGGCACGGGCCCGGGGCAACGCGCCGGCTGGCACGAGATCGAGGTCGTGCGCGTGGCGGGCCAGTCGCCGTCCATCCGGCTGCACGGCCGCGCACTGGCGACAGCAGAGCGCGCCGGGATCGCGGGCTTCGCGCTCTCGCTGACTCACGGCGCCGGCATCGCGATCGCGGTGGTGGTGGCCGAGGTGCGACGGCCTCAGCCTTGATCGCGATCGAGGATCAGCAGCAGGGTCACCGCGACGAAGCCGGTCAGGAGTCCGCCCGCGAACCAGAGCCCGGCGCTGCGCCCGCGCTGCACCGCGAGGATCCGCGTGACGATCGCGCAGGTCAGCAGGATGCCGAGGCCGGTAGCGATCGTGCTGGCGGCATCCAGTTCGGGGGCGACCAAAGTGAGTCCGCTCACCGCGCCGATGATTCGTGCCAGCCCGTCCACCTTGACCCCGGTCGGCGGCACTGTAGGGAAGGCCCGGCGGCCGGTCCAGCAGTTCGGGCGGCGCCGGCGCGGGGAAAATGGATGGCCGAGACGCGCAAGTCGTTCGATCTCTTCCAGTGGCTCTACGGCGCCGGCGAAGAGCGACTCGGTGCCTTCGCCGAGCAGATCCTGATGAACCCGCGCCTCATGGCCGCGCTGGCCGCGGCATTGCAGCGAGCCGCCGAGACCAAGGGGCGGATGGATCGCAACATGCAGATGATTCTGGGAGCGCTCAATCTGCCCTCGAAGAGCGATCTGACGCGACTTCAGGCCAAGCTCGACGCCGTTCAGGGGAGCCTCGTCAATCTGAGCATGAAGGTCGATCGCCTGCTGGCTGAGCGCGACTCTCCGCCGCCGGCCCCACGCCGCAGCACGCCTCGCCGGGCGGCGTCTCCCGAGCACCCGACCTCCGACGACGAGCCGTAGCGGGGCCCGGGCCGCCGGCCGTGGCGGTCTCGGTTCGTGTGGGCGACCGCTACGAGGCGAGCAGCCGTGGCGCGGCTCGGGCCACCGACCGCGAGGTGGTCTAGTCGTCGCCGATGGAACGTCCCGGCCCGAGAAATTCGTGACGTGGTTCGGGCGGTCGTTCGCGAGGCGCTCTCGGCTCGCGGCGGCGACCGCTACGAGGCGAGCAGCCGTAGCGCGGCTCGGACCACCGGCCGTGGCGGTCTTCGCGTTCGCGCGGCGGGCGGGTTAGGCAGCCCGCGGGAGGAATCGAGATGATCGGTTACGTCACCATCGGGACTCGGGACATGGAGAAGGCCAAGGCTTTCTGGTCAGGACTGCTCGAACCGCTCGGCGCGAAAGTGCTGATGGACCTCGGCCGGATCGCCTTTGTCGGCGAGGGCTTCGGCAAGCCGATGCTTGCGGTGTGTACGCCGCACGACACCACGCGGCCCGCTTCGCCGGGCAATGGCAACATGGTGGCCTTCCCGGCGGGCTCCCGCGAGAACGTCGATGTGCTGTACGCGCGCGCGCTGAAGCTCGGCGCCACCGACGACGGCGCCCCCGGGGCACGCATGCCGACCTTCTACGGCGGCTACTTCCGCGATCCCGAAGGCAACAAGGCCGTCTTCTTCCACATGGGCTGAGTCGCGCCCGCGCCCGCGCCGGCGGCGGGCACTTTCGCTTGACCCGAAACCCGAGTTCGGACCCGTGTGGGTCCTGTGGAGGCGAGCAGATCCATGGCGTACCCGGAAGCAGAGATGAGAGCGGCCTACGCGAGGCTCGTCGAGACGCGTGACCGCATCGAGCGTGGCGAACTTGGCTGGGACGCGCTCGGCGAGTTCTTCACCGAGGATGCCGTGTTCATCGACCCGGCCTGGGGTCGAATCGAGGGGCGGCCCGCGATCCTGCGCTTCCTGGTGGATTCAATGCTGGGCCTCGATGACTGGACCTTCCCGCACCAGTGGACGGTGGTTGACGGCGTTCGCGTGGTTTCGTGCTGGATGAATCGCCTGCCGGGCAGCCGGCCCGACGGTTCGTTCTACGAGGCGCGCGGCGTGTCGATCCTCGACTACGCCGGCAACGGTCGCTTCTCGCGGGAAGAGGACCTCCTCAACATGGTCCACGTCTTCGAGCTGATGAAAGAGAGCGCCTGGAAGCCGACCGGCCCGCTCAAGCTCCCGCCCGCCGAGCCGCGTCGCTGAGCGGGGCTTCGCGGCCGGGCGAACGCGGCAGAGCAGGGGGCGCTGGTCTGCGCGAGGCCTTTGGCCTGGCCGAGTCGCGAGATCGCACCGTCCGTCGCGCCGTGCGGATGAACGGCCTGCCCGCGGCTGGGGGAGCGCTGCAAGGCAGGGGACTCTGGCTCTCCCGTTGGTCTGGCCGAAGCTCGTGCCGCGGGCTCAGGCCGCGCCGCGCTGGCGCAGGCGGCCCGCCCGGAGGGCCTCGGCGAGTTCGCCGATTGCGGCGAGCGACGTCGGCGCCGGCGAAAGGGCCGGCAGCAGGAGCCAGCTCGCGCCCGGCTCGGTGAGCGCGGTCGTCTCTTCCAGACTCTCGCGCAGGCGTGCGATCAGCTCCTGCTGGCCTTCGTGCAGGGTTTCGAGGTCGCGCGCACAGCCGACCAGTTTGCGCGCCAGCGCCGCGTCCCAGGGGACCGCGGTCGGCGGCTCGGTACGCACCGCGCGGGGGCGTGCACGCGGCAGCTCGAAGACCCGGTTCACCACGACGGCACGGCAGCGGATGCCGGCACGAGTCAGCTCGTGGGCTACGGCCGTGACGTCCGGGACGGTGTGCGGATCGGGCGCCGTGGTCAGGACAAAAACCGTGCTTTCTGAGGCCAGCAAGGTCTCGATCCGTTGCGCGCGCTCGCGAAAGACGGGCGCGACGTGGCCGAAGGACTGGGCCAGATCCGAGATATTGCCGAGGACCGAGAAACCGGTCAGCCGTTCCAGACCGCGCACGACGGCGCTGAGCAGGGTGCGGGCGAAAAACGAGGTTGCCGCGCCGAGGATACGCAGCGGTTCGCCGAGGTACTCGAGCGCGCGCGATTCGAGCAGCGTCAGGATGCGGCGCGGTGCGTGAAAGAGTTCGAGAGCGTGTGCGGCCGGCGGGGTGTCGACGATGATCAGGTCGAAGCGCTCGTCCGCTGCCAGGTCGAGGAGCTGCTCCAGCGCCATGTAGGCGTCGGAGCCGGCGAAGGCGCCGGCGACGTTGCCGTAGATCGGGTTCTTCAGGATGCGCTCGGCGAGTGCCTCGGTCGGCGCGAGGCGTCGCACCAGATCGTCGAAGAGCCCCTTGGCGTCGAGGAGCAGCGCGTGCAGCGAGCCGCGCGTGTCCGGGCCGAGCGGTACGGCGCGCAGTTCGCCGGCCGCGGGGGGCAGGTCGAGCGCATCCTTCAGCCGCGCCGCGGGATCGACCGTCAGGACGGCGACGCGACGGCCCTCGCGGGCGGCGGCGACGGCGAGTGTGGCCGCGGTGGTCGTCTTGCCGACGCCGCCGGGGCCGAGGCAGACGACCACGCGCGTGCCGGCCAGGAGGTGGTGCAGGCCAGCGTCAGCCATGGACGAACTCGCGAGCCAGTGGCGCGCCGAGCGCGCCGAGTTCGCTCCAGCCGAGCCGGCTCGTGAAGAGACGCGGCAGCTCGAGGGGGCGCTCGCCCGTGTCCTCGCGCAGGCGGCGCGCGAACGCGACATCGTTGTCTCGTCGCTCGCGGAACCACTGCGCGGCCGCCAGCATGGTGGGATCGACCCGCCCCTCGTTCTGTGCGGCGGCGAGCTTCTCTTCCTCGGCGCGGGAGAAACGGCGCGCGACGACGCCATTGAGAACGGGCCGACCCAGCGCGACCGCGGTCTCTTCGCGCAGGCGACAGCGTAGCTCGACGGCTTCGGCGACAGCCCAGTCTTCGGGCAGGGCGACAACCAGCGCGCGGGTCCGTTCCGGATCTGTGAGTTGACGACGGCAACGGCGCAGCAGTTCGCCGAGCGGTCCGAGGCTCACCATCCGCAGGAGTGCGTCGGGCGTGGCCAGGAGCGGCAGCGAATGACCGCTGGCCGGGGCATCGAGGATCACGCGATCGAAGGCGGGGAGTGCCCGGTCCTCGTGCTCGATCCAGCCGAGGAGACGCGCCAGCAGGGCGACCTCGGCAATCCCCGGAATCGCCGCACAGATCGCCTGGAAGGAATCGCTGGCCAGCAACCGGCGCGAGAGCAGCTGCAGCGGCAGCAGTCCCTCGATCAGGCGCGTCAAGGAGTCCTCCTGGTCCAGCGCGGCCGCCCACACGCCCGGCCGGACCTCGCTGGGTGTGCTGGCCAGAGGTGACACGTCCAGTGCCGAGGCCAGCCGGCCCGGCTTGGCCACTTCGACGACGAGCACGGTCTCGCCGTCGACGCTGGCCGCGTGCGCGAGTGCTGCGGCGACCGTCGTTTTGCCGACTCCGCCCTTGCCCGTGACGATCCAGAGCCGAGCCCCCGACATCGCGCTGGCCTAACCCCGACGGCGCGGAGGTTCAACCGGCTGCCCCGAGGAGTGAGGGGCTTCGTGAAGTGCGCTGCCGCGTTCGCTGCGTGATGCAGCGGGCGTGCGGGGAAGAGCGTCCGCACCTGAGGGAGAAGGGTCAACTCTTCTCCCGAGTGGAGCCGGAGACTTCCGACCTTACCCGAGGGCCGGTGGGGTAGCGTCGCCGCGGCGCGCCGCGGCATGGGGCGCTTTCCGGCCCGCTTGCGACGTGCGAGAGGGGCCAGATGGACTACGGGCTGTCGCCCCGCGAGCGGGCCTGGCGCGACGAGGTGCAGGCGTTCATCGCCGAACATGTCGACGAGCGACTGGTCGACGAGACCCGGCTGCGCGGCAACGAGGGGCGGGGCGCGGAGGCGCAGCGCTTCCTCGGTGCGTTGCGCCAGCGCGGCTGGGACCGGATCGCCTTTCCCGAGGAATACGGCGGTCTCGGCAAGACCGCGATCGAGCAGTGGCTCTTCATCGACGAAATCGAGACCGCGGGTGCGCCGATGCTGCCGCTCACGCTGACCTCGGTTGCGCCGACCATCCTGCGGATCGGCGACGAGGCGCAGCGACGCGAGTGGCTGCCCCGCATCCAGGCGGGTGAGGTCGATTTTGCGCTTGGATATTCGGAGTCCGAGGCGGGCACGGACCTCGCTTCCCTGCGCACGCGCGCCGAACTCGACGGCGACCAGTGGCTCGTCAATGGCCACAAGATGTGGAACACCATGGCCCACATGGCGACCCACAACTGGCTCGCCGTTCGCACCGAGCCCGACGCCCCGAAGCACAAGGGCGTCTCGATGCTCATCGTTCCGATGGACGCGCCCGGCGTTTCGGTGCAGCCGATCCATGTCTGGCCGGGGCTGCGCACCAACGCCGTTTTCTTCGACAACGTGCGTGTGCCGCGCGCGAATCTGATCGGCGAGCGCGGGCTTGGCTTCTACTACGCGGCGATGGCGCTCAACTTCGAGCGGCTCTCGATCGGCTCGGCCGGCATGGCGCGGCGGATCTTCGACGCTCTGGTGCGCGAGGTGCGGGTGCGTGTGGTCGACGGGCGGCCGCTGCGCGGCGATCCCTGGGTGCGCGATCGACTCGCTCGACTGCGCGTCGAACTCGATGCCGCGCGTCTGCTCGGTCTCGAGGTTGCGATCCGCCTCGATCGTGGCGAGGTGCCGGCGGCGGCGTCGTCGATGGCCAAGGCCTGCGTCTCGGAGCTGGCCCAGCGGGTCGCCGACACCGGCTGCGAGATTCTTGGCCTCGATGGACAGCTCCATGCCGAGGAGCCGAGCGCGCTGGTCAAGGGCCGACTCCAGTGGCTCTATCGGCTGGCGCCGATGCTGGCCTTCGGTGGCGGAACGAACGAAGTTCAGCGCGACATCATCGGCTTCATGGGCCACGGCCTGCCGAGGAAGTGAGGCCCCAGTGCAGCTCGAACCCACGCTCGAACAGGCGGAGATGCGACGTGCGGTGCGCGAATTCTGCTCCCGCGAGGTGACCATCGAGCGCCTGCTTGACTGGGAGCGGAGCGGCGTCGGCGTGGACGAGGCGACCTCTCGGAAGGTGGCGGGGCTGGGTTGGCTCGGACTCGGGCTTCCCGCCGAGGCCGGTGGGGGCGGAGCGTCGCTGGCGGACGTGGCGCATCTCATCGAGGAGTGCGGGCGCGGTCTCCTGCCGCGCCCCTTGCTTGCGCGCATGCGCGGGGCGCTCGGCCTTGCCTGGCTGGCCCCGCGCTCGCCGACGCTTGCGGCCGTGGCGCGCGGCGAACGTACGGTGGCGCTGGCTCTCGACGAACGCGATGCCCGCGAGCCCGCGGGCTGGCGGACTCGCCTTGCCGCCGACGGGTGCCACGTCAGTGGCGACAAGGCTTTTGTGCCGGATGCCGAAGCTGCGGACCTGCATCTCGTCGCGATCGGCGCGCCGGAGCGGCCGCGCTTCGTGCTGGTGGACCGGCGGGCGCCCGGCGTGTCCTGCGCTGCGCTGCACTCGTTTGGCAACGAGCCGCAGGCCCACGTCAGCTATCGAGAAGCTGCAGTGCTCGAGGTGCTCGAGGGCGGGCTCGATTTTGACGACTGGCGCCGCCACCAGGTCGCCCTCGCGCTCGCGGAGATGATCGGAGGCATGGACGCGGCCCTCGCGGCGACCGTGGGCTGGGTCAAGGAGCGCGAGCAGTTCGGCCAGAAGATCGCACTCTTCCAGGCCGTCCGGCATCAGGTCGCCGACATGGGGACGCGCTTCACCTCGGCCCGCCATCTTGCCTGGCAGGCGATTTCGCGGCTTGCGTCCGGGAGCCTCGGCGTGACCGACTTCCACTCGGCGGCGGCCTGGACCGGAGCGTCGTTCAAACAGATTTGCTGGACCGCACACCACCTGCACGGCGGGGCGGGCTTCGTCGTCGAGCACCCGCTGCGCTTCCACAGCGAGCGGGCGCAGTCGCTCTGCATCCGCTGGACGCCCGAAGCCCCCGCACTGGCCCGGATCGCGGCGACGCTTCTCGACTGAGGGCCGCAGCCGGCCCTGACGCGAGGGGGGCCGGGGGTTCGATCTCTGTCTGTAAGTTTGACGATCCACCGCGAGGCCTGCCGTCGCACGAGGGGGGAGTCTCGGGGGAGACTCGGCTTCCTGTACGGGGCATGGGGCGATGGAGTGAGTCGCACGGTCGAGCCGGTGGCCTGGGGCGGCGGACGGCGGCTAGCGCGCGTCCGATCATGCAGCGGCCCAAGCGGTCACGGCGGAGTGGCTTGTTGGCCGCGACAGCGGGTGCCGGCAGTGCCCACCCGTGGTGCCGCTATACCCTCGTTACGGCGTCACGCGCTCTGGCGCGTGAGAGCGGGTGCCAGGAGCGCCCGATTGACCCCGGCCGGCGCGCGAGGCAAGGAGGACACGTGGCACGGGGAGCGGGAGCGGTGGTGCGTTCGATCGGCTCGGCGCGGCCCCGCGGCGGCGCGCCGGCGTCGCCCGTGCTCCCGGCGGCCGCGACCTCGCGGGGCGCGACGCCGGCACGTTCTCGACGCGACGCGCGACCGATGCGGCCAGGCGTCAGCGATGTGGTCGAGGCCGCGCTCGATCTCGGGATGCAGGCGGCACGCGCACTTGGCGAACTCTCCGGGATCGAGTGGTCAGCGCCTGCCGCGGCCGGCGATCTGCCCGAGATCGATCCCTTCGGTCATGACGCTGCCTACGCGGAACGGGTGGGCATGGTGTTCCGCTGGCTCTACCGCTCGTGGTGGCGGGTCCAGGTCCGCGGCATCGAGCAGGTGCCCGCTGCCGGTCGGGTGCTGCTCGTCGGCAACCACGCCGGAGCCCTCTTCGCCTACGACGGCGCGATGGTGAAGGTCGCCCTGCGTGACGTCCATCCGGCGGCGCGCAACCTCCGCCCGCTGATCGATGATTTTGTCTACGACACCCCCTTCATCGGCGACTTCATGTCGCGCGTCGGCGGCGTGCGCGCCTGCGAGGAGAACGCCAACCGTCTGCTGGAAGCCGACGAGGCCGTGATCGTCTTCCCCGAAGGCACCAAGGGAATCGGCAAGCCCTTCCGCGACCGCTACCGCCTGGTGCGATTTGGCCGGGGCGGGTTCATCCGCGTGGCGCTGCGCACCGGGACGCCGATCGTGCCGGTGGCCATCGTCGGGGCGGAGGAGATCCACCCCGTGCTCGGCCGCTGGGACTGGCTGGGCCGGCAGGTCGGTCTGCCTTATTTCCCCTTGACGCCGACCTTTCCCTGGTTGGGGCCGCTCGGGTTGGTGCCGCTGCCGAGTCGCTGGCGGATCGAGTTCGGCGAGCCGCTCGACATCGCCGCGACCTACGGGCCCGACGCGGCGAACGATCCGCTGCTTGTCAGCCGGCTCTCCGAGGATGTGCGCGCGCGGGTGCAGGACATGGTCTTCGACGCGCTCGAGCGGCGCGGCCCGGCCTTTCTCTAGGATGCGGATCCGGCCCGCCCGGGCGCGACGCGAGCGCAGCGGCCGGCGACGGGGCGCGCGAGCGGCGTGGCCATCGCTTCGGCGCGTCTTGACGTCGATCGTGCTCGTCGCGGCGCTGACCCCGGCGGTGGCTCATGCCGATGAGTCTGCCGCGGCCCCGAATCCAGCCGAGGAAGCTCGGCCGGCGGGTCGGCTCGACCCGCGCCGCATCGTCTCGCTCGCGCCATCGATCACCGAGACGCTCTTTGCCATCGGCGCGGGTGCTGAGGTGGTGGCAATCTCCACGCACTGCGACCGCCCGGCCGAGGCGCTCGCGTTGCCCCGCTCGGGCACCTACCTCGCGCCCGACGTGGAGACGATCCTCGCCCTCGAACCGGATCTGGTGATCGGGATGCCGACTCCCACCAACCGCGCGCCGATCGAGCAGTTGCGTGGCCTCGGGCTGGTGGTGGTTCTGGTCGGGGAGGATTCGCTCGCCGACACCTTGCAGGCGATGCGGACCATCGGGCGGGTGACCGGTCGCAGCGTGGCGGCCGAGCGTCTGGTGCGTGGGATCCGCACCGATCTCGACCGTGTCCGGACGCTCGCGGCGACGCGCCCGCGCGTGCGGACCCTCTTGCTGGTCGGACGCGAGCCGCCCGTCGCGGCGGGTCACGGTGGCTTCGTCGACGAGTTGCTCACGATCGCCGGCGGCGACAATGCGGCGCGTGACGCTCTCGGCGAATGGCCCCGTCTCTCGCTGGAGGCGATTGCCGCAGCGCGCCCTGAAATTGTGATCGATACCGTGATGGAGCCCGGTCGCGCGCGCCTCGATGAAGCCCCGGTGGAGGGCGAGTGGCGCGCTGTGGCCACGGTGCGGGAGCACGGCTTTGCGCGCCTGCCGAGCGACGCGCTCCTGCGGCCGGGACCGCGGCTTGGCGTGGCGGCGCGCGAGCTCTTCGGGGTTCTGCACGGCGCCGGCGGCCCGCCCGGTCCCGCGGACGCGACGATGGATCGGGCCGCCGATCCGGTGCCCGAATCGTCGCGGGCAAAGTCGGAACTTTTACCGCCGGACGACGCTGTTTCGCGAGCCGGCACGGCGGGCATCGCGAGCCCCGCGGGGGACGGATGAATCCCGCCGCACCACGCGCGCTCGGCCGCCGCTGGCTCGAACTCAATCTGCTCGGGGCACTCCTCACCCTGGGCGCGCTGGCCGCAGCGCTGGCGATCGGGCCGAGCGGGATCAATCCTGTCTTGGCCATGGTGGCGCCCGAAGGCTCGCCCGAGCGCGCGATCCTCTTCGGGGCCCGCTTGCCGCGTGTGTTGGTGGCGGCGCTGGTCGGGGGGGCGCTCGGCACCGGCGGGGCCGCCTTGCAGGCGCTGCTGCGCAACCCGCTCGCCTGTCCGCATGTGCTCGGGATCTCGGGCGGTGCCGCATTGCTCGCGGTGGTGGTCGCGGGCCTCAGCACTGGCGCGCTCGGTTGGGTGACGCTTGCCGGGCCGGGACTGCTGGTTCCGGCGGCGGCGTTCGTTGGGGCGCTCGCGTCGGCGGCATTGGTGCAGGGCATCGCGCGGGCGACCGGCCGGGCCACGCCGCAGACGCTTCTCCTGAGCGGCGTCGTCTTCAACGCTTTCAGCGCGGCCGCGATCACCCTGATCAGTGCAGTGGTCGAGCCGACGCAGGTGCAGAACCTGCTCGGGTGGGTCGTTGGCGCGATCGCGGTGCGCGGCAACCTGTGGACCGGGGTCGCCGCGTTGACGCTCGCGGCGGGGCTCGCCGTCCTGGTCTTCGCGGCGCGCGACCTCAACGCGCTGGGGCTCGGCGAAGAGGGCGCGCGCAGTCTCGGCGTCAACGTGCGCCGGACGCGCTTGCGCGTCTATCTCGCCGTCGCGTTGTTGGTGGCGGGTGCGGTGCCGGTCTCGGGGATGGTGGGCTTCGTCGGCTTGATCGTGCCCCACGCGGTGCGGCTCTTGGTCGGGGCCGACCACCGGCTGGTGCTGGTCGGCTCCGCTTGGGGTGGCGCGGTGTTCCTCGTTCTGGCCGACACGCTGGCCCGCACCGTACTGGCGCCGGTCGATCTGCCCGTCGGGGTGGTGACCGCTTTTTGCGGCGGGCCGTTCTTCCTCTTTCTGCTGGCGCGCCAAGGGCGTGCTGGCGGGAGGCCTTCGTGAGGCTCGAGGGGCTCGCCATCGATGCCGCCTGGGGGCGGGCCCAGGTGCTCCACGAGGTGACGGCGACCATCGAGCCCGGTGCGGTGCTGGGCATCATCGGCCCCAACGGCTCGGGCAAGTCGACACTCGTCCGGGTCCTGGCTGGGCTCAAGCGTCCACTGCGCGGCGAGGTCCGGCTCGGTGGCACAAGCCTCGCTCTGGTGAATCGGCGGGTGCGTGCCCGCCAACTCGGTTTCGTGGCGCAGGAGACCCAGCTCGCCTTCCCGATGACGGTCCGCGAACTCGTCCTGCTCGGCCGCACGCCCTATACGGCCGGACCCGGCTTCGAAGGGCCCGGCGATGCGCGGGCGGTCGCGGCGGCGTTGGAGCGGGTCGATCTCACCCGGTACGCCGAGCGTTTCTGCGACCGGATTTCGGGCGGGGAGCGCCAGCGGGCCGTGCTGGCGCGGGCGCTGGCGCAAGAACCGCGGGTGCTGCTGCTCGACGAGCCGGTGAGCTTCCTCGATCTGCGCCACTCCGTGCTCTTCCTCGACCTGGTGCGTGATCTCGCGCGCGACGAGGGGCTCGCGGTGGCGGTCGTGCTGCACGATTTGAACCTCGCGGCGATGTATTGCGATCAGCTCCTGCTGCTGGCTCAAGGTCGCGTGGCTGCGGCGGGCCGACCGGCCGACGTGCTGCGCTACGAAACCCTGCGCACCGTCTACGGCACCGACCTCTACGTGGCTCCGAACGATGTGACCGGCCAGGTCGTGGTGCTGCCGCTTGCCCGGGAGCATCGGCAGCAGCTCGCAGCTTCGAGCCTGCGTGCGCGCGACGACGACGGTGGTGGTGGCGGCGGATCCGGAGCCGACTATTAGCGACTCTTACGAAAGAGGCCCGTTTCGTTGACTGGCAGACAAGGCAGGTGGTAGGTACCGTCCGCCTCGGGGTCAGGGACGCGGTGGAATTTCAGCTCGCAAACGTTCTCGTCTACATCTTGCTCGGCGCGATCACAGCCGCGTTGATGCTCGGACTGGGCTGGCTCCTGCGGCCGTCGAACCCCGAGCGGATGAAGCTCTCCACCTATGAGTGTGGCGAGCCCCCGAGTGGCAGCGCCTGGATCAACTTCAACATCCGCTTCTACCTGATCGCGCTGGTCTTCGTGATCTTCGACGTCGAAGTCGCCTTCATTTATCCGGTGGCCGCGACGTTCCGGCACTACGTGACCTCGGGCCAGGGCATGATCGCCTTTACCGAGATCTTCGTCTTTCTGGTGATTCTTTTTGTCGGCCTCGTCTATGTCTGGGCGAAGCGCGACCTCGAATGGCTGAAGCGTGTGCCGCCGGTAGCTTGACGGCGCACGGGAACGGAAGGGACATTCATGTCGCTCATCAACACCGTTCCGGAGACGGTGCTCACGACGAAGATCGACGATCTTCTGAACTGGACCCGCAAATCGTCGGTTTGGTACATGCTTTTCGGCCTTGCATGCTGTGCCATCGAGATGATGCAGACCGGCGGGCCGCGCTCGGATCTGGATCGGTTCGGTGCGGTTCCCCGGGCCACGCCGCGTGTCTCTGATTTGATTATTGTCTCGGGCACGCTGACGCTGAAAATGGCGCTCCGGACCAAGCTCCTCTACGAGCAGATGCCCGACCCCAAGTATGCGATTTCAATGGGGAGTTGCTCCAACTGCGGCGGACTCTTCCAGCTTGCCTACTCGGTCTGCGACGGGGTCGACAAGGTCATCCCGGTCGACGTCTACGTGCCCGGTTGCCCGCCACGGCCCGAGGCCCTGACCGAGGGGCTGCTCAAGCTCCAGGACAGGATCCAGCAGGAGCGCTGGCTGGTTCGCAAGGGTGACGCCGCACAGGCGGTGGCGTGATCGCAGGCAGCGGCGGTTCTGGCGGAGGGGCGGGGGCGTCACGCGCGATGGATGTACAGCAGATCTTCGAGCGGCTCGGGCAGTTGTGCGGGGGGGCCCTGCTTGACGCCGCGCCGGGCGATGGGGAGTGGCCTCGCCTGAACGTCGTGCCGACTCGCGTCGCCGAAGTGGCGCGCGTGCTGCGGGACGACCCGGCGCTCGGTTTCGATTGTCTCGCCAACCTCACCGGGGTCGATCTCAAGTCCGAGGATTCGATCGAGGTCTGCTACCACCTCTTCTCGTACCGCCACCGCCATCAGCTCATGCTGGCGGCGCGTGCCTCGCGCGGCGATCCGCTCCTGCCGACGTTCACCGATCTCTGGCCGGCGGCGGACTGGCTCGAGCGCGAATGTTTCGACCTGCTCGGGGTGCGCTTCATCGGTCATCCCGATCTGCGCCGCCTGCTGATGCCCGAGGACTGGGTGGGGCATCCATTGCGCAAGGATTTCATCGAGCCCGAGGAGTACCACGGCATCTCGACCCGCCGCGAAAGTTTGTTGAAACTATGACTGTCGCGATCGACGTCGCGCTGGAACGCGAGGGTGTCGGGGGTCTCGAAACCGAGGAGATGACCCTCAACATGGGGCCGCAGCATCCATCCACGCACGGTGTGCTGCGCTTCGTCGTCAAGGCCGACGGCGAAGTGATGCGCCGGGCGATCCCGGACATCGGTTACCTGCACCGCTCGATCGAGAAGATCTCCGAGAAGGTCGGCTACCACGGGTTCATGCCCTACACCGACCGGGTCGACTACGTCTCGGCGATGCAGTGCAACCAGGGCTGGGCGATGGCCTGCGAGGCCCTTGCGGGCATCACCGTGCCCCGTCGGGGCGAGTACTGCCGTGTGATCGCCTGCGAACTCGGACGGATTGCGAGCCACCTGATTTCAGTGGGCGCGACGGGCATGGACATCGGTGCCATGACCCCGTTCACGCACTGCATTCGCGAGCGCGAGAAGATCAACGATCTGCTCGAGGAGCTCTGCGGCGCGCGGTTGACCTTCAACTACATGCGGATCGGTGGCTGCGCCTGGGATCTACCGCCCGGCTTCGCGGCGCGCGCGCTGGATTTCATCAACCGCTTCGAGCCGCTGATCGATGAACTCAACGAACTTCTCTCGTTCAACAAGATCTTTGTCGAGCGCATGGCGAACGTGGCGGTGATCTCGGCCGAGAAAGCGATCGCCTACAACCTCGTCGGACCGAACCTGCGCGGCTCGGGCGTGCGCTATGACGTGCGTCGCGACGTGCCCTACTCGGTCTACTCCGAGTTCCAGTTCGACGTGCCGATCGGCACCGGCGAGAAAGGTACTCTCGGCGACTCCTGGGATCGCTACATGGTGCGCTGTCGCGAGATGAAGGAGTGCTGTCGCATCGTGCGCCAGGCGATCGAGGGCCTGCCCGCGGGGCCGGTCATCGCGAAGGTGCCACGCACCTTCAAGCCGCCCAGGGGAGAGGTCTACGTGCGGGTCGAGGGCTCGCGCGGCGACATGGGCTGGTATGTGGTGAGCGATGGCTCGGCGTTTCCTTACCGCACGCACATTCGCACCGGCTCGTACACGGCGATGTCGATCGTCGAGGAACTCAGCCCAGGGCTCATGATCGCCGATCTGGTCGCCGTGATCGCGAGCTTCGATATCGTCGCACCGGAAGTGGACCGGTAGGGGGGCCTGCGACGTGCAGCAATTCGCCGACGGACTGATGGAACCCGGGGGGCCACTCGCGGGGATCTCGACTCCGCTCGGCTACGTGCTCGTCGTCGCGTTGTTCGCCTTCCTGATTCTGAACTTCATCATGCTGGTCGCTGGCGTGACGAGCTGGGTCGAGCGGCGGGTGTGGGCACGGATCCAGTCGCGGATCGGCCCGAA
Organism: Pseudomonadota bacterium; assembly: GCA_005777805.1. Taxonomy (GTDB): domain Bacteria; phylum Desulfobacterota; class Binatia; order UBA12015; family UBA12015; genus SXLG01. The sequence continues at coordinate 28,461 of SXLG01000116.1, forward strand.
CCGGGTCGGGCCGCAGGGCGTCCTGCAGTGGCTTGCCGACGGCATCAAGAACATCATGAAGGAAGACATCGTCCCGGAGCAGGCCGATCGCTTCCTCTTCAAGGCGGCGCCCTATCTCACCATGATGGGCTTCTTCGGGGCGTTCGCCTGCATCCCCTTTGCCGATGGCGTGATCGCCGCCGACCTCAACGTGGGCGTGCTCTACATCACCGCCGTCACCGCTCTCGTCGTGGTCGGGATCCTGATGGCAGGCTGGTCCTCGAACAACAAATGGGCACTGCTGGGCGGCATCCGCTCGGCGGCGCAGATCATCAGCTACGAGATTCCAGCCGGGCTGGCGGTGATCACGGTGGTGCTCTTCACCGGCACGCTCAGCATGCAGGGCATCGTCGAGGCGCAGGGCGCAGCACCGTGGAAATGGTTCCTGTTCGCCAACCCCTTCCTCTTCGTCGCGTTCTTCGTCTTCTTCACCGCAGCACTCGCCGAGGGCAACCGAACGCCTTTCGATCTGCCCGAGGCCGAGTCCGAGCTCGTGGCGGGTGCGTTCACCGAGTACAGCGGACTGCGCAGTCTGCTCTTCTTCCTCGTCGAGTGGGGCAACCTCTACGTCATCGGGGCGGTGGCGACAGCGCTCTTCCTCGGCGGTTGGCGGGTGCCGGCGGTCACCGACAATCCGGTCCTGCTCGGCGTGCTCCAGTTCCTGGTGTTCTTCGGCAAATCCTACTTTCTGGTGTTCATCGCGATGTGGGTCCGCGGCACTCTGCCCCGGGTGCGCGTCGATCAGCTCATGTCCTTGTGCTGGAAGTATCTCGTGCCCATCAGCTTTGTGAACATGCTCGGCGCGATGGTGTTCTTCGTTCTCTTCCCGGAGGGATCGCCCGTCGTTCGTTTCGGGATGGTCGCCTTCGGTGCGGCCCTTCTCGTCTACTTCCTGTCGCGCGTGGTTTTCCACATCCGCCGGGCGCGGCCGGAGTTCCATCTGAGCCCGTTCGCCTGAATCGGGGACCCCATGGCTTCCTACTTCCAGAACATTCGTGAGACCCTCGGGACGATCTTCGAGGGGCTCGCCATCACGGCGTCGCACTTCGTGCGCAAGCCGTTCACGCTCCAGTACCCGGATCGGATCGACATCCCGATCCAGGATACGCTGCCTTTCCGCTATCGCGGGCTGCTCGATGTCGATCTCGAGATCTGCACCGGGTGCCTCGCCTGCGAGCGTGCTTGCCCGATCGATTGCATCGTGATCGACGCGCGGAAGGACACGCAGACGCGCGAGATGATCCTCGAGCGTTTCGACATCGATCTTGCCAAGTGCATGTTCTGTGGTCTCTGTTCCGAGCCGTGCCCGACCGGATCGATCCACCACACGCCGGAGTTCGAAGGCGCCGACTACTCGCTCGAGAGTCTGGTGCGGCGCTTCGTGAAGGCACCGGTGGCGGCCTACAAGCCGACCAAGGGGCCGGAGACGGATCCCACGATCGGGCCTGTTCTGAAGCGCGGATTGAGGTACCTGGATGAGTTCGCTAGCCCCGGCGCGTCCTAGTCGGGGAGAGGGGGGAGCGGGCCATCCCTGCGGGCGGCCCGGAATTATTCCGTGATTTACGCGGTGCTGTTCTATCTGGTGGCGGCCTTCACGGTGGCCTGTGCGGCCGGCGTCGCGCTATCGCGCAACGTCGTCTACTCGGCGTTCGCCCTGATGGGTGCGCTCTTCGGCACGGCCGGCATGTTCGCCTTCCTCGGCGCGGACTTCGTCGCGACGGTACAGGTGCTGGTCTACGTTGGCGGAATTCTCGTTTTGACTCTCTTCGCCATCATGCTCACCCATCAGATCTCGGAAGTGCGGGTGTCGAACCGCTCGGTCGCGGCGGTGCCCGCAGCCGTGTTGATCGCCGCGGTGGCGGGGGTTCTCCTGCTCGCGATCCTGCGCGCGCCGTGGAAGACGATCGACCCGACGGCGCCACAGGCTACGACCTATGCCATCGGCGAGCTCTTCCTCGGACGCTTTCTGCTGCCCTTCGAACTGGCGTCGATCGTGCTGCTGACCGCGCTGGTTGGCGCGATCGTGCTCTCGCGCAAGGAACTTCGAGGCTGACCATGCAAGCGGCGACGATTGGACTCGAACACTTCCTGATCGTGGGGATGCTGCTCTTCGTGGCGGGGCTCTTCACGGTGGTGACGCGCCGCAATGCCATCGGCATCCTGATGGGTGTGGAGCTCATCCTGAACTCGGCCAACATCAATTACGTGGCGTTTGCGCGCTACAGCGGCGGACACGACGGGCAGATCTTCTCGGTGTTCGTCATCATGCTGGCGGCGGCAGAGGCCGCGATCGGACTCGCGATCGTGCTCGGTATCTACCGGACCTTCGAGACCATCGACGTCGAAGCGACCGACGTCCTGAGAGGCTGAGGGGGAGGGCCGCGCGTGTCGCATCCGATCGAGGTCGACTGGATCCGCTGGATCATCCTCGCTCCCCTGATCGGGGCGGCGATCAACGGGTTCTTCGGCGTCCGAATCCAGCGCAGCCTGGGCCGTCCTGCGGTCGGCGTCGTCGCCTGCCTGCCCGTCCTGGTGAGCTTCGTGCTGGCGGTGGCCGTTCTGGTGAAGTTGCTTTCGCTGGAGCCGGCCGAGCGCTTTCTGCTCGATGACATGTCGCGCTGGATCCACGTCGGATCTCTGCGCGTGAACCTCGCCTGGTGGGCGGATCCGCTGTCTTCGACGATGTTGCTCGTCGTGACGGGCATCGGCGGTCTGATCCACCTTTTTTCTTACGGCTACATGGACGAGGAGCCGAGCCTGTGGCGGTTCTTCGCCTATCTCAACCTCTTCATGGCGGCGATGCTGACGCTGGTTCTGGGCGACAGCTTGCTGACGCTCTTCGTCGGCTGGGAGGGGGTCGGGCTCTGCTCCTACGCGCTGATCGGCTTCTGGTACAAGGAGCTGGCCAATGCGCGGGCGGCCATGAAGGCCTTTGTCGTCAACCGGATTGGCGACTTTGGCTTCGTGCTCGGCATGTTCTCGCTCTTCTGGCTGCTCGACGACCACGGTCAGGGCACGCTGGTCTTCCGCGAACTCGCCGGTCGGGTTCATCTGCTCGAGGGGATGACCGTGCTTGGCTTTGCCGCCCCGGTCTTCATCACGCTGATGTTCTTCGTCGGTGCCAGCGGGAAGTCGGCCCAGATCCCGCTCTACGTCTGGCTGCCCGACGCGATGGCGGGTCCGACGCCGGTGTCGGCGTTGATTCATGCCGCGACGATGGTCACGGCGGGCGTCTACATGATCGCCCGGCTGAACTTCCTCTTCGACATGGCGCCGGCGACGCTTTTTGTGGTGGCCAGCGTGGGCACCGCGACCGCGATCGTGGCGGCGACGATTGGCGTGGCGCAGTGGGACATCAAGAAGGTCCTTGCCTACTCGACGGTCTCGCAGCTCGGCGTCATGTTCATCGCGATGGGGGTGGGCGCCTACGAGGCGGGGATCTTCCACCTCTTCACCCATGCCTTCTTCAAGGCCTGCCTCTTCCTCGGCTCGGGCAGCATCATCCACGCCCTCCACCACGAGCAGGACATGCGGAACATGGGCGGGCTGCGCCGGCACATGCCCGTGACCTTCGCGACTTTCTTTGTCTCGACGATCGCGATCGCGGGCATCCCGCCCTTCGCCGGTTTCTTTTCGAAGGACGAAATCCTGTGGAAGGCGTTCTCGAGTCCGCTCGGCTCGCCCGTGTTCTGGGCCATTGGCAGCATCGCCGCCGGCTTCACGGCTTTCTACATGTTCCGCCAGGTCTTCCTCGTCTTCTTCGGGGAGTACCGCGGCGGTCACGCGACGCACGGCCACCACGATCACGATGTGCACGGGGCGCACGGTCACGGGGCGCACGTGCCGCACGAGTCTCCGGCGATGCTGACGCTGCCGCTGGTGGTGCTGGCGGCGGGTGCTGTGTTTGCCGGCTTTCTCAACGTCCCCGGCGCGATCGACGTCTTCGGCGTGACGCCGCATCTCTTCAACGACTGGCTGGCTCCGGTCATGGCGCCCGAGACGCTGGGCCATGGCGCGCACGGGGCCCATGGCGCGCTCGCCGAAGCCGAGGCGGTGCTGCACCACGTCGAACACGACCCGATGGAATACCTCCTGATGGCGCTCTCGGTGTGCGTGGCGTTCGGTGGGATCGCTCTCGCCTGGCTTGTCTACGCGCGTCAGGCCATTTCAGCCGACCGCTTCGCCGGCGTGCTGGGCGGCGTGCCGTATCGGGTGGTGTTCAATAAATACTATGTGGACGAGATCTACGAGGCCACGGTGGTGCGCGGCACGGTCGCGCTGGCGCGCGGGCTCGCGGCCTTCGACCGGGTCGTCGTCGACGGCACGGTAAATGGCACCGCGACCCTGGTTCGTGGACTGGCGCGGATGGATGGCGCTTTCGACCGCATCGTCGTCGATGGGGCGGTCAATCTGGTCGGGGCGATCTCGCTCTGGCTCGGAAATCGTGCGCGCAGCCTTCAGACCGGCCACGTGTACTCCTATCTGTATGCGATCGTGGTCGGCGTGGCCGTCGTGCTCGTCACGCGGTTGTTCTAGCTCACGCTGAGAGGACGAGAGGGAATCGATGCCCACCAACATCCTGACATGGATGATCTTCCTGCCGCTGGTCGGTGCCGCGGTCGTGCTTTGCCTGCCGGGACGGGCGCATCAGCTCGTGAAGAGCGTGGCGCTCGCGTTCACGATCCCGCCCCTTCTGATGGCGATCTCGCTCTACCAGAACTTCGATCGCACCACGGCGGATATGCAATACGTGACGCGAGTCGACTGGATCCCGTCCTTCAACATCCAGTACTTCATCGGGATCGACGGCATCTCGATCACGATGGTGTTGCTGACTGCACTGCTGTGCCCGATCTGCCTGCTGGCCTCGTGGGGCATCGAGAAGGCCGTGAAGGGCTACTTCGCTCTGTTCCTCCTGCTCGATACCGCCATGGTGGGTGTGTTCTGCGCGCTCGACTTCTTCCTGTTCTTCGTTTTCTGGGAAGTCATGCTGCTGCCGATGTACTTCCTGATCGGTGTCTGGGGTGGGCCGCGGCGCGAATATGCGGCGATCAAGTTTTTCCTCTACACCATGGTCGGCAGCGTGCTGATGATGGTCGCGATGCTGGCGCTCTACTTCTACTCGGAGCCGCATACCTTCGACCTGCTGGAGCTCGCCAGGCGGGCACCGGCCTATCCGGCGGAATTTCAGCGCTGGCTCTGGGTGGCGCTCTTCATTGGCTTCGCGATCAAGATTCCGGCGTTTCCCTTCCACACCTGGCTGCCTGATGCGCACGTCGAG
>SXLG01000117.1 GCA_005777805.1 Pseudomonadota bacterium
GCTCGCCCTTGATCAGGAGCGGGCGTTGCAGGGCGATCGCGCAGTTGACCGCATCGACGAGCGGGCCCGAGGCGATGTAGCCGTCGGTCCCGGCGAAGCGGTGGAAGCCGTTGGATTCAGCCATCTCGATGTCTCTCTTTCCGGAATGGGGACAGGATCCGGTCCGACTAGCCGCCGATTCCGGGGGGCGCAACGCGGGTGCTGCGCTGCGTCGCCGCGACCAAGCGAAGGGGGCAGAACGGGGCAAGAGGCAGCCGAGAGCCCGGGGCCGGCTGGTCTTGCCGTCCCGTCGTATCGTAGGGGGTGTCGATGGCCGCAGAACTGGTCGCGTACAAGCGTGAGCTGATCGAACTCATGGTCGAGGCCGGGGTCCTGCGCTTCGGCGAGTTCGTGCTGAAAAGCGGACGGCGCAGCCCCTACTTCGTCAATACCGGGCTCTACCGAACGGGCGCGCAGATGCGCCGCCTCACCGCACTCTACGCGCGCTGCATCCTCGAGCATCTCGACGATCGCTTCGATGTGATCTTCGGGCCGGCCTACAAGGGCATCCCGCTCGCTGTCGGCACGGCCATGGCGATCGCCGAGCGGACCGGGCGCGACGTCGCTTTCTGCTTTGACCGCAAGCAGGCCAAGGAGCACGGCGAGGGCGGGTTGCTGGTCGGCCATGTGCCCGCGGACGGCGAGCGCGTGCTCATCGTGGAGGATGTCACCACCGCCGGCACGTCGATCCGCGAGACCGTGCCGCTCTTGCGTGCCACGGCCCAGGTGCGGCTGGCGGGTCTCGTCGTCTCGGTCGATCGGATGGAGCGCGGCTCGGGCGACGAGCCGGCGCTGGTCGAGGTGGCGCGCGTCTTTGACATGCCAACTTTTGCGATTGTTACCATCCGCGAGGTGATCGACTGGCTGCACGGCCGCGAGCTGGGTGGCCGCATCGTGCTGAGCGATGCCGAGCGCGAGCGGATGGAGGCCTACCTGCGCGAGCATACGATCTAGGCTGGGTCGCCTCGGGATGGAGCAGCGTAACCGCGTCGGCGGCGGCGAGATTGGGCCGGCGGTCGGGATGGTGGCGTCGTTCACGCGGTCGCCTCCGGAGAGGCAGCGTCATCGCGTCGGCAGCGTAGAGATCGTCTCGGCGGGCGAGGTGATGACGTCGTTCGCGCTGCCGCCACCGGGGAGAGCAGCGTCACCGCGACTGCGGCGTAGAGATCGTCCCGGCAGGCGCGGCGGACGCACCGCTCGCCGCGGCCACCGGCTCGGCCGTGCCTGCGGGGTCGAGGTAGCCGAGTGCTGCGAGCTTGCGGGCGGTGGCCGCATCGGGCGACGGGGCTTCTTCTCGCGCCGCCGCCGCGGCGATCTCCCGCTCGGTCCGCGCTCCGGCTGCGATCTTGAGGCGGTTCAGTTGGCGCCAGAGGGAGCGGCCGCGCTCCACCAGCGACGGGTCCCGCAGGCTCTGCCGCTCGGCTCGGTCGGCGCCCAGGTCGTAGATCTCGAGCGGCGTGCTGCTCTCGGCCGCGAAGATCCATTTGTGGCGACCGTCGCGAGCGGCGTAGATCCGCCGTTGCGCCGCGCTGGCGGGCTTTTGAACGGCTTCGGCGAAGCGCACCGGCCTGTCGCCCGAAGGATTGCCCGTGAGCAGGGGGAGCAAGCTGCGGCCGAAGTGGGTTTCGGGTGCCGCGACCTCGACCAGCGAGAGAATCGTCGGGGCCACATCAATCCCGGATACTTGATCGGTGACGCGGATTCCGGCTGGCACCTGGCCCGGTGCGACCACGAGAAGGGGCACGCGGATCTGCTCCTCGTAAGTGGAGTCGCCGTGGCCCAGGCTACCGTGTTCTTTGAACGCCTCGCCGTGGTCGGCGGTGATGACGAGCAACGAGTCGTCGAGCAGATCGCGCCACTTCAGTTCGCGCACGAAGGCGCCGAGGCGCGCATCGGCGTAAAGCATCTCGCCGAGGTAGAGTCCGAAACTCGGCGGCCACGCCCGCTGTCCGGCGCCGGCCGGAGCGGCTGCCGCCGCGGCGTCGTTCGCCGCGCGGAAGACGGCAAAGTCGGCGGGCGGATCGAACGGGTAGTGCACCTGATAGGTGTGCAGGAAGACGAAGAACGGACTCCTGGAGTTGGCGCGGATCCAGCGCAGGCCGCGCGCCAGCGTATCGTCGATCGCGCCGGCCGTGATCTTGCCGTCGGCGCGCTTGTCCTCGACGAAAACATCAAAGCCACGTGCGAAGCCGGCCTCGGCGGTGATCATCGCGTTCTCGGTGAAGGCTGCGGTGGCGTAGCCTGCCTGCGCCAGGGTTTCGGTCAATGTCGGTATCCAGCGCGGCAGGCGTTGCGCCGGATAGGTCACCTCGTGCTGCGCCGGGTAGGTCGAGGTGAGGAGGCTCATGTGTGACGCGGTGGTCGAGGTGAAGGCCGAGATCGCATCGAGGAAGACCGCACCTTCGCGCACGAGAGCATCGAGTTCGGGCGTGACGGCGCGGCCCTGTTCGTGGCGGCCGAGCAGGTCGGCGCGCATCGTGTCGAGCGAGACCAGAATGATGTTGCGATGCGGGCCGCGCGGACGCGGCGCGAGAATCCGCGGTGCACCCCAGAGAGGCGCGCTGAAGGCGGGCGGCGCCGACACCGGTGGCGGAGCGCTGACGAACGCGACAGCCTCGGGCGCGGAAGGGGGCGGTGCAGCGTCGCGCTCGGAGGATCCGGCCGGGCGTGCGGCCGGCACCAGCCGATCTGTCGTGGCCAGTCGGTTCGAGAAAATGAGCTGGATACGGTCCCCCGCGAGCCGGTCGAGCGAAATCCGCCGGTCGATCCAGCCGTGCGTGGCGTCGTCGGGCTCGATCAACTCATCGAGCAGCACCGTCTCGCCGCTCGCCGAAGAGGCGCTTCCCCGGGCGCTTGCTTCGCCCGCCCGCTCACCGGCGGCGCGCGCGACAATTCTAAAGTAGACCGGACCCGCACCGGCGCGAAGGAGGTCCGGATGGATCGCGAGTGCGACGCGCATTTCGGAGCCGTCCGCGACTTCGACCGGCGCGGTGGTCCACTCAGGGAAGGTCGCGCGGGCGGGCGCGGCCACCACGATGAGCCGCAGCGGCCCCACGCCGATGAGGGCCGCATCGGTCGCGTCGAAGGTGAACCGAGCGCCCGGGGAGGTGATGTGGTGGCGCGGCAGCACCGGCAGGCCGCGTTTTTTGGCCGCGAGAACCGCCGGGATCAGGACGAGGGGGCTCGCGCGCAGTTCCGCCGGCACCTCGATAGTCGCGGTGATCCGCCCCGCCGGGTCGGGCGTGACCCGCGTATCAATCAATGGAACCGTGGTGATGCAGCCGAGCGCTGGCCGGACGTCGAAACGGAGACCGCACCGGGTGTCGGGCAAAAGCGGCGGCATGACCTGTTCCCAGAGACGTGCCACCGGCTCGAGCACGAGGTCCTCGGGCGCGGGCCGGCAGCCGGACAGCGCGAGCGCCCCCACCGCGCCGAGAAGGAAAGCTGCCATGCCGCGCCACCGCATGCGCTCTCCACACACGACCCCGCGTGGCCCCGCAAGGCCCGCGCGGGACGCGGCGCGAGTGCGATGCCGACGCGACCGCTGGGGTGTGGCCCGCAATGAACGCGCGTGCTGGGACCGCACGGATGCGGCGGGAGAGCGCGGGCACGGTGTCGATACGACCGTCGGGGGGCGAAACCGAGAGCGAATTCGCGTGCTGGCGCGGAGTCGGCTGCGGTGCGGGTGCCTTGCCGCAAAGGAGAAGCGGTTGCGTCATGGACCAAAATGAGGCACGCCGGGGAGCAACGAGCGGAGGCGGGTTCTCCTCGGCACGTTCGGGAGGGGCCATCGAGCCGTTCGTAGGGACGGGCGTGCCCATGGGGATCGGCCACGACCCCAATGCGCCGCGGAGGGGGAGACCTCGACCCGTTCCTCGTGGTCGCGCGGGCGCCTCCCGAACCCGGACCGGCCGCGGATCAAGCGGAGGTTCTCCGGCCTTGCACGGGTGGTCGAGTCTGTGGTTACTCGCCAGTCATGCCCGTGCGTGGCGATCTGCAGGCGCGGCTCGAACGGGCCGTACCCCCCGCCCCGCCCGACGCGGCACCGATTGGGGCGCGCGCCGACGATGGGGGTGATTCCGCAATCTCGCCTCCAGCGCGTGGGCCTGTCGCCCCCGAGAATTCGCGGGAGAGGGCGTCCTCTCCCGCGTCGGGGGCGTGGGTGCCACCTGCGACCGGAGTGGGGCCAGCAGCCGAGCGAGGCTCGGTCTATGAGACGCTGGGCACGCTCAGCGCCGAGGTCGAGAAGCTGCGCTTCGAACTCGCGATGGTGCAACGGGTCGAGGCCCGCCAGCGCGGCGAGATCGTCAGGCTCGAGCGGCGCATCGCGGTTCTCGAGACCGAACGCCGCGAGCTGATCGATCAGGTCGCGCACCGCGATCGCCTGCTCACGTTGATCCAGAGTTCGCGCTCGTGGCGCTGGACCCAGGCGTTGCGGCGGCGGCTCGGCCGGCGCTGAGAGGGGCACGACGGATTCTTGCGGTCGCCGGTGGGTCATGACAGGAGTGGACGTATGACATTCCACAGAAGGTTGGTGTCGAGTGGCCAGGGCGGGGCGGCCCCCCGGACGATCGAGACCGCGGTCGTGGCGGGGCTAAGCCTCTTGCTGGTAGCCTGCGAACCGTCGCCTTCGAGGAATCCCTCCCCGCTCGCGGTGCCAGAGGTGGCGGATTCTGGAGCAGGGCTCCCGCCGGCGGCAGAGGGCCCCACGGAGTCGGTTGACAGCGAGGTGGTCGCACCCTCCGGGGACGAGACCGATGTTCCCCGGGAGGTTGACGCGACCGCGGCTCCTGCGCCGCTGGCCCTCGATCCCGAGAGGATGCGTGCCGAAATCGGCGAGGCCTGGATCATCGCCCTGCCCCCCGAATGGGAACCCTTTGCCAGCGATCCCAGCGACCCCCAGGCGAGTCGCCTGCAGCTCACCGAGGATGGCAAGCCGCTCGGGCCGGCCAACAGCGTTCACAAGGAGATCCGCGAAGAGGGGGGTGGCGCCTACTCGCACTGGGCCACAGCCCTCTATTTCTCGACCTCTGACGGCGCCAACCCACAGACCAGCGGGCGGCTGTACCGCATCGAGATCGTCGCACCGAATTGAAACCGGAGAAGTTCGAGGCACGGGCCTGACCGGGCGCGCGCGGCCGTGCCCAGGAGCGGTCGCAAGACAGAGTCCGAATCCGTGGCGCGGGGCGAGGTTCTGCCGTCAAGTCTTGTCGGGCGATCGGTTGGCCGTGGCGTGCCCTCGGGCCTTTGAAGAACTCTGTTGCACGCTCGAGAGGACTCGATCCCACTCGGCCAGGATCCGGGCCGGACTCTGGTCCGCCATCTTCTCGCGCGCGGCCAACGCGAGCCGGCGTGCAAGGGGTCGATCTCGCGCGAGCTGCACGATGGCCTGGGCCAGCGCGCCGGGATCGTCCTCCGGCACGACAAGCCCGGTCCGTCCGTTGTCCAGCACGCCGCACGCCCGCGAAGCGATGGCCGGCACGCCCGCCGCCATCGCCTCGAGGAGAGCGTTGGGCTCTCCCTCATAGCGCGACGGCAGCACGAAGAGGTCGAGCTCGCCGATCCCCGCCCAGGGTTCGACCAGCACGCCGGTGAACTCGATGCGTGAGGCGAGGCCGAGCCGCCGAGCCTGCTCGACCAGCGCTGCGCGGTTCGGTCCCTCGCCGATGATCCGAAGGGTCCACTGCGGCAGCTCGCCCGCGATGCGCGCGAAGGCTTCGAGCAGGACATCGCAGCCCTTCTCGGACGTCAGGCGGCCGATGGTCACGATGCGCCGCAGGGGCTCCTCCGTCCTTGCCGCGGGCTGCGGCGAGCAGGGGAGTGCGATGGGATTCGAGATGATCCAGCACGAAACCCGCGGGATCCGCTCCCTCGCCCAAGTGGCGATGTGCTCGTTTTGCACGACGATCGCCCCGGCCAGAGGATAGGAGAGGGAGCGAGCCACTCGCCAGATGCGCCCGGGGTCGTGCCGGTGAGGGTTGGTCCGCTCGCTGATGACGACCGGCACCCCGAGCCCGATGGTCGCGAGCAGGGCCAGCACGTTGGTTTGATCGCCAAAACTCACCACGACGTCGGGAGCCTGCTGCCGCACGGCTCGGCGCAGTGCGCGGATACGCCCTGCATTGGCGACTGCGGCCTGAAGGGTCGACCCGGAAGTTTCGGTGAGGTCGAGTCCGACGCGCACCACTCGCGGATCGACCGGGAAGAAGTCCGTGGCGGCTGGGCTCAGCGTGAGCAGCGCGACCGCGTCCCCGCGCGCGGTCCAGTGATTGGCGAGTGTGGAGAGAACACGCTCGGCGCCGCCGGTGGCAAGAGAAGCGACGACAAGGGTCAGGCGCATCGGGCAGTCTCGCGGTGGGTCCGGGGCCACGGGGCCGGCAGGATCCGGCCTGCCGCAGGCTTCGTGCGCAAGTGCATGATGACCACGGACAAGATCTCTCTTCCGATGACCAGCCCGCCGATCGTTGTCACCCGCGTCCTGGCAGGCCTCGTGCGGGTGGAGCCCCAGGGCCGCGTCGATCGCAGTCTCGCACGTACCCGACGGTCGCGTCGAGGAGCCGGGAGACGTACCTCAAGTTGACCCGATCGGGCATGCGGTCTAACGGAGGTCCGGATTCGATCCCGATGAGCACCCCGATCCAGCGCCCGCATTCGCCCGAGGGGCAGGCGACCCTGAGCGGGCAGGATGGGACCACCGCGTTGCCGCTGCTGGCCTTTCTCTGGCGCCACATGCGGGCGATCCTCTTCGGCACGCTCGCGGCTCTCGCTCTGTATGGCGGTCTCGCCATCCTCGTGCGCACCGTCTTCCCCGGCACCACGGTCGCCAGCATCGGGCTGCGCTTCCCCTTCGACGGTGTCAGCGAGGGCAACTATCCCAACGGCCTGCGCTTCAGCCCGCAGGATCTCGTGGCGCCGGTCGTGCTGGAGCGGGTCTACGCCGAGAACGATCTCGGGCCGGTCGAGGACTTCGATCGCTTCAAGAGGTCCTTCTTCATCACACAGTCGAACCAGGCTCGCGAGGAGCTGCGCGCCGAGTACTCAGTCAAGTTGCGCGACAGCCGCCTCTCGGCGGCGGAGCGCCGCGAACTCGAAGACGACTTCACGGCGCGCCTGAAGGGCTTGCAGACGAATACCTTCCGGCTCGCCTGGGAGTCCCGCTCACCGGTCGCGCTGGCCCCCGCCCAGGTCGAGAAGGTCCTGCTCGATATCCCGGCGACCTGGGCGCGAATCGCCGACGAGACCCGAGGCGTTCTCGGGTACGACGTGGCGCTGGCCTCGGCTCTGCCCGCCACCCAGGCAGCGGCGGCGGCGGATCCGCTCCTCACCGGAGAACTCTTGCGCCGCACGGCCCAGAATCTTTCCTCCGTGGCAACGGAGCTTGCCGAGCTGCCTGGTGCGACGCTGGTGCGCGGCCGCGATGGCGAGACGGTGATCGATCTTGGCGAACAGGTCAGCGCCTTTGTCGAGGTCGCCGTCGTACCGGCGGTGCTGACCGGGGCCAAGCTCGCTCGCAGGCGCGCGCCCCAAGCGACGGACGAGGCACTGCGCTACCGCCGGGAGACCTCCAAGCGCGCACTCGATGGCGCGCAGCAGCGCGCCCGGGAGCTCGAGGGCAACTATCTCGCGTATGTCTCCGAGGGCGGCGCCGGGGAGGCCGCCCGGGCGACAGGTGCAGCTCCGGCCGAGGGCCGCGCCGGGTTCTCCGCGGGAGGGGCGGCGATGCTCCCCGGAGCGGGCATGATCGCCCAGGTCGGGGGCGGGATCATCGACGAGCTGATCGAACTCCGTGAGCGCACCCAGGATGTGGTCTACCGGCAGAAACTGAACGACCGCGTTCTGGAAGCGAAGCTGCGCGCGGTCGAGGCCGCCGAGGCCCTGAGCTTCATCGAACTCTTGCAGGAGGAGGCGCGGGGTGCGGCGGGAGGCCCCCCCGATGTCGTCCCCGGCGAGTTTGCCGAGCGAGCTTCGGCGGCCAATGCGCAGCTCGTCGATTTCGCGACTCGGCTCCGGTCGTTCTACGACGAGATCTCGGCGCGGAACCTGCGTCCGGAAGCCGGGCTCTACGTCATCGACGAACCCTTCTGGGTCGAGCGCTCGCCGGTGCTCTCACTCGCCCGGATCCTTCTCGGCGCGGTGGCGGTCGCCACCCTGGCCCTCTTGGCCATGGTGGCCGTGTGCGCGCTGCGCGAGGCACGTCCCCCAGCCTGATCCCGCGCGTCGCGTCACTCCCATCACGAGCCCGAGCACGAGCAGCGGTGCTCTCTCGTCGAGCAGGTTGTGGCTGAAGAGACACTCGGCGGCGAGCAGGGCGACCACCGCCGCCGCTGCGGCTGATCGCCGGCGCCAGGCCGCCGCAGCCCCGGCGCCAAGCAGTGCGGCCAGGCCGAGCACGCCGGGGACACCGTTGGAGACCCATTGTTCAAGCACCATGTTGTGCGGCCCCATCTCGAGCGAGCGCGTGTAGCCCGTTCCCCGGCCGAGCCACCAATGCCCCGGCAGGGCGTCAAGGCTGTAGCGCGCGCAGCGCGCGCGATCGCTCGAGGCCAGCAAACTCTCGGGGCCGTCCGTGGCGAGCAGGGTCGTGACCCGTTTGTTCTCGACCCAGCGCAGGACATCGCCATTGGCGATTCCCACAGCGAGCAGGACCGCCGCCGCTGCGACGGTCCCCGCGGCACTGGTGAAACCGACCCGGGCCCCCGTCGAGCTCCGGCAGGCCCAGAGAAGCATGGCGCCACACCAGATTCCGAGCAGAAGACCCAGGAGGAGCAGGACAGAGCGTGAGAACGTGGTGCCGATTGTCGCTGCACAGATCGCGAGCAGTCCCATGTCGACCAGCCGCGGCCGGTCGTAGGCGACCATGGCTGCGGTGATGAGCACCACGCTGAAACCCGCCAGGTTGGAGTTCTCCGCGATGCCGGCCGCACGGTAGCCATCGAGCGAGAACGTACCCGGTTCGAGTACGTCAATGCCCATGGTTGCGACGAGGACCATGAAGGCCGGCAGCAGGACGAAGCGGAGATCTTCCTGGCGGAGCCCCGCGCGCGCGCACCACGTCGCTGCGAGCAGGTTGACCAGCCCGTAGACACGAAGAATGTCCGCTCCGTCGCCGGGGGGCGTGGCCTCGGGCAGGAGGGTCCAGAGCAGGTAGACCGCTGTCACGTAGGCATAGGCGGCGATCAGCAGCGCGTTGCTCGAGCCGGCGTCGGCGGGATCGGCAAGCGGCAGCCCGGCTTTGCGCCAGCGCAGCAGGGCCATCGCCGCGACGGGCGCGAAGCCGAGCGCGAAGAGGATGGTCGGACGCAGCGGCAGGAGACCCCAGCGAAATAGGTAGTTGTCTAGCGGCGCCACGAAGAGCGCCAGCAGGGCACTCAGGTATAATTTTCCGAGGAGACGCCCCACGCGGCCGTTGCCTCCGGTCGGGGTCGAGGCTAGCACGGAGAGCCCGCGGTCGGACATCGCTTCCCGACGTGCGACATCGCGGGGCGGGACGGAAGCACGATGTGCGGCATCGCAGGGCAGGTCTGGCACGATCCGGCGCGTCCGATCGACGGCGATCTCCTGCGTCGGATGAGCGGCGTCCTGCGTCACCGCGGCCCGGACGACGATGGGTTCTGGCTGGGCTGTGGCGTCGGCCTGGCCCACCGCCGGCTCTCCATCATCGACCTCTCGCCGCGCGGCCAGCAGCCGCTCGCCAACGAAGACGGCACGGTTCGCGTCGTCTTCAACGGCGAGATCTACGGCTTCGCGGCACTGCGCGAGCGGCTCATCGCGCGCGGCCACACCTTCCACTCCGAGAGCGATACCGAGGTCCTGGTCCATCTCTGGGAGGACGAAGGCGCGCGCATGGTGAGCCACCTCCCCGGCATGTTCGCCCTGGCCCTCTGGGACGCGCGCACCCGGACGTTCTTCGCGGCACGGGACCGGCTCGGCAAGAAGCCTTTCTTCTACCGGGCAGACGGGCGCGGGCTCGCCTTTGCCTCCGAGCCGCGGGCTCTCCTGCTCGACCCGGAAGTGCGGGCGGAAGCCGACACCGAGGCGCTCGGCGACTACCTGACCTACGGCTACGTGCCGGGCGCGGCGAGTGCCTTCCGCGGCATTCGCAAGCTTCCCCCGGCGCATACGCTCTGTCTCCGGGACGGCAAGCTCATCATTGAGCGCTACTGGACGATCCGGCACCAGCCGCGCGCAACGGCCCCCAGGGCCGATCTCCTCGCCGAGCTGGGCACGCTCATCGAAGACGCAGTCCGCGTCCGCATGCGCAGCGACGTGCCGCTCGGTGCGCTGCTCTCGGGGGGGATCGATTCGAGCCTGGTCGTCGCGCTGATGGCGCGCGCCGGCATGGGGCGCATCCAGACCTTCTCGATCGGCTTCGAGGAGGCGGCTTACGACGAATCGCCGCACGCCGAGCGCGTGGCGCGCCACCTCGGCACCGACCATCACGAGAGGATCGTCCGACCGGACGCAGCGGCGATCCTACCGCGCCTCGTCTGGCACCACGGCGAACCCTTCGCCGATTCCTCGGCGCTGCCGACGTTCATGCTGGCCGAAATGACGCGGCAGTCGGTCACGGTCGCGCTTGGCGGCGACGGCGGCGACGAATCGTTCGCCGGCTACGATCGGTACTTGATGGCGCGGGTCGCGGGCTGGGTGGACGTTCTGCCGCGGCCCTTGCGGGCGGCCCTTGCCCGCACGGTCACGGCCCTCGTGCCGCGCGGGGCGGCCCCGAAATCGTTGCCCTATCGCGCCGGGCGATTCCTCGAAGTGCTGGCCCGTATGCCGATACGGCGTTACGCGGCCTGGATCGCGTTCTTCGACGAAGAAGCCAAGCGCGGACTTTGTACACCAGCCTTCCTTGAGACGCTTGGCGGGCGCGACGCGCTCGATCGACTCGATGCGCTCGTGGCGGGATCCGACGGGGCGACGCTGGTCGAGCGCCTGCAGGACGCCGATGCTCTCATGTACCTGCCCGACGACCTGCTGGTGAAGGTCGACATCGCCAGCATGGCGCATTCGCTGGAAGTGCGCTCGCCTCTGCTCGACCATCGGGTGGTCGAGTTCGCGGCCGCTCTGCCGCCGGCGCTGAAGCTCGGCGGCTTCACCAAGAAGGTGGCGTTGCGCTCGCTCTTGCGGGGGCTCGTCCCCGATTCAGTCATCGACCGGCCCAAGATGGGCTTTGGCGTCCCGATCGATCGCTGGCTGCGTAGCGAGTTGCGCGAGTTTGCTTACGACACCCTGCTCTCGTCGCGTGCGCTAGGTCGGGGCTACTTCCGGCGCGAGGCCATGGCACAGATGCTCGACCGTCACGTCGCGAACGAGAAGGCCGACCACTTTCGGCTCTGGAACCTGCTCATGCTGGAGCTCTGGCACCGCGAGTTCATCGACGGCCCGATCTCGCTGGAGCCCCCCGGGGGGTGGTTGCGGTGAGGGTGGGTGCGCAGGCGGGGCCATTTTCGCCGCTTCGCATCGCCTTCGTCATCGCCACGCTCGACCAGGCCGGCGCCGAGAAGCAGCTCGCGTTGCTGGCCTCGAACCTGCCGCGGGAGGAGTTCAAACCCCATGTGCTGGCTCTGCACCGTGGCGGTCATTTCGAGGCGGCGCTGCGCGAAGCCGGCATTCCCGTGCATGTCATCGGCAAGCGCCGGAAGTTCGATCTGGGCACCTTCCGCCGCCTGCGCGCATTACTGCGCGCGATCGACCCCGACGTGATCCATAGCTGGATGTTTACGGCCAACGCACACGTCCGTCTTTTGCACGACGGCCGGCGGCGGCCCTGGATTGTCACCACCGAGCGCGGCCAGAAGGAGCTCAAGACGCCCTGGCAGCGCTGGCTCGATCGACGTCTCGTCCGGCGCACGAGTGGCGTCGTGGTCAACGGACGGGCTCTCGCGGAGGATGCTCGTGCCGCGGGCTTCGCGGCCGAGCGGATCGCGATCATCCCCAACGGCATCGAGTCCACTGCACCGCAATGCAGGTCGTCAGGGCAGAAATCCGGCGACGATTTCCGGATCGCTTTCGTCGGACGACTCTCCCCCGAAAAGCGAGTCGACGTGCTGATCGAAGCCGCTCGCCAACTCGCCCAGGCCGGGCTCGCAGTAAAGCTCGACCTGATGGGTGATGGCCCCGAGCGGCCGGCGCTGGAACGCCACGTGGCTCGCACAGCAGTCGGCTCGCGAATCTGTTTTCGCGGTCACCAGCCTGATGCGGCATCACTCTTGCCAGATTACGACGCTTTCTGGCTCGCGAGCGATTTCGAAGGAACATCCAACAGCCTTCTCGAGGCGATGGCCGCCGGGCTCGCAGTGGTGGCCTCGGCGATACCCGCCAACAGCGACGTGATCCGCGCGGGCGAGACGGGTCTTCTCTTCCCTGCGGGCGACCCGGCAGCACTAGCGGCGGTGACGCGCCGGCTGATCGACGATCCCGAGCTGGCTGCCCGGCTCGGGCGCCAGGCCGCCGCGTCGGTCCAGGGCTCGTATGCCCTCGAGAGCATGATCGCGAGTCATGTGGCTCTCTTCAGAAGTCTTGCCGGCGGACCAGGTCTCCGAGTTTGACGAAGAAGCGATTGCAAGCAGGAATGCGACACAGAGGAGATTCTCTCATGACGACAGCATCCGATATGTGCGCTTCGGCTTCGGCGAGAATTGGCTCGAGTTCGCCGAGCTGATCGACGAGGGCAGGATCGTGGAGGCCGAGC
>SXLG01000020.1 GCA_005777805.1 Pseudomonadota bacterium
ACGTGTATGTGACGCTGACTGAGCGCCCGCCTGCCCGCCCGTAACAGCGCTACGGGCCAGGCGAGAGACGAGCGAGCCCAGCGCGCGCCGGCCACCGCCATGCGGGAACCGTCCGCGCCGATTTCGTTGCCGTGCGCCGCAACCCAGCACACCGCGGCGTAGCAATCCTCGAGGGGGGTCGGGAAGCGATGCTCGGGGGCCAGCCGGTAGTCGACCGAAACCACCACCGCCTGGGTCAGATTGCAGAGCCGGCGGCAGGTGCCGTCGTGGGTATCGAGGTTGCACAGCACCCAGCCGCCACCGTGAAAGAAGACGATCACCGGCCAGGGGCCAGAGCCTTCCGGCTGGTAGACCCGTATGCCGATCGGGCCGAGGGGGCCCGGGATCTCCCGGTTCTCGACTCGGCCCACCGGCTCGGGGGGGCCCATCAGGTTCACCCGGGCGCTCGAGAACGCGCGCGCCTGCGCGAGTCCGAGCTCGGGCAGATCGGGTGCGCCGGGAGGCGCCAGCAGGTCCATTATTTGGCGGATGTCGGCGTCGAGCGGCACGGCTGCTCTCCTTCCCGGTGGCGTGGTCGGACCGGTCAGCCGGCCAGTGTGCGATTAATGCCCTTGATGCCACCGAGGTAGATGCCCTCGAGCAGCTTGCGGGCGTCGGCCTCGGGCAGGCCGGCCGGCTCGTAGCGACTCGACCAGGTGACCTTCGTCCGGTTGCCGCCGAGATCCGTGAGCAGCACAGTGGCGAGGTAGTCAGTCACCGGGATCGGGCCTGAGAGGATCGAGTAGGAGAAGCTCCGGGCCGCATCGTCAAGCGCTTCAAGTCGCTCGCGGATGACGGCACCACCCAGGTTGATCTCGCGCACCGCGCCGACGTCCGTGCCGTCGCAGGTGCATTCGAGGCCGGGGTTCCAGCGGCCGATGGCGCCGAAGTCCCGCACCAGCTCCCACACCGCCGCGACGCCGGCGCCAACTTCCCCTTCGACCTTGACCTCTGCCATGTCCCGTTCTCCTCGGTTTCTCGGGCGGACGATCGCCGCGCCTCTCTGAGCAGACGGTGGCGCGCAAGTCACGCTCGGTCCGGACGAGCGACCGACTCCGTTCCGGCCCGGCGGTGGAGAAGGGTCGCCTGGGTGCGCAGAAGACAAATGCGCGCATCGTTCTCTGCCGCGATCGGCCACGATCGCGTGGAGGGTTTGCGCTGTCGTTCGATGGGGCGGGGCGACGAGGCGCGTCAGTCGTCGCGCGGGTCTGGCTCGGCCGAGAGGGGCCCGAGCAGGCGGCGGAGACCGGCCTCGAACTCGCGCACGGCGGCGCCGCAGTGCTCCTGCTTGAGCGCCGCCAGCCGGAGGTGGCCGGCACGGCGCTCGCCATCCCATTCGTCGGCGAAGCGACCCGAGGTGATGTCGGCCGTCAATTCCCGCATCGTCGTCGCCAGATCGACCTGGTCGTAGCGTCCCCGCCGGGAGAGCTGGCCGTACTGACTGGTGGGCGAGTGGTGCTCCATCTGACGGGCGAAGCCTTCCTCGCGCAGCCGGCGGTAGGTGCGCTCGACCTCACCGGAGAGGAAGAGTTCGCAGAGGATGGCTTCGAGCGGGATGTCCTCGGCAAGCATCGTCGCGAGGAACGATTGGCTGACGTGAGCGAGGGCCGGCGAGAGCACCTGCTCGACGGCGAGGTCGATCACAGCTTCCTGACGGGCACTCAACTCGATTGCTCCCTCGCGCAAGCCGCCCAGCGCGTGGGCCAGCGCCAGTGTGCGGGCGCGGGCGGTGCCGGTGACGTCGCGGTGCACGCCGATGGCGGTGATGAAGCCCGCGCCCTCCTCGTAGCAACGGCGCACTTCGGGTCCGAGCATGCGCGGCGCGATCATGCCGAGATCGCCCTCGGGTCGAAAACGGTCGAAGGCGAGGGTGTAACCGCTGGCAACGACGGTGAGCGCGCGCGGCGAGGGGGCAAGCGCCAACTCGGGGATCACGTCATCGGGAACGAGGACACAGAGCACGTCGGCCGAGCTGGCGGACTCGATCGTTCCCGGCTCGAAACCGTCCGCAGCGGCCATCTCGCGCGAAGCGTCGGCCCGGGCGCAGACCCGCACCGCGAGCCCGGAATCGCGCAGGTTCCGGGCCCACGAGCGCCCTTGGTTGCCATACCCCACCACGGCGATGTCCACGTCGCGGAGCACAGAGGGGGTGGCGTCGGCCTCTCTCAGGATGCGCGTTCCAGTCGGGGTGTCGTCCATGTCGTCCTTTCTCGCACGAAACGCCGCTCGTCAATTGCGCTAGCTCGGCCACGCTGGAAGCTGGTCCGTATGGCGGCACAAGCGGGGGCAGGGGCGCGAGCGGGGCACCCGATGGAGCGACTGCGGTTGGCGGCGATCGAGGCTTTCTCGAAACGGGGCTACGAGGGCGTGGGCTTGCGTGACATCGCGCATGACGCCGGCGTGACCGTCGGTACACTCGGGTACTATTTCTCGTCGAAGGAAGAACTCTATCGCGAGTGCGTGCACGTTCTCGCGACGGACTACCTCGCCGCGGCGCGTGGCTTGTTGCAACACGGGGCCAGCGCACGAGCGGTGTTCGAACACTATATTGACTACGCGTGGGCCAACCGTCGGCTGATCCGGATCTGGCTGGACCTGCAAGGCGAACGCGCGCCGAGCCTGCGGCTCTATTCCGACCGCGAGGTGATGACTCCGGTCTGGCAGTTGCTGCGCCAGGCACTCCAACGCGAGGGCATGGATTCCGATGAAGGGCGATTGCGGTCATTGACTTTCATCGGGGCCGTCGTGCTCGGGGCCGTGCTGGAGGACGAGCAGGTGAGTTCACTCCTCGGTCCGGCCGACGACTCGCGCACCCGCTGGCGCCAGATGATCATGGGTCTCGTGCCGGTGTGACGCTCGCCCGCGCCGGGCCGAGTGTCTCGAGGTAGATCTGCCGCACCAGGGCGATGTGTTGGTCGACGTCGTCGTGCGTCCAACCGGTCGTCGGGATCGGCGGCAGGACCGTGACGTCAATGGTCGCCGGCCGAACCACCAGCCAGTGCCGCGGCAGGGCTTCGAGCGGGTTGCGCAGCACGATCGGCACGATGGGGACGCCGGCCGCCGTCGCCATCACGAAGGCCCCTTTCTTGAACGGCCCGGGCAGCGGCGTGGCGCTGCGTGTGCCCTCGGGGGCGATGGCGAGCGAGAGACCGCTGCGCAAAGCTTCCACCGCGGGGCGCAGCGCTTCGATCGCGCGGTCGTGGTCGAAGCGATCGACGAAGACGGTTCCGGCCAGGCGCAGGAGCGGTCCTAAGAAAGGGCTTGACTGGAGTTCGGCCTTGCCGATACCGACGAAGTCGCGGCGCAGCAGCTTGGCGATCAGCAGCGCGTCGAGGCCGCTTTGGTGATTGAAGATGAAGACCGCCGGCCGTTGCGACCAGAGATGCTCCTCGCCCTGGACGCGGATCTCGATCCCGGCGAGGGCTGTCGCGAGCTCGCTGAAGGTCGAGGTCGCCAGATTGAGCGCGCGTTGCCATTCCCCCGTCGCCCACCACGCCGGCAGGCTGAGCAGGAGGGCGGGGCCGAAGCTCGCCAGCGCCAGCCCGGTGCGCAGGCTCTCGTCGAGC
The DNA here is from genome assembly GCA_005777805.1 of Pseudomonadota bacterium. Classification (GTDB taxonomy): domain Bacteria; phylum Desulfobacterota; class Binatia; order UBA12015; family UBA12015; genus SXLG01. Next base: position 3,606 of record SXLG01000020.1, read on the forward strand.
GTCGGAAACGAGCGCCGGGCGAAGTTTCTGCTTGGCCAGCCGCGTCGGGCGGCAATTCGGGCCAGGCGCCGCGTGGCATTGATCGGGCGCGGGTGGCCGACGATCTCGAGCAGCGGCAGGTCGTCGTCGCTGTCGGTGTAGAAGAAACTCCGTCCGAGGTCGCAATCATGCGCGGCCGCCACCTCGCGCGCGGCGGCCGCCTTGCCCTCGCCCCAGCAGGCCGGCGAGAGGTGTCTGCCGGTGAGCTTGCCGTCGCGGCTCTCGAGCCGTGTCGCCATGACGTGTGGGATCCCGAGCGAGCGCGCCACCGGGTCGACCTGGAAGGGTGTGGCCGAGGACACGACCGCCAGCGTGTGGCCGCGCCGTCGATGGGCTTCGACCAGGGCGCGTGCCTCCGGGAAGATTCGCGCCGCGATCCGCTCGTCGAAGAGGTGCTCGCCGAAGACGCGCAGGTCCTGCTCGGCGATGCCACGCAGCGCCTGACTCATGCCGCCCATGAAGGCCGAGAACCCGAGCGTGCCGATCTCGAAGCTCGCCGCGGCCATGGTGAGGTCGAAGATCTGTGCGGCTCCGAAGAGCCCGCTGGTCATCCCGGCGCGGACGAAGGTGAGCGCCGAGAAGCCTTCGATCAGCGTCCGGTCGAGGTCGAAGAAAGCCGCGGTGGCAGGACCAGGCGGGCTCTGGTCGATTTCGTGCGTCAACTCGGCCTGGGCGGACACGGGGACCTCGGCGACGGTCGAGTTGTGCCATCCCGATCCGGGCGAGGGAAGCGCGGGCCCCGGGCGGCGCACGGGGGAGGCGGTCGTGGTGCGGGCCCGTGCCCCGGTGCGGGAGGAGGCCGCGTGCGGCGCTGCCTTCGCGATGGGGCTCCCCGCTGTGGTGCGGGCCCGTGCCCCGGCGCGAGGGGAGGCCGCGTGCGACGCTGCCTTCGCGATGGGGCTCCCCGCTGGGGTGCGGGCCCGTGCCCCGGTGCGGGAGGAGGCCGCGTGCGGCGCTGCCTTCGCGATGGGGCTCCCCGTCGTGGTGCGGGCCAGTGCCCCCGCGTGGGAGGAGAAGACGTGACTGGCTGGTCTTGCCCGGTCCTCTCATGCTTGATCTGGGGTATGGCCGCGACCGAACCGAGCCCGCGCGCTTTCGCCACCGCGAGCGTTCCCCCCGCGGTCGCCGCTGCGGCTTGGCCGGGGCTCGCGGGCGTGCCGGTGGCGTTCGTGCTCGATGCCCGGAATCGCGTCGAGCGCAAAATGATCGAACACTGGATTGATGACCACCGCCCGGCCGAGGTCGCGCCGAGCGAGGTCCATGTGGTCGCATTGCGCCCGAGCCGCCGCCTCCGGTCCGGCCGGAGCGGGGCCGCGCTCGAGGCGCTGCTCTGCATGGCGGAAGATCCACTGCTGGCACCCCTGCGCGTGGTGTGGGGACGGACGGATAGCCATGGCGGACGGCCGCGACCCATCCGCGAATTGCTCCGGGTCGGCGACCCCTGGAGTCCGGGCGCCTTGTCGGCGTGGTGGCTGCGACGCCGGCACCCCGAGCGTTGCCGCATCGTGGTGGCCGAACCAGCGCGGGCCTCGGTACTGCGCCGGCGCTGGCACCAGATCGGAGGTGCCGATCCGGCCGAGACCGCCGGACTCGTCTCGTTCGTCGAGCGGCAGGCGCAGCTTGCCCTTGAGCGAGCGGAGCGCGCAGCCCGCGGCAGTCGCTTCAAGGTGCCGCGCCTGGTGCGCGAGGAGATCGTGGCGCGGCCCGTGTTCCGCGCCGGGGTCGCGGCCCTTGCACGCCAGCTCGGCATCTCGGAACGCCGCGGTCTGCGCCGTGCGGGCCGCTACCTGCGCGAGATGGCGGCCGAGCACAGCCGGCGGGTCGCCGAGCTCGCGGCCTATTTGATCCATCTGCTTTACACGCTCGGGTATCAGGAGGCGTTGCGCTACGACCGCGGCCGGCTCGAGTCAATCGCCCGGTTGAGCCAGCGCGCCTGCGTCGTTTTCCTGCCTTCGCACCGCTCGAATCTCGACCACCTCGTCCTGCAGTACGCCCTCTGGGAGACCGGCCATCCGCCGAACCACACCGCCGGCGGCATCAATATGAACTTCTTCCCGATCGGTCCGCTGGTGCGGCGGAGCGGGGTCTTCTTCATCCGGCGCGCTTTTCAGGACAACCCGATCTACCGCTTCGTCATCCGCCAGTACGTCGATTACCTCGTCGAGAAGAGATTTTCGCTCGAGTGGTACATCGAGGGCGGGCGCTCGCGCACCGGCAAGCTCCTGCCGCCGCGCTACGGGATGCTGGCCTACGTGGTGGATGCCTGGCGGCGCGGCCGGGCCGAGGACGTCTGGCTCGTTCCGGTCTCGATCGCCTACGACCAGATCCAGGACGTCCAGGACTATGCCGCCGAGCAGCGTGGGCTGCCCAAGCAGAAAGAAAGCCTCGGCTGGTTCATCCGGCTGGTGCGCTCGTTCCAGCGCCGGCTCGGTGCGATCCATCTGTCGTTCGGCGAGCCTCTCTCGTTGCGTGGCACGCTCGGCCCCGCCGGGAACGATCGGCCCCCGACCGAGGAATCGCTCGAGGTGCAGAAGCTCGCCTTCGAGGTCGCGGTCCGCATCAATCGCGTCACGCCCGTGACCGATGTCTCGCTGGTCACCCTGGCCTTGCTCGGCGCCGTCGACGAGGCCCTGACGCGGCGGCAGGTCGAGCGTTCGGTCGGCCCCGTGGTCGAGTACGTAGGCAAGCGCAGTATCCCGACGACCGGCGACGGGGCGCTGGCGACCGCCGGCGCGCTCGATCAGGCGCTCGAGGCGCTGGTGCAGAGTGGCGTGCTGCAGGCTTACCGCGACGGCCCGGAGCCGGTGTTCCTGATCGGCCCCGACCGACATCTCGCCGCTGCCTATTATCGCAACACGATTGTCCATTTCTTCCTTGCCGGCGCGATCGCCGAGGTCGCGTTGCTCGGTGCCATGCGCGCGACCGCACACCGGCGCGAGATCTTCTGGCGCGAGGCAATGGCCCTGCGTGATCTGCTCAAGTTCGAGTTTTTCTTTCCGGATCGCGAGGCGTTCCGTGCGGAGCTGATGGGCGACCTCGCGAGCCGTGCCCCGGCATGGGAACGCGCTCTCGGCGAAGGCGAGGCCGCGATCCGCCAGACCGTCGGCGGACTGTCGCCGCTGCTTTCGCATCGCGTGCTGCGACCGCTGCTGGAGGCGTATCTGGTGGTGGCCGAGGAGATCGCCGCGGCGGGCGGCGGGGGGATTGTGGCCGAGCCGGAATTTTTTGCGTGCTGCGATCGGCGGGCCAACCAGCTCCTGCTGCAGAAGCGTCTGCGCAGTGAGGAGGCCCGCTCGCGCGCCCTCTTCGGTTCGGCGCTGAAGCTGGCCCGCCAGCGTGGCTTGCTCGAGGGCGAAGGGGCCGAGCTTGCGGTGAAGCGCGAGGCTTTCCGTGGTGAGCTGGCGCAGCTCATCCGGCGGGTGGGCACGGTCGATGCGCTCGCCGCAGCGCGGCGCGCCGGTCTGGTCCGACCACCGGACGCGGCCGCCGAGACGGCCCGGGGCTGATCCGCGGGGCGTCGGCGGTGGCAGGAGGTCGATTCGGGGCGTTCTTGAATACATCAATCGAGGGTGTGACCTGCGCGGGATGCGTCGCGCGCTCGGGTTGCGAGGGCGCGCAGGGATCGACACTCTCGATCGGCCTCGGGTCGCGACCGACCGAGTGGAGGGATGCCGCGCGGAGCACATCGATGAGGGGACACCGGCTCTTTCGGCGGCACCATGCCGCTGTGCTCGCGTGCTGGGCGCTGCTCGGTTCGGGGCGGGCCGCGGCGGCACCACTCGATGCCGCGGCGGCGCGTCTCCTCGGCCCGGAGCAGGGTGTCCATGCGGTCGCCGCGGACGGCACGGTTCTCGCCTCGCGGTTCGCCGCGCGAGCGGTCCATCCCGCGTCGGTGTCGAAGATTGCCTCGACGCTGGCCCTGCTCGAGCACTTCCCGCCCGAGCACCGCTTCACGACTCGCGTGCTCGCGGCGGGTCCGGTGCGTTCGGGCGTGCTCGAAGGCGACCTCGTGGTCGAGACCGAAGGCGACGTCTTTTTCCTGCCCGAGGGTGCTCATCGCGTGCTCGGGGTGCTCGAGCGCGCCGGTGTGCGCGAGGTGAGGGGCTCGTTGCGTGTGCGTGGTCCGCTGGTGTTCTCCTGGCACGAAGATCCGGACGGAGTGGCGCTGGCGGCGGTGTTCGAGGGCCGGGCGGCGCGTGAGGCGTGGCCGCGCAGCGTGGCTCTCGATCCCGAGCTGGGTGACCGGCGGCTGGCGGGCGTCACGCTCGATTTCGCGGCTGCAAGTTCGCCAGGGAAAGGGGGCGTCTCTGGGCGTCGTCCGCTCGGCTTCGCGGGCAACCCCTCACTCCCAGCGTCGCGCGACGACCTGGAGCCCGGCGCCGAGCGTCGCACCCTCGGCTTCGCGGGTGCGCCGCCCGCGGGTGTCGTGGCCGAGACGCCGCTCGTGGAGTTCCGTTCGGCGCCGCTCCTCGAGCAGATCGACGCCCTCAACGCCTGGTCGAACAACATTTTCCGCCAGCTCGCCGAGCATATTGGGGGTGCGCGGGAGGTCGAGCGCATCGCCCGGGCGCGCGTCGCACCGGTCCTGCGCGATGAAATCGTGATCGACGACGCCGCGGGCGGCGGCACCACCAACCGCCTGAGTCCGCGGGCGACGGTGGCGCTGCTGGCGGCGCTGTCGCGCCAGCTCGCGACGCGGGGGCTTGCCCTCGACGACGTGCTGCCGGTCTCGGGAATCGATCCGGGTACGCTGGCCAAGCGCCTCGACGGCCCAGGCGAGCGCGGCACTCTGGTCGGCAAGACCGGAACCTACGGCAGCCTCGGCGTCTCGGCGCTCGCCGGTGTCGTGCGCACCGAGCGCTGGGGCGAGGTGAGCTTCGCGATCCTGAACCGAGATGTGCCGGTCGAGCAGGCCCGTGCCCGCCAGGATGCATTCGTGCGCCACTTGCTCGAACTCGGCGGAGGACGGCCGCTCGGGCTGCGCCGGGCCTCATCAAGCCAGTATGCACCGGCGCTCGCCCACACCCAGATCGAGCCCGCTGGCGGCGCGCCGCAGGAGGGTGCGGGCGAGCGTGTGGGTGCAGGCGCGGGCGTCGGTGTGGGTGCAGGTGCGGGCGTCGGTGTGGGTGCAGGCGTGGGCGTCGGTGCGGGTGCAGGTGCGGGCGAGCGTGCAGGTGCGGACGCGGGCGTCGGTGCAGGGGCGCGTGCGGGCGAGCGTGCCGGTGCTGGCGAGGACGCGGGCGCCCCTGCACCGGGACCCGGCTCGCGCCGGGGCGGGCGAGCGAGCTGATGCGGATCGTCGTTCTCGACGGCGCCGCATTGAACCCGGGCGACCTGTCCTGGGAGGCGCTGGCAAGGCTCGGCGATCTCGTCGTCCATCCGCGCTCGGCACCGGCCGAGATCGTTGCCCGGGCGCGAGGCGCCACGATTGTCTTGACCAACAAGGCCCGGCTCGATCGAGCCCTCTTCGCGGCCTTGCCGGAACTCGAGTTCGTCGCCGTGATCGCGACGGGAACGGATGTCGTCGATCTCGCGGCCGCAGCCGATCACGGCGTCGTCGTCAGCAACGTGCCCGAGTACAGCACGGCATCGGTGGCCCAGCACGTCTTTGCCCTGCTGCTGGAGGTGGTGGCGGCCTGTGGCGCGCACGACGCCGCGGTGCGCGCGGGCGAATGGAGCCGGGCCGTCGACTGGTGCTTCTGGCGGCAGCCGCTCGCCGAGCTCGAGGGCCGCACGCTCGGCATCGTCGGTCTCGGTCGCATCGGCCGGCGCGTGGCAAGCATCGGCGCAGCCTTCGGGATGCGGGTGATCGCTGCGCAGCGGCCGGTGTCGGCAACGGGCAGCAGCGGCCGGCCGTATACGGTGGATGCCGGCGCGGCCGTGGATCCAGCCGCACAGGCCCGCCCGTCCTTGTCCGCGGCCGGCGGCCCACTCGAGACGGTCGTGCGACTTCCGCTTGACGATCTCCTTGCCGCAGCGGACGTCGTCAGCCTCCACTGTCCGCTCACACCCGCGACCCGGCAACTGATTGACGCCCGCCGGCTGGCACTGATGCGTCCCGCAGCCATCCTGATCAACACCGCGCGCGGTGCCCTCATCGACGAAGCGGCACTTGCCGCAGCACTGCACGCTGGACGACTCGGCGGTGCGGGGCTCGACGTTCTGGCACTCGAACCGCCACCTGCGGATCACCCGCTGCTCGCAGTCCCGCGGTGCGTGATCACGCCGCACCTGGCGTGGGCCACCCGCGCCGCTCGGGCCCGGCTGATGGAGGTCACCGCCGGCAACGTGCAAGCCTTCCTCGCAGGCGCGCCCCGCTACACGGTGGGCCGGCCCGGCTGAGAGAGTGAGCAGAAATCGCCGACGCCCTCGGGATACGGGCGGAGGCGTGACGGGGCGTTCCTCGGCAGGGCGCGGGCCGAGAGGCTCGGGGGAGCCCGTCCGCCGGGACCCACTCCCCGGCGGCGAGCAGGTTGCGGGGCGAGACGGGGGGTCAGGAGACGGGCTCGACGCCCCGGCCTGCGGGCGCGTACGCCCCGGGCTGGAGTGGCCAGCGGCTTCGCACCGAGCGCCGGCCCGCCGCGGGCGAAGGGCTGCGAGACGCGGCCCGGAGGGGCGAAGTTTTCGCGGCGTTGCTCTTGAAATCGTTCATTCTTAAAGATATGTTTGTTAGCGTGGCAAGCGACGGACTCCGTGATCGAGAGACGCTTACTCCCGAAGCCCCAGCCACGACGCGATTGACGCGGCCGCCGGGCGCGACGTCGTCGTCTACGTGCCGCTGCCCAAGCCGCGCGAGGGCGACACGCGCGATCCCCACCTGCCACGCGAGAGCGCCAGCGAGCCGGTGGCTGCCTGGCGTCGCCGGATGGCCACCGATGAAGCCAAGGTCATCTACAAGGAGCGCGCGGCCACGGCCGAGACCGTCAACGCCGATGCCCAGACGCATCGTGGTCTGGACCACATGCCGGGACGCGGCGGCGACAAGGTCCTCGGTGCCGCCTGCCTCTTCGCCCTCACCTACAACATCCTGCGCCTGATCAGCCTCGGCGGCTGACCCGGTGGCTCCTCCTCGCGGAAGTCGCCTCCTCCTCCCATCCCAATCTGCCCCCCTGCTCCCGAGAATCGGTGCCGCAGGCGACCAAAGCCTGCTCGGCCAGCCGTCCGCCACCCCAGCCTGCCTCTGCTCGAAGCCCCGACTCGCCCGATTCCCAAGAGAACAAACGTCGAATCCTCGGAAACCGAGGATTCTGCTCTGGCTCTGAGCCCGGCCGCGCGGGCGTCGGTGTATCGTAAGTGCTCGCTCGGCCACGTTTGGCGTTGACGATGACGACTCTGCGAAGCTGGTCCGCCTCGAGAGGAGGGGGCGGACATGGATCGGGAAGCGGCACGGATTCGGGGGTTGGTTTGGGCAGCGGGCCTGCTGGGGCGAGGGATTTGCTCGGTGGTGGTTCGAGCGCTGTGGAACTCGCAGGCCCGCCGCTGGTAGAGGCGCGGGATGGATTTCGCTTTCACTTCCGAGCAGCAGGAGTTGCGGCGCGAGCTGCGCGGTTACTTCGCCAGTTTGATGACGGCCGAGGTGTTGGCCGAGGTCGAGGCTGGCCTGCTCGGCGGGCCCGCCTGCCTCGCCGCCGCGCGCCGCATGGGGGCCGACGGCTGGCTCGGGATCGGCTGGCCGCGCGAATACGGCGGCCAGGGCCGCGGCATGATCGAGCAGTTCGTTTTCTACGACGAGGCGTGGCGGGCGCTGGCACCGATTCCAATGCTGACGATCAACGCCATCGCGCAGACGATCATGGCGCTGGGCAGCGCCGAGCAGAAAGAGTTCTTCCTGCCACGCATCCTGCGCGGCGAGCTGCATTTCGCGGTCGGTTACACCGAGCCGGGTGCCGGCACCGACCTCGCGTCGCTCAGCACCCGTGCCGTCCGCGACGGCGACGACTGGGTGATCGACGGCCAGAAGCTCTACACCAGCCTCGCTGCCCACGCCGACTACATCTGGCTCGCGGCACGCACCAACCCGGACGCACCGAAGCACAAGGGGATCTCGATCTTCGCGGTGCCGACCAGCGCCAGGGGTTTCGCCTGGAGCGAACTCGGGACAATCGTCAAATCTGGGACGACAACGACCTTCTACGATCAGGTCCGGGTGCCGCATTCGGCCCTGATCGGCGAGGTCGACAAGGGTTGGCGGCTCATCACCAACCAGCTCAACTACGAACGAGTCGCGATTTGCCCACCCGGAATGGTGTCGCAGGTCTACGAGGACACCTGCGACTTCGCCCGCGAGACGCGGCTGGCCGACGGCCGGCGCGTCATCGATCAGCCCTGGGTGCGTGCCAACCTCGCGCGGGTTCGGGCCCGCATCGAGGCGCTGCGGCTCTTCAACCTGCGCGTCGCATCCCGCGCGACCCTGGATCCGGCCGACGCCAGCGCGACCAAGGTCTACGGCACCGAGACTTTCTGCGAAGTTTACCGCCTCCTGCTCGAGGTCTTCGGCGAGGACGGCACGATCCGTCAGGGATCGCCGGAGGCAAAACTCCGCGGCCGCATCGAGCGCGCCTATCAGGGAACGCTCTTCCTCACCTTTGGGGGCGGGACCAACGAAGTGCAGCGCGATCTGATCGCACTCTTTGGTCTTGGCATGCCGCGCGTGCCGCGGCACTGAAGGGTTGCCAGGTGATGTCCGATCCGGCCGGGAGAACCGAGCGATGAACTTCGATCCGAATGACGAGCAGCGTGAATTGCAGGAACTCGCGCGCAGCGTGCTGGCGCGCTTTACGACCACCGCGGGCTGGGCTGCCGTCGAGAGTGATCCCGATCGCCAGCCGGTTGCCGCGTGGGCCGCGCTCGCCGAAGCCGGCCTGCTCGGCGTGCCGCTCGCGGAAGGCCACGGCGGTATCGGGCTTGGGCTTGTCGAGGCCGTGCTCGTGCTTGAGGAAATCGGACGCAGCGCGCTGCCGCTGCCCTTCCTGCACAGCGTCGTGATCTGCGCCGGCGCCATCGAGCATTTCGGCAGCGAGGCCCAGGCGTCCGAATGGTTGCCGCGAGTCGTGCGCGGCGAGGCGCTGCTCGCGGCCGCGCTCGACGAAGAGGGCTGTCCGCTGCCGCCGGCCGTGCCGCTGGCAACCCGGCTCGAGCCCGACGGCCCCGATTTTCGCTTGACAGGCCGCAAGCTGCATGTGCCACACGCGGCGGTTTCCACGCGACTCGTCGTCCCGGCGCGGCTGCCCGATGGGCGCGCGCGGGTCGTCGTCGTGGACTCGAACGCCCGCGGCGTCGGCCTCGTGCGCCAGCAAGTGACGACCTTCGACCCGCGCTTCGTCGTCGAGTTCGACGGCGTGCGTGTGTCGCGCGACGACCTGCTGGGTGAGGCTGATCAGGGCGAGGCGATCCTCGGATTCATGCTGGACCGAGCCTGGATGGGCCTTGCCGCACTCCAGGCCGGAGTCAGCGACGAGGCGCTGCGCCTAACCGCGCGCCACGTCTCCGAGCGCGAACAATTTGGCCAGAAGGTCGGCACCTTCCAGGCCGTCGCGCAGCGTGCCGCCGACGCCTGGATCGACGTGCAGGCCATCCGGCTCACGGCACGCCAGGCGGCGTGGCGGCTCGAGCAGCGCCTCGACGCGGCCGACGAACTCGCGATCGCGCGCTTCTGGGCGTGCGAGGCGGGCCAGCGCGTGGCGCATACCGCGCAACACCTGCACGGCGGGCTCGGCGTGCTGACCGACTACCCGCTGCACCGTCTCTTCCGGCTGGCCCGCCAGTTGGAACTCTCTCTCGGCGGCGCCGGTCTGCAACTCGAGCGCCTCGGTGCCGCGATCGCCGACGGTCCCCGCGCCGGCCGCGTGGATTGACAGTTCGGCCCGAGCGGCCCGAGCGCGGCGGAGTCGCGCCAATCACCGCATCCGAGATCGGCGGCGGTCCGGAAGTTCGCGGCCTCGGCTCCGGGGCAGGCGGGCCGTCGCGGTGGATGCGGGGGGCGCGCGGTCTGCCGGGAGGTCGTGCCCCTCAGCTCGCGACGACGACTGTTTTGGCGTTGACGAACTCGTGGATGCCCAGCGCGCCCAGCTCGTGGCCGTAGCCCGAGCCCTTGATGCCGCCGAAGGGCAGGCGCGGGTCGCTGCGGACGAAATCATTGACGGCGCAGGTGCCGACTTCGAGGCGGTCGCGTGCCAGAGCCCGACCGCGCGCCAGATCGCGCGTGAAGATCGCCCCGCCCAGTCCGTAGCGCGAAGTGTTGGCAAGTTCGATCGCCTGCGCCTCGTCGCGCGCCGGCACGACGGCGGCGACCGGGCCGAAGAGTTCGTCGTCGAAGGCTGGATTGCCCGGCTGCACGTCGAGCAGGACCGTGGGCGGGTACCAGAAGCCGGCTCGATCGGGGGCCGTGCCGCCGAGTGCCAACCGGGCGCCACCGGCGCGTGCGCGCTCGACCTGAACCGCCAGCGTGTCGCGCAGATCGGCGCGGGCCAGAGGGCCGAGCCGCGAGTCCGGTTCCAGAGGCGGGCGCATCTCGTAAGCCGCCATCTTCGTCAGCACGAGCTCCTCGAACTCACGCCTGACGCTCTCGACCACGACGAAGCGCTTGGCCGAGATGCAGACCTGTCCGGCGTTGAGCATCCGCGAGGCGACGCAGAGTTCGGCCGTCTTCTCGAGGTCGGCGTCGTCGAGCACCACGTAGGGGTCGCTGCCACCCAGCTCGAGCACTATTTTTTTGAGCTGACGACCGGCCTCGATGGCGACGGCACGCCCGGCGTGTTCGCTGCCGGTCAGCGTCACGCCACGCACTGCGGGGTGCGCGATCGCGAGCGGGGCCAGATCGACGTCGATCGCCAGATGGGTGAAGACCCCCTCGGGCAGGCCCGCGTCGCGGAAGAGCGCGGCGATCGTCGCGGCGCAGCCGGCGACGTTGGGCGCGTGCTTCAGAGCGAAACCGTTGCCCGCCATGAGCGTCGGGGCTGCGGCGCGGAAGACCTGCCAGAACGGAAAGTTCCACGGCATGACGGCGAAGATGACGCCGAGCGGCCGGAAAGCGACGAAGCTCTCGCGATTCTCGGTGGCGATGGGCAGATCGGCGAGGAGCCGTGGCGCTTCGTCCGCGAACCATTCGCAGACCCAGGCGCATTTTTCGCTTTCAGTCTCGCCCTGCGCGAGTGGCTTCCCCATCTCGCGCGCCATCTGCGTGCCGTGCGCATTCTTGCGCTCGCGCAGGAGGCGCGCGACTTCGCGCAGGGGCCGCGCGCGTTCCTCGAAAGACGCCCGGGCCCAGTCGATCTGGGCGCGGGCGGCCCGATCGAGCGCGGCCACGGCCTCGGCCGCCGAGAGGCTCGGGTGAATTTCGAGCGGGCTGCCATTGCTGGGGTCGATTGTCTGGAAGGCCATGGTTTTCGTCTCCGGATTTTGCGGACAGCTCCGGTCTAGCGGTCCCGCGGTCGCGGCCAAACCAGGGCGACCTCGGCGCACGCACGGGGCGCAAGGCCACCGCACGATGGCCCGCGTGGGCGGGCGAACCTTCCGGGTGACCGCGTCCGGCCGTGAAAGGTGGCGTGGCTGGCGTTCCGGTGTGCTCTGTTAGAGAAACCGGGGGACCGGTGGTGGCCGGTCTGAAGGAGGTTCGGTGGTGCGGCAAGGCGGTTTTGGGACGGTGCTGGGCCGGGCGTTGCTGCTCGGCGCGGTGGTGTCGGCGTGCGGCGGCAGCAAGACGCAGGGCCCGCCCCTGGAGGCCGTGGGCTGGAGCGGCTCGACGTGGGTCGTGGCGGGTGAAGGAGATCGTCTCTGGACCGCGCCCGGGCCGCAGGGCTTCTCGGCGACGCGGCCGATCTCCCCGGCCACGGGCAACCTCTACGGCGTGGCCACCGCCGGCTCGACCACGGTCGCGGTAGGCGATGCGGGTGCGGTGCTCGTGTCCAACGATGCCACGTCGTGGGAGGTCGTCTCCGTGACCGACGCAGCAGTCTTGCGCGGCGTGGCTGGCGGCGGCGTCGGCGGCTGGGTCACGGTCGGGCAGGGCGGCGTGATCTACTCCTCGAGCGATGCGCGGGCATGGACGGCGCGCCCGGGCCCGGTGGCGGGAGATCTGAACGCGGTCGTCTGGGGCAACGGGCTCTGGGTCGCGGTCGGCGCGGACGGCAGCGTCCTCACCTCGCCGGATGCCGTCCATTGGAGCAGTGCTGCGAGCGCCACCGTCACCAACTTGAATGGCGTAGCCTTCGGGTCGGGCCATTTCGTTGCGGTGGGTGACTCCGGCGTCGTGACGACTTCGACGGACGGTCTCTCCTGGTCCTGGCTGCCGATTTTGTCCGTTCCGAACATGCAGGCCGTGGCCTGGGGTGGCGGCCTCTTCGTGATCGTGGGCGACGACGGTTCGACCTATGTCTGGTCACCCGGCACGATCGCCGTCGAAACCGACTCGACGGTCGGCGAGGATCTCTTCGGAGTGGCCTGGGGCAACGGCCTTTTCTTCGCGGTCGGCCACAAGGGCCGCATCGTCGTCTCGCAGGACGGCGTCAACTGGTACGCCCGCCGCATCTAGGCTGACCGGCAAGAGCGGTACGACGGGCACGAATACGCTCGTGGGGAGACGAGCCATGCGCTGGTTCGCTCAGGTCGCGAGGAAGGGCGCGCGCTCCGCGGCCCAGCTTCGCTCGTCGTGCGCGAGCAGGGCCTCGAGATCCGCTACCGCCGCTTCCGGGTCGTCGACCCATTCGCGCAGGAGCGGGCCGCCGTTGATGACGTCGATCGCGAGACGCTTCGCTTCGTATTCGTAGACGAAGTCGCGCCACAGCGGGACCTCGGGCTCGAGCCGGCGCAGCGCCTTGAGCAGCAGCGCGACCAGCCGGAAGGGCCGGAAGCGCGCGTGGTCGTAGGCCGGATCGTCGACGTGGAGCTGGAGCCCGGCGCAGAGCTGACCTTTATGCTTGTGAAAGGTCGGCTCGAAGAAGCAGGGACGCAGCCGCACGCCGGCGAGCCACTCGGGCGCCAGTTGGTGCATTTCGCCGAACAACCGCGCGACGTCGATCCCCGGAGCGCCCACGACCTCGAGCGGGCGCGTCGTGCCGCGGCCCTCCGAGAGCGTGGTGCCTTCGATCAGCACCGTGCCCGGATAGCAGCGTGCCATGTTCAAGCTCGATGCATTCGGGCTTGGATTGACCCAGGCGAGCTCAAGCAGCGGCCAGCCGAAACCGGGAGCCCGATCCGGTTCCCAGCCCTCGAGTCCGATGGCCTCCAGTTCCAGATCGAGCGAGAAGTGCGCCGCGAACCAGCGTGCAAGCTCGCCCAGGGTGAGCCCGTGGCGCATCGGCAGGGGGGCTGCCCCGACGAAGCTCTCATGGCCGGGGCGCAAGCGGAGACCTTCGATCGGTCGGCCGGCCGGGTTCGGTCGGTCAAGCACCCAGACTGCCTTGCCGAGACGGGCGCAATCCTGGAGCACGTAGGCGAGTGTGGTGGCGAAGGTGTAGATCCGGCAGCCGAGGTCCTGCAGATCGATCAGCACGACGTCGACGTCGGCCAGCATCGCGTCGCTGGGCCGGCGCACGTGTCCGTAGAGGCTGTGGATCGGGATCCCGTGTACGGCATCGAACTCGTCGGCCGTCTCGACCATGTTGTCCTGCTTGTCGCCGCGCATGCCGTGCTGCGGACCGAAGGCCGCGACGAGATTGATTCCGGCAGTACGGGCGAGTGCGTCGAGCGAATGTTCCAGACGCGCGGTGACCGACGCCGGATGCCCCAGCAGGGCGAGTCGGCGTCCGGCGAGTCGGCCGCGCAGCGCCGGGTCGTCGAGCAGTCGGTCGATGCCGAGCTTCATGGACGGAACTCTCCCGAGCTTGGCCCGGGGTTGCAAGGCCGACGGGAGGATACCCGCTCGCGGTCATCGCCGAGTGCCGCCGCACCGGCGGCGAGCCGCAGCACGCGCGCCTCGGGCGCGTGGAAGTCAGGTTGCCTCCGCGTGTGCGCGAGCGCCAGATGCACGATCGTGCCGCGGCCGGTCTCGAGCACGGTGGTGAGATTCAGCTCGAGTACGGCGGGGGCTTCTGTGCGCCGCTCCTCCGGCGAGGGTTCGGTCGCGGGGGCGGTGCGGTTCGACCGGCTGGAATCGGGCCTGGGCAGCAGCTCGGCCCACGGCCCCGGGCCGGCTGGCGGGACAGCCGCATCCGGCGCCGATCTCGACGTCACGGTCTGGGCTGCCGCGACAGGCATCGACGCAGAGTCAGGCGCATCCACTCCAGGCGGGAAGGCGGCTTGCGGCAACGCCAACGTCGCCGCAAGCCGGTAGCTCGTCGCTTCGCGCTGGACACGGAAGAGGTTCTGCGTCCCGTCGCCGACAGGAGAGGGGGCCGCGCGATAGGAGGTAAAGGCCCAGGTGGCCCAGTCGCCGTTCGGGGCGAGGTTGAACTCGATGTAGGACGAGCGGCCGAGCCCGCCGACGAAGACCTCGAAGCAGGTTGATCGCCACAGGCCGTCCCGGCGCTCAGGTCTCCCGCCGGGTTCGGGCAGCAACAACTCCGCGATCGGTCCGTCGATTCTGAATTCGACTTCGAGGTGGTGGCCCGCGAGTCGGGCGCGTGCGGCGACCTGGACCGCCAGTACGTCGCCGGCGGCCGGGAAGGGCACGAGCCGGTGCCAGCCCCGAGCGGAGGGGGGATCGTGCCACGTCGCATCCATGCGGGTCCGCATCCGAGCAGGCGAGGGGGCTCGGGTAAAGGACTCCCGCACCGGGTGCGCGGTTGGGGCGGAACGGCCGCGCCGCCGCGAGGGGCGAGGGCGACCGGGAGCGTGTAGGCTCGGCGCGTGGCTTCGCCGGTCGACGAGGAAATGGTCGAGATCATGCCTGCCCAGCTCAGTCGCGCGGCGCTGGAGGGACTCGTGGTCGAGTTCGTCACGCGCGACGGCACCGACTACGGCTCGCGCGAACGCGCGGTGGAAGACAAGGTGGCGCAGGTGCTGCGCGCGATCGAACGGGGCGAGGCCCGGATCGTCTTCGAGACCCGCTCGGAAACGGTCAACATCGTGCCGGTTGTCGCCGCGCGCCGCTCCTGAGAGGGGTCTCGCTCAACGCCGCTCGAAGCACTCATCGCTGCGCGCCGCCATGATGAAATCGTTGCGGTGCAGGCCACGGATCGTGTGCGTCCACCATTGCACCGTGACGCGGCCCCACTCGGTGGTGAGCGCGGGGTGGTGGTCCTGTTCCTCGGCAATGCGGCCGATCGCGTTGGTCAATTCGAGAGCCGCCGTGAAGTCGGGGAGGTTGTAGGTCCGGGTCAACCGCTCGATGCCGTCGATCTCGATGATCGACCACTCCGGGATCTCGGCCAGGAGCGAGGGATTCTCCGCCGCGATCACGCGCGGCCCGTCGGCGCGACAGGCAACGCAGCTCTGCGTTCTAAGGGGGCTCACGATCGAGGTCTCCCCTGCCCGCGCGCCGCCTCGGCTCGCTCGACGATCGTCCGGGCCCGGTTGATGTGGGGAGCGTCGACCATCGCGCCGCGATGCACGAAGGCGGCCTGACCACGGGCGAAGGCCTCGCGCGCTGCATCAAGCAACTCCTGCGCCGCAAGGACCTCGTCCGCATCCGGTACGAAGACCCGGTTCAGGATCGCCACCTGGTTGGGGTGAATGGCGGCCTTGCCGGTGAAGCCGAGATCGGCGGCCTCGCGCGCCTCACGATCGAGGCCCGCGTCATCTCGAAAGTCGAGGAAGGGCATGTCGAGGGGTTCGAGTCGGCAGGCCGTGGCCGCGAGCAGGCAGGCCGAGCGCGCGAAGGCAAATACGTCGGGCAGCGAGCCGTCCGGGCGGCGTGACCGGCGCGCGCCGATGGCGGCGGAGAGATCCTCGCTCGCCCACATCAGAGCTGTGGTTCGAGGCGTGGCGCGTGCGATCTCGCGCAGGTCGAGCACGGCTTCTGGGGTTTCGGTCGCGAGCAGAATGAGTCTCACCGAGCCCGGGGCGCGACCCTCGCGGGCTTCGAGGCGTGCGAGCTCGCGGTCGGCTGTGAGTACGTCCTCGGCGCAGCGGACTTTAGGCAGGACGTAGCCGTCGGGCCGGCCGGCCATGGTGACGTCGAGATCTTCCAGCGTGAGGCCGGTTTCGAGAGGATTCACGCGCACCAGGCGCTCGGCGCCGCCGTAGTCGAGATCGGCGAGGGCGGCTCGTACGGTGTCGCGCGCACCGGTCTTGTGGGCCGGCACGACCGCGTCCTCGAGATCGAGGATCAAGGCGTCGGCTCCAGCCCCGGTGGCCTTCGCCAGCTTTCGCGTATCGTCGCCGGGGACGAAGAGGAGCGAGCGCCGCAGGCGGGCTGCCGACGGTGCAGCGGATGAACTCATGGCGCTCGCGTTATCGCCCGTGCGCGGTCGCGGCAACCGGGGGGGGCCGGCGCCGTTGCGTGCGGGCCTGACGCTACTCGGTCGGTCGCGCCAATCGCGAGAGTCGCCACCGACGATGAGGCCATGGATCACTGTCAGGGCGCGAGTGAGCAAGGTTGCGGCCCTGCGCTGCCCGTCGCCACCGACGATGAGGCCATGGATCATTGTCAGGGCGCTGTTGAGAGCTGGGTGGCGGCAGGCACTGTGCGGCGTCACCCGCGTGGCGGGGGTATGGCCGTGTCGGTCGCGGAGCACAGTTGCAGCGTTCCCGACATCAACACGCGCGCCGCCGTGCTCCTGTGGCCGCCGACGCCTGCCGAGCGCGGTTGCCGCGGGTCGCGGGCTCTGTTCGAGTGAGCCGGCCGTGCGAATTCTCCTTGTCGCATCCGAGTGCGTACCCTGGGCCAAGGCCGGGGGTCTCGGCGACGTGGTTGCCGCGCTGGCGCCGGCTCTCGCCGAGCGTGGCCACGAGGTTCGCGTCGTGCTGCCGCGCTACCGCTCGATCGATGTCGCGGCGAGTGGCTTCGTGGACGCCGGCTCGGCGTGCATCCACTTGGGCCGCGGCATCGAGCAATGGATCGGCGTGCACGAGGCGCGGCTCGCGGGCACGGTCGGGGTCTGGCTGATCGAATGCGATCGATTTTTTGGCGGTCCGGGGATCTATGGCAGCGGCGCCTGGGATTCGGACGAGCCGACACGGTTCGGTTTCTTGTCGAAGGCCGCCCTCGCGCTGGCCCTCGATCGCGGCTTCGTGCCCGATGTCGTCCATGCACACGACTGGCCGACGGCGCTGGCGTGCGCATGGGTGGCCCGGGCGGAGGAGGCGGGACTGCCGGGCCTCAGCGGGGCGGCGAGTGTGCTCACGGTCCACAACGTCGAGTACCAGGGGCGCTTCTCAACTTCGGTCTGGCCCTGGCTCGGTCTGCCCGAGGAGTGGCTCTCGCCCGAACTCTTTGGTGACCAGGACGGATTGAACCTGCTCAAG
This sequence comes from Pseudomonadota bacterium, assembly GCA_005777805.1. Taxonomy (GTDB): domain Bacteria; phylum Desulfobacterota; class Binatia; order UBA12015; family UBA12015; genus SXLG01. The sequence continues at coordinate 20,988 of SXLG01000020.1, forward strand.
GGCGGGGCGGCGCTGGCCGATCTGGTGACCACGGTGTCGCCCACCCACGCTCGCGAGATGTGCGGCGAGCCCGGGGGGCACGGACTCGGCGGATTCTTTGCCGCACGCGCTGATCGGTTGGTCGGCATCCTGAACGGCGTCGACGAGGAGCGCTGGGATCCGGCGACCGATCCGCTTCTGCCCGTGCAGTACTCCGCTGGGGATCTGTCGGGCAAAATATTCTGTCGGGCAGAGTTGCAAGCACGTCTGGGTCTCGAAGCGCGCGCCGATGTGCCGATCGTCGGCATGGTGTCGCGCTTCGCGCCGCAGAAAGGCTTCGATCTGGTCGCGCAGGTGGTGCCCGCCTTCGTCGAGGGCGGTGCCATGCAATTTGTTGTGGTCGGATCGGGCGATGCGGCCACAGAGGCCTTCGTGCGCGGTCTCAAGGAGCGCGTCCCCGGGTCGGTAGGCGTGTTCATCGGCTACTCGGAGGACATGGCGCATCTGGCCGAGGCGGGGGCCGATCTGTTCTTGATGCCCTCGCTCTACGAACCGTGCGGACTCAATCAGATGTACTCGATGCGCTACGGGACTCTGCCGATCGTGCGCGCGACCGGCGGGCTCGCCGACACGGTGGAGGACGCCTGCGACGACGGCAGTCGCGGCACCGGCTTTGTATTCGCACAAGCCACGGCCGAAGCACTCGAGGGCGCTCTGGCCCGCGCGCTTGCGCTGTGGACCGAGGCGCCGACGGTGTTCGACCGCCTGCGCCAGCGTGCGATGTCGCGCCGTCACACCTGGCAGGCAGCGGCGGTGCAGTACGAGCAGGCGTACGTCGCGGCCTGCGAGCATCACGCACGCCTGCGCGCCGTGGCGTAGAGCGGCACGCGGTGAACCGCGGGATCGCGCCGAGACGGCGTGGGAGCAACAGCACGGCGTAGCCGACCGCATCAAGCGGGCACGCGGCGAACCGCGGCGTCGAGCCGAGGCGTGGACCTGGGGGACGGCCGACCTCCGAGTCGAGCACCTCCTTCACGCGTGGCCGCCGGGGCGGTTTGGCGAGCGTGCGTGTCCACACCGCGCTGTCCCGGACCGGCGTCGAGCGTTGCCTCGTCGGGTGTCAGGTGCTTGAGCGTCGGCGGCACGCGGCGGTCGCGGGTCGTGGAGGTCCCGGGGACATGAAGATCGGAATCGGCGTCGGCGAGCTCGGCGGTCAGGGTGCGGACATCGACGGCATCGTCGAGCAGGTGCGGGCAGCCGAGCGCGATGGCTTCGCGAGTGCCTGGTTTGCCAACATTTTTGGGCTCGACGCAATCATGGCGTGCGCGCTCGCCGGGCACGCGACGTCCACGATCGAACTGGGCACGGCAGTCGTGCCGAGCTACCCGCGGCACCCGGTGGCGATGGCCCAGCAGGCGTTGACCGCTGCGGCTGCCTGTCGCGGGCGCTTCTCGCTGGGCATCGGGCTCTCGCATCAGGTCGTGATCGAGATGATGCTCGGGCTCTCCTGGGCGAAACCGTACAGTCACATGAAGGAGTACGTCGCGGTGCTGGCCCCGCTGCTCCGCGGCGAGACGGTGGGCCATCAGGGCGAGGAATATCGCGTCAATGCCCAGGTCAAGGTCTCGGGTTCGGGCACACCGCCGCTGCTGATCGCAGCCCTCGCGCCCAGGATGCTGCGCCTTGCGGGTAGCGAGACCGCCGGAACCATCACCTGGATGACCGGGCCGAAGACGTTGCGCGACCATGTCGTGCCGCGCCTCAGCGAGGCCGCGGCCGCCGCGGGACGGCCCTCGCCGCGCGTCGTCGCCGGGCTCCCGATCGCAGTCTGCGACGACGTCGCCGAGGCCCATGCCAAGGCAGCACAGGCGTTCGTGATCTACGGCTCGCTGCCCTCCTATCGGGCGATGCTCGACCGCGAAGGTGTCGAAGGGCCGGGCGACGTCGCCATCGCCGGCAACGAGGCCGCAGTGCGCGACCAACTGGGTGTGCTCGCGGCGGCGGGAGTGACGGACTTTCTCGCCGCACCCTTTCCGGCGGGAGCTGACGGCCGCGCCACGGTCGAGCGCACACGTGCCCTGCTCAAGGATATTGTTGCACGCGGGCTTTAACGGATCGCTGGCGGGTTCTGGCCGGCAGCCGCGAGATCCCCATCACGTCGAGGAGTGCCACCGATGAGAGCTGTTCTGTGCAAGGCCTACGGGCCCCCCGAGTCGCTGGTGCTCGACGAGGTCGCCGATCCGACGCCCGGTGCCGGCCAGGTCGTGGTCGACGTCCGCTCGTGCGGGATCAATTTCCCCGACGTGCTGATGATCGAGAACAAGTACCAGTTCCGGCCGCCGCTGCCGTTTGCGCCAGGCGGCGAGGTGGCGGGGCTGATCGCGGCGGTGGGTGAGGGCGTGAGCGGGCTTGCGCCCGGCCAGCGTGTGCTCGCGATGACGGGTTGGGGCGGCTTCGCCGAGAAGGTACTGGCCGCCGCGACCTCGGCCGTGCCGATTCCCGACGCGATGGACTTCGAGACCGCCTCGGCGTTCCTCATGACCTACGGCACGTCGCACTACGCGCTCAAGGACCGCGGCCATCTGCGCGCGGGAGAGACGTTGGCGGTGCTGGGTGCGGCCGGCGGCGTCGGACTCGCCGCAGTCGAACTCGGCAAGGCGATGGGCGCCCGCGTGATCGCGTGCGCGTCGAGCCCAGAAAAGCTCGAGGTTTGCCGCGTGCATGGGGCCGACGAGGGGATTGATTACTCGCGCGAGGACCTGAAAACGAGGCTCAAGGAGCTGACCGGCGGTGCCGGCGTCGACGTGGTCTACGATCCGGTCGGCGGTGAGCTGGCCGAGGCGGCGATCCGGTCCATGGCGTGGGAGGGCCGCTTCCTGGTCATCGGCTTCACGGCGGGCATCCCGCGCGTGCCGCTCAACCTGACGCTGCTCAAGAGCTGCGACATCGTCGGCGTATTCTGGGGCGCCTTCACGGCACGCTATCCGGCGCGCCACCGCGAGCACATCGGCGAACTCTTCGAGTTGTGGAGCGCGGGAAAGCTCCGTCCGCTGGTCTCGAAGCGCTTCGGCTTCAACGAGGCCGCCGCCGCCCTGCGCGAAATCAGCGAACGCCGCGTCCACGGCAAGGTCGTGCTCGTCCCCTAGCCGACAAGGGCAAACTTGCTTACGGCCCGCTTTGCCTCCGCCGCTCGATCCGATCGTGGGATCGAGTGCGGGACGCACGCCCGATTTCAAGCAGCAACGGTCAGGGCAAGCTGCAACGAATCTCGCCCGGATCTACGGCGTGACGAAGATGGGTGAGGACCAGGCGCGTTCCTCGGTCTGGGCGAGGCAGTCGTCGTCGGGCACTTCGCTGCACGGGCGGGTGCGCAGGCACTTGCCCTCGAAGTCCCGCTCGCAGCGGAGATTGGCGGCGTTGATGGCGCCACCGGGCTCCTCGATCGCGCGGACGTAGTAGAGCGCCTCGCGCTTCGAGGCAGGAAACTCCGGGTCCTCGAAGGTGATTTGACAGCCGGCTGTGTCGGGCCCGCATTTGAAGACCCGCCAGGGGTCGTCGATCAGGCCGGCCACGTCCTCGTCGGCCGTGATCTGTGGGCGGATGCGCACCACTTCGATGCGCGAGATGCGGCGCCGGCGATCGCCGGGGTTGAAGCACTCGTCGCGGCAGAGATGCTCGATCCCGGCAGCGCCGAGTGCCGCGACCGATTCCTCGGCGCATCCGGCGATCTGCTCGAGAGAGCCCACGGCGCGCACCTCGAAGCGCGGGGCCGCGCTCGAGGCCACCTCGGCCCCCATCGGCGAGCGCTGGCCGCTTGCCGGATCGATGTAGTCAAACCAGAGCAGGATGCGCGGTCCGCTCGTGCCGAAGACCTCGCGCCGCTGCATCGCGTCCCAGACTTCGCCGCGCGCGCGGCCCGCAGAATGCACGCCGATCAGACCACCGGTCAGGAAGAACGACGCGCCGCGCTCGGTCTCGCGCAGGGCGAAGAAGGGAAGGTCTGAATGGGCCGCGTCGAAGGGTCGCGAACGGGGCTCCGGTTCGGTCACCGGCGGACCACCGAGATGGGTGGTGTTGAAGAGCCCGAAACGCGCCTCCGTCATGTCGGTGCGGGCGACCTCCTTGTAGCCGGTGCCGGGACGCGCCGAGTGGTTGTCGCTTGATGACATGAACCCGAAGCGGAAGCGCAGGGGCTCGTCGGGCTTCGAGAGGTCGGTCCGCGCCATCAGGTACTGCACCGAACTGCGCGGCCGATAGTTGAAGGAAGGCTGAAAACAGTCATTGCACTGGCCCGAATCGAGCCAGTCCTCGGGGATCTGGCCGGGGACCGTGAGATGGCCCGAGATGTCGGCATCGACGTAGTTCTGGCGCGCCTCGGCGGCGCGTTGCTGGCAGTCGTCCTCGCTCGCGTCGGTGGCGCGGCAGCGTTCGTGGATGATCTCGCCAGCCCGCCAGCACGAGGGCAGATAGCCGTGCGCGGGCTCGGGGCAGCGCGCTGTGCCGTCCGCGTCGAAGATCACCTCGACCCAGGGGCGGTATTCCTCGGAGTTGCCGTGCCCCGAGAAGACCTCCACCAGACGCTGACGCTTGGGGTCGTGCTGCTGGCGATTGAGCTGCTTCTCCCAACTCGAACCGAGGGGTGTGTAGTAGCCCCACGTCGTGCCGTGCGGGATCACCGTCGAGGCGCCGCCCCATTCGTCGAGCTTGCGGAAGAGCACCTGGGGCGTGGCGGCGTTTTCGCGACAGTCGGCCGGCAGCTCATTCGTATTGACGTCGTCAGGGCAGTCGGGCACCTCGCTCACTTCGTGCAGGTAGCGGATAAAATCGATCCAGCCGGGATCGGCCGAGGCGACCGGCAGCAGGCCGAGCAGGAAATTCGAGGGCGTCGCCGTCTCGGACTGACGATCCCTCGCGTCGGGCGGGGCTGAGGCGACGATCGGACGCGCCGGGATCCGGTCTTCCTCGAGATCGCGCAGGACGATGTTCTTGTGGCCGTAGTGGTTCTCCGCCGTGGTGCCGATCTGGGTCCACTCCCAGCCGAGGTAAGCCACGACGTCGGGATCCTTCGGATCACCGGCGATCGCGTTGCACTCGCGCATGGTGTCGATCGTCTCACGCCACATGCGGGGAGTGAGCGAGAGGTCATGGTCGTTGATCGACCAGAAATCGAGCTGCGAGCAGTAGCGCGCGAAATCGCAGGCGTCGGCAACCGGGTGGGCACCGTCGCCACCGAGAGCCGGGAGAGCCATCATGAAGGCATCTAGAGAGAATGTAGTGTGGACATGAAGGTCGCCGAAGAGGACTTGTTTCTCCTCGGGGGCGCCGATCGCGGCGGCGGCCTGTTGGGTCGCCGCGCGGGTGGCGGCGATCCGGCCGGCCGGGAGGCGCGGGCCGTGCGGCGTGCCGCCGCTGAGATCGTCGCCGAACCAGCCCGTCCCCATGGCGTAGACGAGACCGGTCGCGACCAGAGCCAGCGCAAGCAGGAAGAACAGCAGTCTTCGCATGATTTCGAGCGTCTTTCGCGTGAGGGTCAGGAAACGAGGGGTTCTTCCCGTTGCTCGCCGCTCTGGAGATCGCGCACGGTGGCGACGCCGCGGGTGAGTTCGTCGGGACCGAGGATCCAGACGCGACGAGCGCCGTCGGCGGCAGCGTCGGTCAGAACCTTCTTGAGCCGCGGCGTGCCAAGCACGGTTTGCACCGAATGGCCCGCAGTGCGCAGTCGCCCGGTCAAGGCGAGCGCCGCAGGTCGTTGCGCCTCGCCGAGCGGGAAGATGACCTCGTCGATCGTTCGGCGGAGGTCGGGCAGGAGTCCGTGGTCGGCGAGCAGTTCCATGATCACGACGTCGCCGAAGCCGAAGCCGACCGCCGGCAGCGCCCGGCCGCCGAGCGTTTCGAGCAGCCGGTCGTAGCGGCCCCCGCCACAGACCGCGCGCAGCACGCCGCGGGCGTCAAAGGCCTCGAAGACGACACCGGTGTAGTAGGCGAGACCGCGCACGACGGATGCGTCAAAGACCAGATCTCCGCCACGGCCGGTCGAGTCGATCAGCTCGAAAAGGCGGCGCAGATCGGCCAGCGCAAGCGAGCCCTCGCCGCCGAGGCGAGCCGCGTCGTCCAGCGTGCGCGCGTCGAGCATGGCGACGACATCGGCCGCCTCCGCCCGCGCGAGCCCGACTGCGCCCGCCGGGTCGGCGAGCTGATCGATCACCGCATCCGCCCCGATCTTGCCTATTTTATCTATGACGACGCAGAGGGGGGCGAACGCTTCGGGCCGCCGGGCCAGGATGCCGCGGCGGAGCGACTCCTCGAGCAGAGCGCGGCTGTTGACGCGGATCCGCACCGCGCCACGCGGCAGCCCGGTACGGTCGAGCAGGGTGAAGATCGCGCCGATCAGCTCGGCCTCCGCCGCGACCCCGGGCTCGCCCCAGATGTCCATGTTCCACTGGTAGTGCTCGCGCAGACGGCCGCGCGTCATGCGTTCGTAGCGCCAATTTTGGGTGACGGTGAACCAGCGCAAGGGCAGCCGAAGCCCGCCGGCACGCGCCATGACCATCCGCGCCACCGAGGGGGTCATCTCGGGGCGCAACGCCAGGTGCCGGTCGTGCAGCTCGAAGTGGTAGAGCTGCTCGACGATCTCCTCTCCCGCCTTGCGCGTGAAGAGTTCGGCGTGCTCGAGGATCGGGGCGTCGATCTCCTCGAACGCATACAGCCTGGCGGTGTCGCGGAAGTGAGCGAAGAGCCAGTCGCGGCGGCGCAGATCTTCCGGATAGAAGTCGCGCGTGCCACGCGGTGGCTGCAGGCTCTCCCCTCCCACGGGGCTCTGTCGTAACCAGCCCGGCACTTCTCCGCACCCGCACCGCACCCGCTCCGGCGCGTGTACCCGCACCGCGCTCGCTCTGGCGCGTACACCCGCACCCGCACCGCGCTCGCACCCCCGAAACCGGGACGGTTCTGGATGTCCGTCGCAGTTCCGCCGATTGCCCGACCGAACTCAGGCGCCGAGCCACGCCGTTCGCGCCCGGACGAGCACGTTCGGGATCCGAGCTGGGCGAAGCTCGCTTGCCCGGATCTGCGGTGTACTCGGACGACAAGCACCGCGGGTGCCGGGACGGGGCGGTGGCGCCCTCAGACGTCGCGCCGCACCCTCGTCAGGACCTCCTGCGCCACCGTCGCGAGGTGTCGCCCCCCGCGGTCGAACACGGCTCCGATCGAGAGACCGCGCGAGCTGATGAAGCCGTGGCAGTCGAAGGAGAAGAGCAGGAAATCATCCGCTCGGGGCGGGTGGTGGAACCAGATCGCGTGGTCAAGGCTGGCGTTCCACAAGCGGCGCTCCCCGCTCTCCGTTGGGGCACGGTCGGGATGCCGGGCGACCACCGCGTCGGTCGGCAGATCGTCGGAGAGATAGGCGAGGCCGCAGGCGTTCAGCGCCGGGTCGTCCCCGAGCGGCTCGTCGATCTTCATCCACCCGGTGGCGGGCAAGGCCGGGTCGTTGACAAAAGCGCGCCTGACTACGCGACTCCAGTTCTCGAAGGTCAGCGTCTCGGGGGCCGGCACCGTGGGCATGATGCGGGTCTGGATCTCTGGCCCCTCCTCTGGAATCTGGAATGACGCGGCCATGTTGAGGATCGCGCCGCCGGACTGCCGGGCCACGACACGGCGGGTGAGGAAGCTGCGGCCGTTGCGGATGCGATCGACCTCGAGGCGGATCGGCTCCCTGGCATCGCCGAGTCGGATGAAGAAAGCGTGCAGCGAGTGCAGCACGAAGGCCGGCTCGACCGTGTGCATGGCCGCCCGGAGCGCTTGCGCGACGATCTGGCCGCCGTAGAGCCCGCCCCATGGATAGCGTGGTCCCGTCGCGACGAAGGTGTCGGGCCCGTGTGGCTCCAGGCACATCATGTCGTGGAACTTCATGGTGTCCCTCGTGGTTTCCGTGCCGGCTGTCCGGTCAAAGCATCCGCCGCAGCAGGGCATCGGCTTCTTCGAGACGCATGTTCTTCGCCACGGGGTAGTCGCGGTGGGCCTCGATCATCGCGGCGCGTGCGATCTCGGGGATGTCGGCCGGCACGAGTGCGTCGAGTCTCTCGGGAATGCCCACGGTGTGATTGAGCGCGCGCACGCGCTCGATGAAACGCCGCGCGAGTTCGGGTGTGGGCTCGGCGTCCGTGCCGGCGCCGATCGCCACGGCCAGTTCCGCCAGGCGATCACGGGCCCATGGCGAGTCAGAGAGAAAATCCAGAACGTAGGGCAGGGTGACCGCATTCCCGAGCCCATGTGGCACGCCGTACATCCCGCCGAGCTTGTGCGAGAAAGCGTGCACATAGCCGACATAGGCCTTCGTGAAGGCGAGGCCGGCGTGGAAGGAGGCCAGCGCCATCGCTTCGCGGGCCCCGAGGTCGTCGCCGCTCGCGCACGCGGCGGGCAGATGGGCGAAGATGGATCGGACGGCGAAGAGACTGTGCCGGCGTGTCTCGGGGTGGGGCCAGCGGTTGGTCCAGGCTTCGATCGCGTGAGTCAAGGCATCGAGTCCGGTGGCGGCCGTGATCGGAGGCGGCAGGCTGCGCATCAGCAGCGGGTCGAGCGCGGCTGCCACGGGGACAAGCTTGGGGTCGATGACCGTTGATTTGGCGTGCTTGATCGGATCGGTCACCACCGCCGCCACGGTGACCTCGGAGCCCGTGCCGGCCGTGGTCGGGATCGCGAAGAGGGGCAACATCGGTTTCCAGATCTTGAGGATGCCGAGGAGACTGGCCGGCGACTTGCCGGTCACCGCCATCGCATCGATCACCTTGGCGGCGTCGATCACCGAGCCGCCACCGATCGCGAGGATCGCGTCACTGCGATGGGCGCGGACGGCAGCGAGGCCCGCAGCAAGGACGGGATAGGTCGGGTCTGGCGTGATCGCATCGTGTACTGCGACGTCGATGTCGGCCAGGGTCAACGCCTCCCGGATCCGGTCGATCAGGCCGAGCTGCACGACGATCCGATCGGTCACGATCATCACGCGCCGTACTCCCGAGTGGGCGATCAGCGTGCACAGGCGCAGGCTCGAATCCGGTCCGACCAGTGCCGTCGGTTGCGGGATCGCGAGCAGGCGGGACGCCGGCCATTGCAGCGGTTTGAGCAGGCGGTAGGCGAGGAGACGGAGTTTCAGAAGCATCGTCAGCGGGTCCATACCGGAGGTCATCCGCAAAGCGAGGCTTGTGCCCGAGCGGTGCCCGCCCCGTGGCGACATCAGGCGTGCCCGCGAGCGGAGAGGTGACGCCGAGATCCCGGCCGCAGTCAAGCCGGGGCGCCGCTGCTCCTGCTGGCGGGGAGCACGCCTCGGTTTCGCCGGGCGGACGCGCTATCGAACCCCTCGGGCGATGGCGGGCACGCTGGTGGAATCGGGGCTTTCTCTGGCGGCACTCGCCGCAGCCGGCTTGCTCTCGGGCTTTGCCTCCGGACTCTTCGGGGTCGGTGGCGGCATCGTCCGCATTCCGCTCTTGCTGGTCCTTTTCCCGTGGCTCGGGATCGACGGCCCCTTTCTCGTCCATCTGGTGCAGGGCACCTCGCTCGCGTTGGCGGTGCCCGCGATGGTGAGCGCGACACGCGAGCAATGGCGCCGCGGGGCGATCGATCGGGCGCTGGCCCGGGATTGGTTGCCACCGCTCGTTGGCGGCGTGCTGATCGGTGTCGTGCTCTCCCGTTTCGCATCGGGCGCCTTCTTGAAGCAGGCTTTCTCCGTCGCCATGGCCGTGGCCGGAGTGCAGTTGTTGCGTCGCCGGCCCACAGGCCGCGTCGAGTCACACCGCCCCAGCGCGCTCATGCTCGGGCTGGCCGCGTTGCCGCTCGGCGCCCTCTCGACATTTCTTGGACTGACGGGCGGTAGCTTCAATGCGCCGGTCCTCATCGCGATGGGCGTGGGCGTGCACCAGGCGGTGGCCCTCTCCACGCTGAGCGGGGTTCCGATCAGCGTGATCGGTGCGCTCGGTGCGATCTGGAACGGCTTGTCTATTCCGGGTCTGCCCGCCCACGCGCTCGGCTATGTCGATCTCTTGACCTTTGCGGTGATGCTGCCCGGTGCCGTCGCCGCAGCACCCCTCGGTGTCCGGATCGGTCATCGCCTTGGCGAGCAGCGCCTGTCGCGACTCTTCGGCGGGTTCCTGCTGATCGTCGCGCTGGACATGGCCCGCTAGCCCTGGGCCCCCCGCGGGGAATGCGTTCCATGGGTGGAGCGGTATAGACTGGCCTTGGAACCATGTGGCGACGTCAGAGACGCAAATCGATCTCGCTTCCGATCACCCTGGGGGCGGTCGCGGTCGTGCTGGCGGCAGCACTGCTCGTCGGCTGGAGCCTTCTGCTGGGACAGCGGATCGCGGTGACCGAAGACATCGGTGGCGACGTATCCCTGCTCGTGCTCGGGGCCATCTCCTTCGTCGTGATCATGACGGTGTTGATCCTCTTCAGCATCTACCTGGCGCGCGAGATCCTGGAGGTCCGGCGCCAGGACAGCTTCATCGATTCGGTGACTCACGAACTCAAGAGCCCACTGGCGTCGCTCAAGCTCGGCCTCGAAACACTGAGTCGCGGCGCCCTGGACGTAGCCCAGCGCGAGGAGATCCGCGGCATGATGCTTGACGACGTGGACCGACTCGCCTCGTGCATCGACGACGTGCTTCAGGCGAGTCTGCTCGCGCACGGGGCAGCCCTCATGGGGGCACAGGAGATCGACCTGGGCGAACTGGCGCTGCGATGTGCCGCTTCCGTGGCTGCCCGCTACCACCTCTCCGAGGCCTCGATCGGCGTCGAGATTCCGCGCGGCACCATGATCAGCAGCGACCGGGCGGCGCTCGAGATCGTTGTCAAGAATCTGCTCGACAATGCCGTGAAGTACTCAAATAATGTGGCGGCGGTGCGACTCTGTCTCTCGACCGATCGCAAGGGACGGCCGGTGTTGGAGGTGCATGATCAGGGGATTGGCATCCCGCGGCCGCATCTCCGCCGCGTCTTCCAGCGTTTTCACCGCGTGGACGGGGAGGGGGAACCTCGGCGCAGCGGCACCGGACTCGGGCTCTTCGTCGTGGCCGCGCTGGTCCGCAACCTGGGCGGGCAGGTGGAAGCCGCGTCGCCGGGCACGGATGGTGGGACGACGGTGCGCGTGACCCTGCCCGCGGGGAGTCGCCCCGCCCGCGGCGAGGAGCCGCCACTCTCGAGTCGGCCGCTTGCCGACAGGGGGGTGGCATGAAGTCCATGTCCGCTCGTCTGCTGGTCGTCGAGGACGAGGCGCATCTCGCGGCAGGTCTGAAGCTCAATCTCGAGCTCGAGGGCTATCAGGTCGAGGTGGCGACGACGGCGCGCGAAGCGGCGGCGCGGCTGCTCGATCCCGATCGCTGGGACACGCTCGTCCTCGACGTCATGCTGCCGGACCTTGACGGCTTCGAACTCTGCCGGCGCCTGCGCGAGGCGGGGACCTTCGTGCCGGTGATCATGCTGACTGCGCGTTCCGCAGCGCAGGACCGGGTCACGGGTCTCGAGGCGGGCGCCGATGACTATCTGGTCAAGCCTTTCGAGCTGGGGGAGCTGCTCGCGCGCGTGCGTTCGATGCTGCGGCGGCGTGCCTGGGAGACGGGTGGCGAGCGTGCCCGGCCGGCGGCATTGCTCGAGTTCGGGCGCGTGCAGGTGAACTTCGACAGCCACGAGGTCCGGGTCGCGGGTGTCATGACGAAACTCACCCAGCTCGAACTCGACCTGCTGCGCTACTTCTCGCTCCATCCGGGGCGCGTGCTCGCGCGGGAGGAGTTGCTCGAGAAGGTCTGGAAGCTGCGCAACTACCCGAACACGCGCACGGTCGATAACTTCCTCGGGCGCCTGCGGCGGCGCTTCGAGGAGGACCCGCAACAGCCGCATCATTTCGTCTCGGTGCGGGGCGCCGGCTACAAGTTCGTGCCGGATTGAGCGAGCTTTTACCGAACCGTGACCGAAGATTGCGCAACGGTGACGGTGCCGGCGCGAGGGTGGGGCTAGTCTCCGCCCATGACGCCACAGACCGCGCTCGACTCCGACACTCTCTCGCAACCAGGGAACGTGGGCCAGTGGGCCTGGCGTCCGGCCGACTGGCTGGATGCTGCCCCCTTCGTTTTTTGTCACGTTGCGCTGCTCGGCGTATTCTGGTCGGGCGTTACAGTCGAATCGCTGCTGCTGGGGCTCGGGCTCTTCCTGCTCCGGGCGTGGGGCGTGACTGCTGGCTATCACCGCTACTTCTCGCACCGCAGCTATCAGACGAGTCGGGTCTTCCAGTTCATTCTGGCGCTGCTCGCGCAGTCGAGTGCGCAGAAGGGTGTGCTCTGGTGGGCCGCCCATCATCGCGTCCATCACCGCCGTAGTGACATGCCGGGCGACGTTCACTCTCCGGTCCAGCGTGGCTTCTGGTACGCGCACGTCGGCTGGATCTTCGACGGCACCGAGGCGACGCGCTGGGAGCAGATCCCGGATTTTGCGCGCTACCCGGAGCTCCGCCTCCTGAATCGCTATCCCCTGACGCCGGCGGTTGGGCTCGCGCTGCTCTGCTTCCTGTGGATGGGCTGGCCCGGTCTCTTCGTCGGCTTCTTCGCCAGCACGGTGGCCTGCTGGCACAACACCTTTCTGGTGAACTCGCTGGCGCATGTCTGGGGTTCGCGTCGTTTCGCGACGGCCGACCAGAGCCGGAATAATTTCTGGATTGCCCTCAGCACTCTCGGCGAGGGGTGGCACAACAACCACCACCACTATCCCGGTTCGTGCCGCAACGGGTTCTACTGGTGGGAGATCGACGTCACCTGGTACCTGCTGCTCCTGCTCGAGCGCTGCGGCATCGTCTGGAATCTGCGCGAACCCCCGGCGCGCGTGCTGGCGCTGGGGCGCGGCGCGTGAGGCCGGGCGAGCCGGCGCCGTCCTGCTGAATCGTGCCCCCGCTGCTGCCGGAGGGCGGTCCTGTCGATGCAAAAATATCCGCGCGGCCGGACCGAGGGGCGCCCCGTCAAGTCGCGTTGCGTACCGCGTCGAGAGTCGAGTGGTCCTCGAGCGAGGACAGGTCGCCACGCGGACCGCCGGCACCGCCGTCGCGCTCGAGGTGGATGGCGCGGATCAGGCGGCGCATGATCTTGGCGTTGCGGGTCTTGGGTAGCGCGCGGGTGAAGAGCAGGCCCGCGGGTTTCATCGCCCGGCCGAGGCCCTGCTCGACACGTTTGATCAGGCGCGCCCGCAGCGTTTCGTCGGGCGCGTAGCGCGCTGCCAGCACGACGTAACAGACCAGCGCTCCGCCCTTGACTTCGTGCGGCACCTCGATCGCCGCTGCCTCCAGCACCGCCGGGTCCGCCGTAAGCAGAGATTCGACTTCCGCCGGGCCGAGTCGCTTGCCGGCGAGCTTGATCGTGTCGTCGCTGCGACCCTCGATGGTCCAGCTCCCGTCGTCAAAATGGCGTGCGAAGTCTCCGTGAACCCAGAGGCCGGGCCAGCGGGACCAGTAGGTCTCCTCGTAGCGCTCCGGGTCTTGCCAGAAACCACGTGTCATGCCCGGCCAGGGCCGGCGCACCACCAACTCGCCCACCGCAGAGCGCAGCGAGCGGCCCTCGTCGTCGAGGACGTCGGCGTCGATGCCGAGGATCGGCGCCGAGAAGCCGCACGCTCGTAACGGATGGACCATCGTGCAGCCGAGGATGCCGCCGCCGATCTCCGTGCCGCCCGAGTAGTTGACGATCGGCAGGCGGCCGCCACCGACGACTTCGGCGAACCAGCGGTAAGGCTCGGGATTCCAGGCTTCGCCGGTCGAGCCAAGCACGCGCAATGAGGTGAGGTCGTGCGCGCGTACCGGGGCCTCGCCCTTCTCGCGCAGGGCGCGCACCACGGTCGGGGCCAGCCCGAGATGCGTGACCCGGGCGCGCTCGACGATCTCCCACAGGCGGTCCGGGCCGGGATAATCGGGCGTGCCCTCGAGCAGCACCATCGTCGCGCCCAGCGTGAGGGTGCCGAGAATCTGCCACGGTCCCATCACCCAGCCGAGGTCGGTCACCCACAGGAGTCGGTCGCCCACCTCGACGTCGAAACACCAGGCCATATCGACCGCGATCTTGAGCGGGAATCCGCCGTGGGTCGCAACCACACCCTTGGGCCGGCCGGTGGTGCCCGACGTGTACATCAAAAGTGCGGGATCGCTGGCGGCGGTCGGATGGCAGGCGACGGCCGGGCCCGCCTTGCCTGGGGCCGGCGACTCGGGGTGCACGGGGGCAGCCGCGAGATCGGCCGCGCGTGGCCAGGGCCGGTCACGGGCCTCGTTCCACGGCGGCTGTGTTGCAGCGCCCGCGCGCTCGACGACGAGAATATGCTCGACGCAGCCGGCGAGAGCAGCGGCGGCGTCCGCAATGGCCTTGGCCTGGACCAGGCGGCCGCGGCGCGGGAAGGCGTCGGTGGTGATGAGCACCTTTGCGTGGGCGTCGGCGAGCCGGCTTGCCACGGCCTCGGCGCCGTAGCCGGAGAAGCAAGGCACGGCGATTGCGCCGAGCCGCAGGATCGCCAGCAGGGCCGCCGCCGTCTCGGGCAGCATCGGCAGGAAGAGGGCAACCCGGTCGCCGGGCCCGACACCGCAGGCGGCCAGCGCACGCGCGCCGCGCTCGGTCTCGCGCGCCAAATCAGTCAGTGACCAGGTTCGCTCATCGCCGTCGTCGCCGAACCAGATCACCGCTGCAGCGTCGGCCCGGGTACCGAGCCAGCGATCGATCGCGTTGTGCGCGGCGTTGATCTTTCCGCCGGAGAAGAAGTCGGCCCACGCGGGCCCACGCGCCTCGTCGAGCACCCGGGAGAACGGGGTGAGCCACTCGAGACCGAGTTCGCGCACGGCGAGCCGCCAGAACGTCTCGGGCTCCGCGATCGAGCGTGCGTGAAGCGTGGCGTAGCCCGCGACCGTCGGCGCGAGTCCACACGCCCGCAGGAGTCGACCGAGCCGGCTTGACGCCGCTTGCTCAGCGTCCGGCCGCCACCAGAACCTGTCTTCGTCCATGCCTCGGTCTTGCGCGCCGCGCGCTTCGGTTCAAGCGGCGGCGCGCGGGATCTTCCGAGCGATCAGCTCGGCGGCGCCGTGCAGGGCGCGTTGCCGCAGACGTCGATCACCCTGCTCTCGGGCGCGAGGAAAGCGGCTTTCTGCCGCCGGGCCTCGACATACGAGCGCGGATCGCCATGCGGGTCCTCGCCTTCACGAGGGGGCATGTTGGTCAGCGGCGGGGCGGCGGCGCCCGAGTCCCAGACGATGATGGCCGAGCCGTCGAAGGGATACGACGGGATCGGCTCGATGCCCCACGCGGGTTCGCGGTCGGCGAGCCGGCCGGGCGTGACGACGGGGGTGTGGACGGAGGCGCCGATCGTGCGCGCCTGAACGTCGGCTGCGGCGGGCGCGACCTGATGATCGCCGAAGGCGACATGCATCAGGACTCGATGCGCCGGCGTGCCGGGCAGCGGGTCGTCCGTCATGTGCCAGGCGTAGCCGTTGGCCTCGCCGCGATCCCACTGCATCTGCAGCAGCGAGAGTCCGATGCCGCGTTCGATTTCATTGGGGTACGAGGGGTCGTAGATCGACCGGTAGGTGTCCCAGTCCACACTGCGCTGCAAGAGCAGCGAGTAGTTCATGGCCGGGACGCCCAGCACGGCCTTGGTCCAGTCGATCGCGACGGCGGTGGCGATACCCCCCATGATGCCGTCCTGGCTGTTGCCGTCGTAATAAAGTTCGCGGCGGTCGATCACGCTGCGGCCGTCGGTGCCCTGGAACGCCGGATGCGAACCGAGGCCGTCGGCATGGATCATCAGGCGGCCGAGGAAGAGCGTGTTGAGAACGCCCTGCTGCAGCCGATCGACGTTGGTGTCCATCTTCGAGATGTCCTGCAGGATGGCGACCGCGTTGCCGACATCCTCCTCTGCCATGCCGATCCAGCGCGTCGCGCAAAAAACGAAGCCGTGCTCGTTGGCCATGCTGCGGACATTGCCGGCCGAGACCTCGCCCTCGCTGCCGAGCAGGCCGTGGCCGTAGACTGCGGGACGCGCCGGAGCGGCGCTGCCATCGGCGGCGAACGCGCTGCGCGGCACGATGCAACGGAAGGCCGCGGAGTAGGTGCCGGTGTAGGCCGGCAGACCGTTGCTGCCCCAGGCGAAGCTCTGACCGGGGACGCCACCACCGGTCATGTAGAGGGGGACTTCGAAGGTGCCGCTCACGCGCCGCAGGACGCGCTCGTCGAGAGGGTCCTCGACCTGAGTCACCTCGAACCCGGGCGCCGCACTCCCCAGCCGGTCGAAGGCATCGTCACGGATGTGCACGAGGCGTTCGGTGAGGTTGGCCGAACTCGCGACGGTGAAGTCCCAGGCGAGGAAGAGGTCGGCACGGCCTACGCCCGCAGCCTCCAGCTCGGTGAAGACGCGCTCGTAGCGATCGCGCCGGGCCTCCATCTCCGGGACGTTGGTGTGGAGCCGGTCGCGGTAGGCGCGGAATGCATCACCGGCAGTGACGCTGCTGCCGTCGCCATGGACCAGATTTCGGAGAGCGACGATGTAGCGGTGACCGTGACGCAGGTTGATCGCCGGCCGTACGTAAAGCACTGTATTTGCGACATCGGCGACGCTGGCGTCGATCTCGCCCCAGTACGGCACACGCTCGCCGCTCTCGGTGTCGAGGATCACCGCGCCGGCATCGGGTGCGAGCGAGGCGCCGATGTCGGCGACCGAGGGAATCCGGCTCGCGGCCACGTCGAGATCGGGCACGAACGTGGCGATCTGCGCGCCGGGGCTGAAGCCGTCGTTGCGATTCCACTCGCTCGGATCGACCTGCACGCCCCGGGCGTTGGTGATCATTGACGCACGCGCGAAAGCGACGCGCCGCCCGGTCACGCTCGCCTCGTCCTCGACCGTGAACGTGTCGCTCGGGAAGGGCAGCAGGCAGTGGCGCGGATCGAGCGGATCGCAGCGCTCGGGCGCTTCCGGGGCGAGGGTGATTTCGCCGGCGAAGAAAGGAGTACTTGTCGTCCCGCAGGCCGCGAGGCCGAGCGCGAGACCGAGCACGAGTGGGTAGGAGGCATTCTTCTGCATGGAGAAAACGTTAAAGGGGATCAGGCCGTCTGTCACCCGCTCCTGCCGCGCTCGTGGACGGGGAAGGGCCGAGCGGCCGGAGGAGACTTCCGTCCGGTCGCAGCGGTAGACATGGGGCGAGCCTGGTCCGTCCTGCTGTTGCGCCGCAGCACGCCGATGCGGCGGGTCGATGCCGCCCTGGGGTACCCACCAAGGGGCCGATCTGATAGCCGGCAGAAGCGATGAAGATCGGTCTTTTTCTCCCCTTGCTCGGTGAGGCCAGCACCCTCCGTCAGGCGCTGATCGAATCGGCGCGCGCCGCCGATACGATGGGATTCCACGCGCTCTGGTTTCCGGAGCACGTCGTCCTCGTCGACGATCCGGCCTCGCGCTACCCCTACTCGGAGGACGGGCGCTTCCCGATCAACGCTGCCGAGGGCGGGGTCATCGAGCCTTTTGCGGCGATCGCGCTCGCCGCCGGCGTGACCGAACGCATCCGGCTCGGGACGGGGATCTGTCTCGTGCCGCAGCGTTCGCCCGTCTACACCGCCAAGCAGGTGGCCGATTGCGACGTCCTCTCGGGTGGTCGAATCGATTTCGGCGTGGGCATCGGCTGGTTACGCGAGGAATTCGAGGCACTCGGCGTGGACTTCGAGGATCGCGGCTACCGCTGTCGCGAATACCTCGATGCCATGCAGTCGCTGTGGACCGACGCCTCGTCGAGTTTCGAGGGACGCCTCTACCGCCTGCCCCCGGTCCGGATGCTGCCGAAACCTCTGCAGAAGCCGTTTCCGCCCATCATCTTCGGTGGCGAGACCGACGCCGCCTTGCGCCGGGCCGCCGATCTTGGTCAAGGTTGGTTTGGCTTCAATCACACGCCCGACGAGGTCGCCGCGCGGATTCACCGCTTGCAGGGGATGCTCGCGCGCCGCGGGCGGGCCCGGAGCGATCTCCAGATCGTCGTCTCGCCCTACCTCAAGCCCGTTGCCGGACCCGAGACGCTGGCGGCCTATGCCGCGGCGGGCGTCGATCAGCTGGTGCTGGTCGTTGCGGCGGTGGGCGCGACCGATTCCGTCCGGGCGATCGAAGCGCTGGTCCCGTTGCTCGACGCGGCCCGCAACTGCTGAGGGGGCTGCGGCCACTCAGGACGCACCCCTCTGGGGTCACGGTCCGCAACTGCGGACGGGGCCGCGACCACCGCCCTGGCGCCGCTGGCTGCGCGCCACGCCCGAGCGCGAGTCAAGGCGCGATCAGGAGCTTGATCTCGTCGTTCTGGGTCGGGAAGCGTTCGAACACCGTCTGCACCTCGTCGAGCGGCTGCACGCTGGTCACGAGGCTCGCGACGTCGAGCCGGCCGCTGGCGACCAGCGCCAGCGCCGCGTCGTAGTCCGCCGGGCCGTAAGCGATCGAGGGCAGTAGTGACACGCCGCGCTGCAGCCAGTGCACCGGCCGGATCTCGGTCGCCGTGTGATAGGACGCGACGAGGACGACGCGGCCGCCGAGCCGCGCCATCTGACCGGCGAGTTCGATGGCTTCAGGTCGCCCGCTCGCCTCGATCACGACCTCGGGCCCGCCCAGCGTCAGATCGCGAATCCGATCGGTGGCGAGCCCGTCGGCTTCGAACGCACCGAGGCCGAATTCCCGCGCGCAGTGCACGCGGGTCGCGCGCTCGTCCATGCCGAGGACGAGCGCTCCTTCGAGACGTGCGATCAGGCCCGCGAAGAGACCGAGCGGTCCGAGGCCGATCACGCCGACGCGCGTGCCGGGGCGGATCTCGCCGAGGCGGACCGCGGCCATCGCCACCGCAACGGGTTCGATCACGGCGCCGTGCCGGAGAGGCAGGCGATCGGGCAGGCGGCGTAGACTCGAGGTGGGCACGGCCACGAACTCGGCCAGCCCGCCCGGCGTCGTACTGCAGCCCACCATATGCCCCAAGGCCCTTTGGCAGAGATTATGCTGGCCGCGGTTGCAGACCTCGCATTGACCACACCACGGGAGCGGGACCACCGCGACGCGGTCGCCCTCGCGCCATTCGCGCCCGCCCTCCCGCAGGGCCACGATCTCGCCCGCGATCTCGTGGCCGAGGACCGCACCGTCGGGCAGCAGATGGTTCAGGAAGAAGCCGTAGTCGGTGCCGCAAATGCCACACGCGGACACGCGGACCACAGCCCCGCCCGGGGCTGGCGTCGGGTCGGGGACGGTCTCGATCGAGAAGCGCCCCTGGTTCAAAACGGCCTGGCGCATGTGTCAGCCTCTCCTGCTCGCGGCATCCTGTCGGGCGCTTCCGGGCCGGCGGTTGTGAATGCCCTGGCGCATGTGCCCGCTTTTCGTGCCTGTCTCGGTGCGATGCTCCATCGGCGCGGGGCGGGTCATGCGGCTCGCCGCCGTCGTCGTGCGGCGGCGCCACGCAGCCCGGCCGCCGCCAGCAAGAGCGCGGCCGGCGGCACATACCAGGGGTCCAGCAGCGCCCGTGGAAGATAGGATTGCACGAAGATCACCCAGAGGAACCAGCTTCCGGTCAGGTGGAGAATGCGCCAGCGCAGCACCCCGAGGGCCTGCACGGCGGCGTCGTTCGAGGTCACGGCCATCGCGATCACGAAGAGGTAGCCGGTGCCACCGCCGACGATCGTCACGAGGTTGAGCTCGGGGATGAAAGGATCAGGAAAGAACCGCCCGAGGAGCACGAGCGCCACGAGGTGAAGTCCGTGCGAGAAGGCAAACGACACGCCGATCTGGCGCCGGTGGCGGACCAGCCAGGCGGTCGCGGTGCTGCCGTGGAATTTGGCCAGGCTCGAGGCGCTGAATGCCGTGCAGAAGAGCAGCACCGACGTCCGCGCGGTGGCGCGCACCAGCCGGCGTACCGCGGCCTCGTCGAAGGGCCCGACGAAGAGCAGGGCCACCGTCATGACCAGCAAGGCGCCACAGAGCAGGGCGGCCACCCACCACGGACTCGCCCGCCGAGGCCCCGTGATCCCTTGGCCGGTCCGCACCGGTGATGCCTGCTCGCGGGTCGACACTCGCCTCCTCTAACAGGTTCGCGCAGAACCCGGATCCCGCACGGTGGATGAGGAATCGGCGCGCTGCGACCTTCGAACCCGCGGGGCAACTACTGTTTCAGGGGCGATGGGGCGCGGGCGGTCCGGGACACGATGGCCGGATCCGGTCCCGTCGTTGAGTCGCGTGCCCGAGCCCGCAGCTGCTAGCTTGGTGCCCATGTCCACCTGGCTGCGTCCCGTCCTGGTCGTCCTTGGCGTGATCGGGCTTGCTGTGGCCGGCCGGTGGTTCGGGGCGGATCAGTTTCTCGAGGTCGAGGCGGCCCGTCGTCTGATCGAATCCCACGATCGCCTGGGCCCCGTGATCTTTGTCGGGATCTGCGTCGGCGGCATGTTGATCAATGTTCCCGAGTCGCTCTTGCTCGCTGCCGGCGGGGCACTGTTCGGGATGGGCCCCGGCCTTCTCTACGGTTGGGTCGCCTCAATCTTGGGGACCACCGCGACATTCTTGATCGTGCGGCATGGCTTCGGGGCCGAGGGCCGCGCGGCTCTGGTGCGTCGCTTTGGCGTGCTGGGCCGTCTCGATCAGCAGCTCGTCCGGCACGGCTTCCGCACGATCCTGCTCTTGCGCACCATCCTGTTCGTGGCACCGCCGCTCAACTGGGGCATGGGTGCGACCAGCGTGCCGTTGCGGAGCTACGTGGCGGGGACCGCCTTGGGTGTGCTCCCGGGGCTCGTGGTCGTGACGATGCTCGGCCGCGAGATCGCGCTGGCCGGCGAGACCGGGGACTGGACGCGCCCGGCATTGCTGATACCGGGCGCGGTCTTCGCCCTGATGCTGGTGGGCAGCGCGCTGGTGGCGCGCCGTGCGTTCCGCAGATCCTGAGGATCCGAGGCCGGCGGCTTCAGGTGCGCGGCGCTTCGGTCAGCGCGACTTCTTGCGCGAGCCCTTCGCCTTCGATCGTTGCTGGGCCTCGCGGGCCCGGAGCCGTTCCTTGCGCCGCTTGCGACGACGCTTGATCTCTTTCTGGCGTTCGCTTGCCATGATTGAGCTTCGATAGGCTAAGGGCCCGAGCCGCGCAAGCCGATCAGGATACAGAGGATGCGCGTAGGGGTTTACCGCGATCAACGGAAACGTTCGGCCGGTACAAAATTGTCGGCCATGTGACCTGCGTGGCGCGTTGTGCCACCTCGGCCCGCGCGGTTTCCCGAGCGTTTTCCAGCGCGCTCGCTGCCTCTCGGCTCTGGAACGCTTCTGGCTTTAGCCCTCCTCCCAGGAAACGACCTGGGGGAGGGGACGATGGCAGGGGCAAGCGCAGCAAGGCAGACGGTGGAGCAGGACGAGGTGGTGGTGGCGTACGAGCCGAGCCCCGTCCCTGTGGTGGAGGCGGTTGAAGAAGCCATCTCGGACGAGCAGTCCGAGAGCGACGACGACAGCTTCGAGGCCTACGATGATCAGCTCGGGGTCTTCGCTTTCGACGAGGAGGAGGTGCGCCGGCATTTGCCGCTGGTGCGGCAGGTGGTGCAGCGGATGCTGCCGCGCAAACCTTCCGAGGTTCCGCTCGACGATCTGCTGAGCTGGGGCACGCTCGGTCTGCTCGATGCCTTCCGCAAGTACGACAAGAACCGCGAGGCGTCGTTCCCGACCTACGCCCAGTACCGCATCCGCGGCGCGATTCTCGACTTCCTGCGCCGTTGCGATTGGTTGCCGCGCAGCATGCGCCAGAAGGCGCACGACCTTGAGGCCGCCACGAGCCGTCTGGAGAGCCAGCTTGGTCGCTCGCCCGACAACGGCGAGCTGGCCGGCGAGATGGCGCTCTCGCTCGAGGAGCTGGCGCATATCCAGACCCAGCTCGGCACCGGCAACGTCGTGACGACGGCGGAGATCAGCTTCGGCCACGGCGACGATACCGTGAACTTCGAGGAAGTGGTCGCCGACACCAAGGAGCTTGGCCCGGCGGAGATGGCGCTCGAGCACCAGCGGGTCGATATTCTGACCGAGGCGATCGAGACCCTGCCCGAGAAGGAGCGCTTCGTGATCTCGCTCTACTACTTCGAGGGTCTGACCATGCGGGAGCTCGCGGAAGCTCTGGGCCTGACCGAGGGGCGGATCTCGCAGCTCCACAGCCAGGCCATGCGGCGCCTTCGGACCGCACTCGAGCCGTGCCGGCCCGAGCTCTGTTACGACGCCTAGGGCAAGGGCAAGCCGCCGCTCTCCCGGGACTACATCCGGGGGAGCCCCGGCCGTGCCGGCCTGGCTCCTCGGTGCCGATGACCGGCGAGCCGAGATCGAGCCATGGGGCGGCCCGATCTGAACGGTGGCCGGGCTAAAGTCGCCGTCTCCAGGTGCCGACAGCAGGGGTGATGGATCTTCCCTCTGTTGCGCGCCCTCCGCTGGAGCGGCGCGATTCTCGTGTTTCCGCTCTGGCCGCACGCCGGCCGCCGTCCCGCCACATCGGCGGACCCCGCAACGACGAAGCCTTCCCGGAACTCACTCCCGAGGAGGCGGCTCGCGAACTCCGGCGCCGTCTGGTCGAACGGATCCGGAACGAGATCGCGACCGGCGAGTACCGGACCGACGCGCGCCGCGTCGCCGAGGCTCTGGTCCGGGCCCGCATCCCATTCCTGTTCGGCTCCGACCATTAGGACAAGCCCGATCCGGCACGTCTGCTAGACGCCGGGCATGGGGCCGCGGTTCCTCGCCGCCTGCGCGCAGATGCGCTGTCAGGACGATCCCGCGACGAACGTGGCCGCGGCCTGCCGGCTCGTCGCCGAGGCCGGTGCTCGCGGCGCAGCACTGGTGGTGCTGCCCGAGATGTTCCACTGGCGGGGCCCGCAGGAACGCGATGCCGAGGTCGCCGAAGGGCTCGATGGCGACTGCCTCGGTCGTCTCGCCGAGAGCGCGCGCGCGAACCGGCTGACACTGGTCGCAGGCTCGATTCTCGAGCGCCATCCCGGTGGCGAGCTGCCCTTCAACACCACGGTGGTGTTCGGGCCTGCCGGCGAACGACTCGGCGTATATCGCAAGATTCATATGTTCGACGTCGATCTGACGTCGGGCCCGCGCGTACGCGAGAGCGAACGGCTCTCGGCGGGTGCCGAGCCGGTGTGCGTCGACACGCCGGTGGGCCGGCTTGGACTCTCGATCTGTTACGACCTGCGTTTCCCTGAGCTCTACCGGCGGCTGGTCGACGCGGGCGCCGACATCCTCTGCGTGCCCTCGGCCTTCACGTTCACGACCGGGTCGGCGCATTGGGAGACGCTGCTGCGCGCGCGCGCGATCGAGAGTCAATGCTGGGTGCTGGCACCGAATCAGGGTGGCCCGGTGGCGCACGGTCCCGAGGTCTGGGGCCATACCCAGGTCGTCGATCCGTGGGGGGTGGTGGTGGCCAAGAGCGGAGCCACCGGCGAGGCGCTGGTGCTGGCGACGATCGACCCAGAGCAGACGGCACGGGTGCGGGCGCAATTGCCGAGCCTCCGCCACCGCAGGATCCGGGGATGAACCCGCGTCCCGCAGTAAAGCCCTTTTTTCGGGTGGTGACCCCGGCCGAGGCGCGCACAGTGCTCGACGGGGTGCTCTCGGTTGGAACCGAGCGGGTCCCCGTGGCCGATGCCGCCGGCCGGGTGGTCGCGGCTGCGGTGGTGACGCCGGGCGAGCTGCCGACCTTCCACCGGGCCCATATGGACGGCTACGCCGTGCGCGCCCGCGACACCTTCGGTGCGTCGCCCTCGATTCCAGCCTATCTTCGGCTTGCCGGCGTCGTCGAGATGGGCAAGGCCCCGCCGGGCGACGTGGCGCGTGGCTGCGCGATGCGGATCGCGACCGGTGGCATGTTGCCCGACGGCGCCGACGCGGTCGTCATGGTCGAGCACACCGAGGAAGTCGCGGGCGGACAGGTCGAAATCGCGCGTCCGGTCGCGCCGTGGGAGAACGTCCTGCGGCGTGGCGAGGATGTCGGTGCGGGAGTGCGGGTCGTCGAGCCGGGCGTGCGCTTGCGTCCGCACGATCTCGGCGCCCTGACCGGCGCCGGCATCCTCGAGATCGAGGCTTTCCGGCGGCCACGTTTGGCGCTCATCGGGACCGGCGATGAGATCGTCGATCCGGCGCAGGTTCCCGGGCCGGGGCAAGTCCGCAATATCAACCAGATTTCACTCAAGGCGATGGCGTGCAGTGCCGGTGCAGCGGTGCTCGATCTGGGGGTGTGCCCGGACGATCCGACGCTGTTTGCCGCAGCGTTGGCGCAGGGCCTCGAGCACGCCGATGCGATTTTCGTCTCGGGGGGCAGCTCGGTGGGCACCAAGGACATGACCCTCGATGTGATCGCCCGGCTCCCGGGGGCGGAGATCGCTTTCCACGGAATCTCGGTCGCGCCCGGCAAGCCGACGCTGCTCGCCTGGGTCGATGGCGCCGCTGGGGGTGGAGCTGGGCGGCGCCCTGTCGTCGGTCTGCCCGGACATCCGGTGAGCGCGCTCGTGATCTGCGACGTCTTTGGCGTGCCGCTTCTGCGCCGGCTCGGCGGAGAGCGGAGCGAGACGGCCTGGCGCGCGCGCGAGCGGGTGGCGGCCCGGCTCACGCGCAACATCGACTCGGCGCCGGGGCGCGAGGATTACGTTCGGGTCCGACTCGTGCGCTCGCGCGAGGGCTTCAGCGCGGAGCCGTTGCCGGGCAAATCGGGCGCGGTCTTTTCCCTGCTCCAGGCCGACGGTTACGTGGTGGTCGAGATGGCGCGCGAGGGGATCGAGGTCGGCGAGGAGGTTGCGGTCGCGCTCTTCTAGCGCGCCGTGCCGGGACCATGGCGCGCCAGCGCTACCTCGCCAGGCGTTCGCTCGCCGACGCCCGTGTCGAGATGTTGGCGTCGGCAGAGCCCATCACGCGCCACGAGGTGCTCGCGGCCGAGGAGGCCCTTGGCCGCGTGCTCGCGCGGGCCGTTAGCGCCGCGCGCAACGTGCCGCACTATCACGGTGCGGCGATGGACGGCATCGCGGTCCGCGCCGAGGACACCTTCGGCGCGAGCGAGGGCCACCCGCTGACCTTCGAGCTCGGCAGTCCCGACACCGTGGTCCGGCCGTTTTCATGGATAGACACGGGCAACAACCTGCCCCTCTGGGCAGATAGCGTGGTCATGGTCGAGCGCGTCTTTCCGGGGCCGGCTGCGGCCGGGTCGGGCGCTGCCGCCGGAACGGTTGCTGCTCGTGCGGGCGACGATTGTTGTGGCGCAGCGGGTGCCGCGCCGGAGAACGCCGCCACAGCCGGAGACGAATCCGGCGGGGGCGCCGGCCTCGTGCGGGGACCCGAGCGGGTCCTTCATCTCCGGCACAGTCAAGCGCCCTGGCAGCACGTCCGACTCGTCGGCGAGGACATCGTGCAGAGCGAGCCGCTGCTGCCGCGTGGACACCGCGTGCGTCCCATCGACATCGGTGCGTTGCTTGCCGCCGGCATCGATCGCGTCGACGTGCGGGCCCGCCCGCGGGTCGCGATCCTGCCGACCGGCGACGAGTTGGTGCAGCCGGGGAACGAGCCCCGTCCCGGCCGGATCGTCGAGTTCAATTCCCGCATGATCGCGGCCTTCGTGCGCGAGTGGGGCGGCGATGCGGTGCGGCTTGAACCCGTGGGCGACAACCCCGAAGCCCTCTACTCGCGCATTGTCGGGGCCCTGCGCGACGCCGACGTGGTCTGTGTGATTGCCGGCTCGTCGGCGGGTGACCACGATCACTCGGCCGAAGCGTTGGCGCGGTTTGGCCGGCTGATCGCGCACGGCATCGACATCATGCCGGGTAAGCCCGCGATCGTCGCTGCGATCGAGCATCTGCCCGACGGGCCCGCGGCATCGTCGCGCGTGGCGCTCGGCATTCCGGGCTATCCGGTCTCGGCCGCGATCGTTTGCCGGGAGCTGCTCGAACCCCTGCTGGCCCATCTCCTCGGCGCAGCAAGGGTCGATCGCGTCTGCGTGAAGGCGCTGGTGCCGCGCAAGCTCGTCTCGAAGCTCGGCCATGAGGAGTTCGTGCGCGTCAATGTCGGGCGGGTCGGCGAGCGGCTCGTGCTGAGCCCGCTCGGCCGGGGCGCGGGGGCCATCACCACGCTCACCCGTGCCGATGGCTTCGTCCGGGTGCCACCGCTGGTCGAGGGCATTGACGCCGGTGAGGAGGTTGCGGTCGAGTTGCTGCGGCCCATCGCCGAAATCGAGGGCACGATCGTGGCGAGCGGCAGTCACGATCTGACCCTCGGCGTGCTTGACGATCTCCTGCGCGGGGCTTGTCCGGGCTCTCGTCTGGTCACCAACTCCGTCGGCAGTCTTGCCGGACTGCTCGCTCTCGGCCGGGGCGAGGCGCACGTTGCGGCGAGCCACCTGCTCGATGTCGCCAGCGGAACCTACAACCTGCCCGACGTCGAGCGCCTGCTCGAGGGCGTGCCGGTGATGGTGGTGAACCTCGTCGTTCGCGAGCAGGGGCTGCTGGTCGCCGCCGGCAACCCGCTTGGCATCGGTGGGGTACGTGACCTCACCCGAGCGGGCTTGCGCTACGTCAATCGGCAATCAGGCGCGGGCACGCGGGTCTTGCTCGACTTTATGCTGGAGAGAGATGGGATCGATCCCGAGGCGATCGCCGGCCATGAGCGCTGCGAGCTGACGCATATGGCCGTGGCGATCGCCGTGCGCAGTGGCCTCGCCGACGCCGGGATGGGGGTGCGCTCGGCGGCCGCCGCCCTGGGACTTGGCTTCGTCCCGCTGGAGCGCGAGGATTACGACCTTGTCCTGCGCGCCGACTTCGCCCGCAGCGCAGCGGGACGGGCCCTGCTCGGGGTCGTGCGCTCGGCGGGTTTTGCCGCGGCGGTTTCGTGCCTGCCGGGTTACGACACGCGACGCTCCGGCGAGGTCAAGATTCCGTGCGCAACCTGACCCCGGCAAGCCGTCAGGGTTGAGGCGCTGCGGCGCGGCGACGGGGGCGTCGTGCGCCCAAGCGCCTCTTCCCTGACGGGCGGGGGGGGCGAGCCGATCAGTCCTCGCAGCGGAGCAGAAGCTTGTCGTTGTCGCGCAGTCGTCGCGAGCCGTTCTGCGCGTCGGCGGCGAGTCGGATGCGAAGGGTTTGCCGAGCCGGCAGGTCGAGTTCGGTCATCGGCGTGCAGCTCTCTCCGGCGGGCGTAATCAGCGGTGACGCCGCCAGCCCGGCCAGCAGGTCGAGCCGGCCCGTGATCTCCCAGGGGCGCCGTGCCCCGGCGTGCGGCACGGTCAAGTCCAGTGCCAGCACCGGACGCGCCGGGCAGCCCGCCACGAGGTCCTCGCCACCCGAACACGACCACAGGCGCAGACGGCACGAGCCGACGGCCTCATCAAAGTCACAATCCGGATCGTCGTCATGGCAGACGACCTGGTTGCCCGGCGCGCCGTTGCGGTCCGTTTTGAGTGTGGCCGGATTGACTTCAAGGGACCACTGGTGGGTGCAGTCCGTGGCCTGCGGCCCACCGCCTGCGATGCGCAGCTCGGGCGGCAGGACCTGGCAGCTCTCCGCACAACGACTCTCGCTGGTGGCGTTGGCGTCGCCGTCGTCGCATTGCTCGGTACACTCGGCGATGCCGTCGCCGCAGCCCTCGACGCGGCAATTGGCCGAACAGCCGTCGCAGCCGGTCGTGTTCCCGTCTTCACAGGCTTCGCCGGGGGAGAGCGTGCCGTCGCCGCAGACCGCATCGTTCTCGGTGCAGGTCAGGCGTATGAGATTCTTCTTCATGAGCGAGCCGTCGACACCGCGCGCCGCCAGATTCACGGTGCGCTTGCCGGACTTGCCGATGCGGATCGGGACCTCGAGGTCGAATTGCGGGGTGCAGCTCTCGGGCGTCTCGATGGCCGGGCCCGACTGGAGGACGCGATCACCCGAGCGGACATCGCCCCCGAGCGACATGAGCGCCTCGGCGATGCGGTCGGCATTGGCGAGATCGATCGGGTCGCTGCCCACATCCACGCGCGGGCGACGAAGCTTGACAAAGTCGAGCGCGGCCGTGCTGCAGCCCGATGCGGTTTCGTCCGGGGCGCGGACGCAGGTCCGTGCCCGGAAGCTGCAGCTTCGGTTGATGCGGCCGTCGGTGTCGCACTCGGGATCGCCGTCCATGCAGGATTGCCGCTCGTAGGGATGGCTGGTGCGCGGGTTGATGCGGGCGTTGCCGAGTTGGAGGCCCCACTGCACCAGACACGAGCCGACGACCCGCTCGCTCAGGAAGCGCACTTCCGTGAGGCCGGTCGGGGTGCAGTCGGCGTCACAGCCATCGCCGTCGATGGCGTTGCCGTCGTCGCATTGCTCCGTGCATTCAGGCGTGCCGTCGCCGCAGACGCCCTCGATCTCCTGGCAGGTCGCCGAGCAACCGTCGCAGCCGATCAGGTTGCCGTCGTCGCAGACCTCGCCCGCGTCGAGGGCACCGTTGCCGCAGCCGGCGGCGCAGTCAGCGAGCGTCGAATCCACGATCAGCACGGGGCTCGGAGTGACGGTTCCAGTGATCACCGGCGCCACGGTCTTGTAGCGCAGCTCGTTGCCGTCGGAGGCGGTCAAGGTCCCGCGCAACGTCATCGCGCCGCTGGCGCGCAGGAGGTTTCTGCCGACGCCGGGAAATGCGAACCGGCCCGAGCTGTCGATGGAGCCACCGGGGGCCAGATCAATCTCGCATGCAGTCACCTCGAGCAGGCCGCCGAAGCCATCGGTGCTGGTGCCGCGGAGGTCGACTGTGTCTTCAAAGGTAATCTTGCGCTGGGTGCCCGCGATCATCATTCCACCGCTGCCGGGGGAATTGAGGTTGATGGCGCCCAGTCGCACATCCCCGCCCGCGCTGATCGTCATGAGGCCGCCGTAGCCGTAGCCCCCGGCACCGGTGAGGTCCGACGAGCTGCCGGGCTCCATCGTGAAGGTGGCGCCGGTGAGCACGGTGATTTCGCCCCCGCCGCATTGGTAGCCGCCCCCGAGATTGATCGCGCCCGACTGTGTGACGTCGCTGGCCGCGTCGATCGTCACCATGGCGCCGTCGCCGCAAGCTTCCATGTCGCCCGAGCCGCCGGTGCCCTTGATCTCGCCCGTCTGGGCGAGGGTGACCGCGCCCAGGCGGGCGATCAAATCGACGGATTCACCGTAAGCGTCGGCGCCGATGCCGCTTACGTCGATCCGCGCGGCGACAGTGATGTCTCCGCCCGTGCTCTCGAGAGTGATGGCGCCGGCTCCGCCCTGGCCTGGAGCGAAGATGTCGGCGTTCAGGTCGATCGGCCCACCGGCCACCACCGAGAGCTCTCCCGCCGACCCGTAGAGGCCCGTGGCGTCAAGGATGAGCTTCTGGGAGATCGTCACCCGGCCACCGGCCGCGATGTCGACGAGGCCGCCCATGGCTTCGGGGCCAGGGGCACCGGCGTCGATCTGGCCGTCCAGCAACGCGTCTTCGCTGGCGTCGATGGTGAGCAGGCCAGCGAAGCTGCTGCGCAGGTCGATTTTTGATTTGTTGGCGCCGCTCGATTGCAATTCGAAGTCGCCGTTGGTGGCTTCGAGGACGAGATGGGAATCATCGCCACCGCCGTCGATCCGTGCGCCCGGCTCGAGGACGATCGACGCCGCGTGGATCGAGACCGAGCGCGGTGCCGTGCCCGGGCCGATGGTGAGAGTACGGCCTGCGCCGATCCGCAGTGCGACCGCACCGAAGTCGAGATGCGCCCCCGCGTCGAGGGTTGCGTTGGCGGAGATCACACACGGGTTCCCCGTGCAGAGATCGCCCGGCGTTGTGGCGGTGCTCGGGCGCGGCAGGACGAGCACGATCGCCCAGGACACTGCCGCGAAGACTGTGAAGAAACGATTGTTCAAGATGCGATCTCCGGCAGCGGTGGGCCCCACCACGCCAACGGCAGGAGAACTTCGATTATGGATTCCCGCCGGTTCGCCGGAAGGCGGCCGACGGGTCAGTCCTATCACGCCTGGAAAAGCTCCAGCAACGAGGAAAATAGCGACTGCCTCCCGAAAAGTGGGATGAGCGTCCGGGATCGCGAGGGAGGGGGCGGGTCAGGGGCGCAGCCGGGCGTCCGCTGCGGCCGACGCCCGGTCGAGCGCCCGGCGGATCAGGGGCGCGGTCGCGTCGATCCCCGAGAAACCCGCCCCGACGGTGCGACCGGCGAGGAAGCGCGCGCGGATGCCTTCGGCGATCACGGCGAGCTTCAAGAGCGAAAACACCTCATAAAAATCGGTTGCGCCCACACAGATGCCACGTGCCTGCGCATAGCGTTCGGCGAGTTCGCGGCGCGTCAAAAAACCGGGGAGAGCGGTCGATGCCATGGCGTCCTGCAATCCGCCGCCTGTGCCGAGATCGCCGGGCTCGCCCCAGTAGATCAAGAGCCAACCGAGGTCGGCCAGCGGGTCGCCAAGCGTGGCCATCTCCCAGTCGAGGACAGCGACGAGCCGTGGCGGGCTCTGCGGCGCGAGCATCAGATTGCCGAGCCGGAAGTCGCCGTGGACGATCGTGGCGTCCCCCGAGGCGGGTCGCGTGCTCTCGAGCAGCGTGAGCACGCGCTCGACTTCGGGCAGATCGCGCGTCCGCGAGGCTTCCCACTGACGGCGCCAGCGCGCGAGCTGGCGTTCGAGGTAACCCTCGGGTCGGCCGAAACCGGCGAGTCCCCGCTCGCGCCAGTCGATCGAATGGAGCCGGACGAGCGTGTCGATCACGATTTCGGAGAGCTGGCGCCGCTCGTCGTGGGTCTCGGCCAGTCCCGCCGGCAAGGCCGCCTCGACGACGATTCCGTGGCGGTACTCCATCACGTAGAAGGGCGCGCCGAGGACACTCGGGTCTTCGCAAAGCATGAGCGGCCGTGGCACCGGCACATCGCTCGTGGCCAGGGCCGAGAGGATGCGGAACTCGCGCGCCATGTCGTGCGCGGTCGGCAGGACGTGGCCGAGTGGCGGGCGGCGCAGCACCCACGCCCCGGCAGCGTTCTCGATCAGGTAGGTCAGGTTCGAGCGGCCGCCCGAGAGCAGCCGGGCCCGCAGCGGTGCGTCGGCGCCGGCGATCGTGGGTGCCAGCAACGGGCGGAGGATGGCGCAGTCGATCCCCGGGGGGTCTTTCTGATCGCTCGGGGCGCCGTCATCTTCCTGCTGCATCGGCGGGGATTCTTGCCAGACGGCGAAGTGCGACGCGAGGGGTTGTGCGCTGGCGGAAGAGATCGAGTTCGCTGGGGGAGAGGGCGGGCCGGAGGTCCGCGCACCCAGGGCACATGGGTTGGGGGTGGAGAGCATTGAGCCCGCCGGGGGGAGAGGGCGGGCCGGAGGCCCGCGCACCCAGAGTACCGCCCCGGCGGGCTCTTCTACATTACTTCTTGACTGCGGCGGCCGCCGTCGGCTCCGGCGCGGCCACGATCTCGAGCAACTCGACCTCGAAGACCAGCGTCGAGCCCGGCTTGATGCGCGGCGGTGCGCCGCGGTCGCCGTAAGCGATTTCTGGCGGACAGACGAGGCGCGCTTTGCCGCCCGCCTTCATCAGCGCCAGGCCTTCGGTCCAGCACGGGACCACGCCGCTAAGCGGGAAGGTCGCGGGCTGGCCGCGTCCATACGAGCTGTCGAACTCGGTACCGTCCGTCAGCATCCCCTTGTAGTGAACCTTGACGCGGTCGCTCTTGGTCGGCTGGGCGCCCGAGCCGGCCTGGGTCTCTTCGTAGATCAGACCCGACGTCGTCACCTTGACGCCGTCCTTCTGCGCGGCCTCGTCGCGGTAGGCCTTGCCGCGGGTCTTCTCGCGTTCGGCCGCGACCTTCTGCCGCTCGAGTCCGAGCGCGCGGAAAGCATCGCGCTGATCTTCGGGCTTGACGCGCAGGGGCTTGTTCTGGATCGCATCGACGAGACCCTTCTGTACCTGGGCGAGTTCGTCTGCTGTCAGCTCGAAGGGGCTCAGGTTCTGGGCGACAGCCGCGCCCAGTGCGTAGAAGGTGTCATTGTCGATCTTTGGTGGGGCCTTCGGTGCGGCTCCCGGCGCGGCCATTTCGTGCTGCGCCAGAGCTTGCGACCCCGTCGCGAGCCAGAACGAGGCTGCCAGAAGGGCCATCGCCCGGATACGTGCCTGCATGTTTGCTGCCTTCCCTTTCCTTCATCGGCCGAGCGGGCCGAGACTCCGTTGAACGAAGCCCCGCCGCGGGACTTCAAGGGGGGCAGGGTTTCATACGGAGGGTGCCGCCTGCAAATCTGCACGCGGCAGCGGTCTGCCCCGCGATCGAGAGATCGGTCCGACCGCGAGGCTGGAGCGCGGCGGCCGACGCGTTGTGGGGGCAGCCCGGGGTCGGGTCGCTCCGGGAGGACGTCGGGCGATCCCCGCAGCGGCGGCACCCGCCCGGCACGGAGTTCCGGCCTTGCTGCGGTAGTCCCCCGCGGCGTGCGCTCGACCTCCCTCGCTACGCCGGGTCAGAGGGCGACGTCGGGATCGGGGATGCCCTGCCACCCAGCGGGCGTGCCGAGCCAAGGCCGAGCGCCGCTTCGACAACGCACCCGGCGCGCGCAGATCAGGCAGCCTCCCAGAGCGTGCGCAGGAGGACCGCGAACATTCCGTTGCGAAAGTCGATCGTGGCGCTGCCATCTATAGAGCACGACGCCGACGACGAAGCGTCGTCCCGCCAAATCCCGAAACTTGCGCAGCCCGCGGAAGTCGGCCTCGCCGACGGTTGCTGCCGCCCTCACCTCGATACCGGCCACGGCCGAATGCCCCTGCTCCACGACGATGTCCATCTCGAAATCGTCGCGGTCACGGAAGTGGAAGAAGGCGGGGGGCTCGGCGCGCGCACTCGCCTGCCGGCGTAGTTCCTGGAGCACGAAGGTCTCCAGTATCGGGCCCAGCAACGCCCGGTCCTTGTCGAGCGTTGCGGCATCGACACCGAGCAGCGAGCAGGCAATCCCGGTGTCCGTCATGTGGAGCTTGGGTCTCTTGACCATCCGGCTCAGTCGATTCGTGTGCCAGGACGGCAGCAACTCGAGCAGGAAGATCCGTTCGAGCGACGTGACGTATTCGTGGATGGTCGGGCGGCTCACTTCGAAAAGTGCCGCCAGCTCAGCGATATTGGCCAGCCGTGCCGTCTGCGCAGCCGCCAACGCGAGCAGTTTCGGCAGGGCGTCGAGCGAACGGATGCGCGTGAGGTCGCGCACATCGCGCTGGATCTGCGCTTCGACATGATCGCGGTACCAGACACGACGCCGTGCCGGAGATCGCCGTGTCAGGGCGGCGGGATACCCGCCGCTTGCGATTCTCTCTGCCAGCCCGATCCCCGGACGTTCCGCGATCCCGGTCTTGAATCGACCGCCAAACAGCGCGTCGATGAAATGCGGTTTTATGGTGAAGACCATTCACGAACCCGACCGGATCGTTGCTCGCGGCGCGCCGGATCGCCTCGTCGTCGAACGTGACGTATCGGTAGCCACGCGGCTCCCCGACGATGCGCGCCAAGGTCGTTTTGCCGCACTGGCGCGGGCCGTGGATCAGCCGGCCGGGGTATCGCCAAGCGCCTCGCGCAGACGGGGCGCGACGTGGCACGGGCGGGGCGTGGTGGCTCGAGGCACGGCGGATCATTGATCTTCCGGGCGGCTGAATGCAGGTCTGGATCTCGGCTGAATGTAAATTCGCAGGGCGGCTAAATGCAAGTTTACCGGGCCGCCCGGTTCGCCGTCGGGCCCGCCATCAGGGCGACCCCTGCAGCGGTGAGCCCTTCGTGGCGCCCGCACGCGGCAGTACCCTCTGGACAAATCCGAGGATGGCGCGGGCCGTCGCCTCGGGGTGCTCGAGGTGGGGGTGATGGCCCGAGTCGGCGAGGCGGACCCGCTCCGCTGTCAGTGCCGCAACTCTATGGTCGATGTCGAGCGCCGCTGCCGAGAGCAGGCTCCGGCCCCCCTCGAGATAGAGCACCGGACAGTCGACCCGCTGCCAGAAGTGCGTGGCCTGGGCGGCGTAGAAGGGCTGCGGCGAGCGTGTTCGGTGCAGCGGATCGACCTTCCAGCAGCGCTCCCGGCCACTCGGACGGGTGCCGTGCAGCGCCATGTGCCGCACCGCTTCAGCCGGCCAGAGCGGGAAGTTACGCGCCAGTCGGCGCTCGGCCGCAGCGAGACTCAGCGTGCGCTGTGCGTGGTCTCGGAGCATGTCGCCCGTCAGGTCATCAATCCAGCCGGCGAAGCGCTCGGGTGCCGTGGCCGGGGTGCTGTCCGGCGGCCCGAGGCCCTCGATATTGACCAGTGCCGCGACCCGTCCGGGCTCGGTGCCGGCGTAGAGCAGGCAGGCGTTGCCGCCCATCGAGTGTCCGACCAGCACCGCGGGTTCGCCGAGCGCGCGCACGACGAAAGCCAGGTCCGCGATGTAGTCGGCGAAATGGTAGTAGCCGCCGGCCCCGACTCGATCCGAATCGCCGTGTCCGCGCCAGTCGAGGGCGACCGGGTGAAATCCAGCGCTTGCCAGATGGGGCGCGACGAAATCCCAGACGTGGGCGTGCTCCATGAAGCCGTGCGCCAGCACCACCAGCGGACCCGTCCCGCCGTGGTCGAGCAGGTGCAGCTCGATGCTGTTCGGACCCGCGATGCGGAGATCACGCACCCCGCCTCGGGTAGCAGGGGCCAGTCTGCCCGACAGGCCCTGCCGCACCGGGATTCCGGCTCGCGCCCGCGTGCCCGAGGGAGTGCTTCGGTCGCCCGGTCGTGCCGTCGTGTTTCGGCCCGCGCCCGCCCGACTGCCCCTGCTGCGGGGCTAGGGTGTCGATCGACAGGGCGCACCGCCGCAGACGTCGACCAGCCGACCGTTCGGCTGGAGGAACTCCGAGACCAGCACCAGCACGCGGGCCTCGTCGGCGGCCCGGCCGTGCGGGTCGCGCCCCTCACGTGGCGGCAGGTTGCCGTCGGGTGGTGGTGGCGTGACCTGGAAGTCCCAGACCACGAGCCCCGAGCCGTCCCATGGAAACTCTGGGATGGCCGGGATCCCCCAGAAGGGTTCGACCGAAGTCGATAGCCCCGGCACGAGCGCCGGCTGGCGGACCGGAGCCCCGGTCGTTCGCACCGCCATCTCGGTGGCGATATTCGCGACCTGGTGATCGCCGAAAGCCTCGAACCAGAGCACGGTGTGGTCGGGGGTGTCGGGGTAGGGTTCGCCGATGATGTGCTGGAGGTAGCCGCTGGCCTCGCCGCGGTCCCACAGCATCTGGATCAGGCCGAAGGCCAGCGTCTGGTCGAGCGGATC
Source organism: Pseudomonadota bacterium (assembly GCA_005777805.1). Classification (GTDB taxonomy): domain Bacteria; phylum Desulfobacterota; class Binatia; order UBA12015; family UBA12015; genus SXLG01. The sequence goes on from SXLG01000020.1 coordinate 56,214, forward strand.
GGGATAGGAACTGCGGAAGAGCGTATCGAAGGGGTCGAAGTCGACACTGCGCGGGATCAGCAGGCTGTAAGCCGCTCCGCCCACGGCCATCACGGCCCGTGTCCAGTGGCGCTCCTGGGCCACGGCGGTGGTAGCGACGCCAAGAATAGCTCCTTGACTGCCGCCAAGATAGAACGCATCGCTGCCATCGAGCGCGCTCTGCCCGTCGGCCTGAAAGGCAGGGTGCGAGCCGAATCCAGCGGGATGGCGCATCACCTCGGCAAGGAAGAGAAAATTGAGGTGCGACTGCAGCAGCCGGTCGGGCATGGTGTGGAAATCGGAGAGATCCTGCAACAGGCGTGTCGCGTGACCGATGTCGCCCGCCGACATGCCGATGAAGTCGGTGCCGCAGACCGCCATGTTGACGCTGGCCGCGAGCAATCCGATGTCGATGGCATAGGCGCCGGTGCCGAGCAGCCCGTGCCCGGCGAGCATGAGGCGGGCGGGGTTCTGTGCGCTGGCCGTGAGCGGTACCGTGCAGTAGAAATTTGCGGCGAAGCTGCCGTTGCGCATCGGCAGGGAATCGCCCCCCGCATCGTTGAGGCCGCTACCGGGTTGGCCGTCGCCGGTCAGATAGAGCGGGACCTCGAAGGTGCCGGTGACCACCCGTGCCAGCCCGACATCGCCCGCGGAGCCGACGCTGAAGGAGGGGGCCGCCGGGCCGAGCTGCGCGTGAGCGTCGTCGCGCATGTGCAGCAGACGGCGCGCGATGGATGGACCGCTGGCGACGGTGAAGTCCCACGCCAGGGTGAGGTCCTCGCGCGCCACAAAGGCCCGCGCGAGGTCGGCGAAGACGCGCTCCATCGCGTCGCGTCGGGCCTCGATGATCTCGTTGTCGGTCGGGGTCCCGTCGCGGAAAGCAAGGAAGACGGGATCCGGCTCGATCGGGGTCGCGACGTGCGCGAGTTCCGGCGCGCTGCTGGCTTCTCCGGCCGCGCCGAGCAGGCCGCGCAGGGCCACGACGTGGCGATGGCCTTCATCGAGCGCGCGTGCCGGATGGATCGTCAGCGCGCGCCGCTCGGCGGGCGTGTGCAGGTCGAGCTCGGCCCAGAAGGGCACCCGGTCCCCGTCGGTCGCATCGAGCAGGACGATCGGCGAGTCGGGCTGGAGCGAGCGGGCGATGTCGGTGCTCGGGGGCAGGAGAGCCACGCCCTCGGCGGAGAGTTCGGGGACGAAGACCGTGATCTGCGCCACTGGGCTGAAGCCGTCCTCGCGATTCCACTGCGTCGGGTCGATCCGGACGCCACTCGCATTGGCGGGCATCGACTCGCGCACCAGCGCGACCCGGCGCCCGGTGGGGGTGGTCGAGTCGGCGCGGGTCAGGGCGTCGGAGGGGAAGGGCAGCAGGCACTCGTCGGGATCGAGGATCTCGCAGCGGTCGCCGTCTGGAGTGTCGAGATGGATGGGGGCCGGCGCGACGTTGCCGCAGGCCTGCGCGAGAGCGGCGGCAAGGGCGATCGCCAGCACGCGGTGGAGGGGAGTCGTCGGTCTGCGCGGTCGGAACAAGAGCGTCATGCCGACCACAGCTATGTCGTCCCAGCGCCACCGTCAAAGCCCCCGGTCCCGTGCCTGTAGAGAGCACTGAAGATGTCCGGGTCATAAGCACTTAGAGATGTCCGCCCTACTGGCTAGGTGCGCGGATGGAGAGATTCCGCCGTGCCGTAGCCCGGGAGACCAGGGCGATGACCAAGAGGGAAGTGATGCTCAAGGCGATCGAGGGCCGGATCACATGGATCCAGGCGGCCGAGATCTTGGGGATCAG
>SXLG01000118.1 GCA_005777805.1 Pseudomonadota bacterium
ATGGCAACGGCCGCTGGGCGCAGTCGCGCGGCTTCGAGCGTCTCTACGGCCACCGGCGCGGCAAGACCTCCGTGCGCGCCATCGTCGAGATCTCGCGCCGGCTCGGCATCGAATATCTTTCGCTCTACGCGTTCTCCGCGGAGAACTGGTCGCGACCCGCGACCGAAGTCACGGGCCTGATGCTCCTGCTCAAGCGCTTCCTGACGACCGAGGTCGACAGGATGATGAAGAACGACGTGCGCTTGCGGGTGATCGGCAACGTCCGCCGTCTGCCGCGCGACGTGCAGACCGCACTCCGGGCGTGCATGGAGCGCACCAAGAACAACCGCACGCTCACGGTGATTCTGGCCCTCTCCTACAGCGCGCGAGCGGAGATCGCGTCGGCAGCGCGCTCTCTGGCGCGTCGGGTCCAGCGCGGCGAGATCGAACCCGAGGCGATCGACGAGGCCGCGATCGCGGCGAGTCTCGGCACCGCCGACATCCCGGACCCGGATCTCCTGATCCGGACCAGTGGTGAGGTGCGGCTCTCGAACTTCCTGCTCTGGCAGGTCGCGTACACCGAGATCTACATCACCGAGACCTTCTGGCCCGATTTCCGCGAGCAGGAGTTTGTCGCGGCACTACGCCACTTTCAACAACGCGAGCGTCGCTTTGGTCGAACCTCGCCGGCCACGCCGGAGAGCCCCGGGGCACTGGCGGTGCCGCCAGCGCGCGTTCGTGCTGCGCACTAGAATTGCCACCGGCCTGGTCGCGCTGCCGGCGCTGGCCTGGCTGATCTTTGCGGCTCCTCCCTGGGCTTTCGTGGCGGTGGTGATGGCGGTGACCGCGGTGGGCCTCGGTGAACTCGGCACGATGGCGCTCGCCGACCACGCGCCGGCGCAGACCCTCTCGATCGTGGCGGGGCTCGGCTTCGCCGCGTCGATCGTGCTCGGTCGGGCTGACCTGCTCGGCCTGGCGCTGGTCGCCACGGTCGTGCTGGGGCTCCTCCTCACGCTGGCCGATCGGGACTTGGCGGGTGGTGTGGCGCGGCTCGGCCAGGCCTTGCTGGCGGCCTGCTACGGCGGACTGCTCCTGCCGCACGCCGCAGCGCTACGCTTCCTGCCGCAGGGCGAGCGCTGGATCTTCCTCACCATCACCTGCGTGATGGCCAGTGATACCGCCGCTTACTTTGCCGGGCGGTCGTTCGGACGGCATGCGTTGGCGCCGCGGATCAGCCCGAGCAAGACCGTCGAAGGCGGGATCGGCGCGTTGCTCGGTGGCATGGTCGCAGGGGCGGTCGTCTGGCTGCTCGTTGGGCCAGTCGGCCTCGGTATCGAGGGTACGCTGGCGTTTGGAGTGCTCGCGGCGGTTCTCGGTCAAACCGGCGATCTGCTCGAGTCGCTCCTGAAGCGTGCCTTTGGTGCCAAGGATTCGGGCTGGGTGATTCCTGGCCATGGTGGCGTGCTCGATCGTACCGACAGTCTCGTGCTGCCCTTTGTGCTCGCTTTCCAGATCGCCACGCATGTCACGGCATGACACTCGCCCCCTTTCGGGCGCGGCGCCCGTCTGGCAGGCTTGGCGGGTGGTGATGGCATGAGCATCGTAGTCGCGATTCTGGCCCTTGTCGTGGTGATTACTCTGCATGAGCTCGGGCACTTCGTCGCGGCGAGAGCGCTGGGCGTCGGGGTGCTGCGCTTCTCGATTGGCTTCGGGCCGGTCCTGTGGTCGTGGCGCAGCGGTGGCACCGAGTACTGTGTCTCGGCGGTCCCGCTGGGCGCCTACGTGCAGATGGTGGGCGAGGACGCTCCGTCGGCGGTTGGCACCGTCGCCTCCGATGCCTTCAACGTCAAGCCACGCTGGGCCCGTGCCATCATCGTCGCGGCGGGGCCGGTGGCAAATCTCGCTACCGCGTGGGTTCTCTACGCGGTGGTCTTTTCGCTCGGCATTCCGGTGCTGACGTCGGCCGTCGGTGAAGTAAAGAGTGATTTGCCGGCGGCGGCGGCGGGCATCGCGAAAGGCGATCGCATCCTCTCGGTCGATGGCCAACCCACCGGACGTTGGGAGGAACTCTCGGCGGCGATCCGGGAGAGTGCGGGTCGTCCGATCGTCCTCGAGGTCCAGCACGGGGAGAAGACCCGGCGGGTCGAGCTCACCCCGAAGCAGATCGAGGGAGCGACGATCTTCGGCGAGCCCATTCCGAGCTGGGTGATCGGTGTGGGGCCGTCGGGCGCCGTACTCACCGAGCGGCTCGGCCCGATCGATGCGATCTTTGCCGGCTTCACGCGCACGGGCGAAGTCATCGGGCTCACGGTCATGTCGCTGGTCAAGCTTATGCAGCGGGTCGTGCCGGCGTCGAGTCTGGGCGGACCGATCATGATCGTGAAAATGGCGGGCGATCAGGCGCAGGAGGGCGTGGCCGCGCTGCTCGCCTTCATGGCCATCCTGAGCGTGAACCTGGGCGTCCTCAACCTCTTCCCGATTCCGGTTCTCGACGGTGGGCAGCTCCTCTTCCTCGGTATCGAGGGCGTGACCCGCCGGCCGCTCGGGGCCAAGGCACGCGACTGGGCGATGCAGGTCGGACTGGTGCTGCTGGTCTCGCTGATGGGCTTTGCGCTCTTCAACGATTTGCAGCGGCTCGTCACCGGCTAGTCGGCGCTCTGCACCGTGCTGGTTCTGGGGCTCGATACCGCCACGGCCGTCTGCGCTCTCGGGGTGGTCGACCTCGCCAGCGGGAAGACGCTCGCCCGTTGCGGCAACGTCGTCGGGCCGCGTCATGGCGAACGCCTGCTCGCGGAGATCGACGGTGTGCTGGCCCAGGCCGGGATCGGGCTGGCGGACATCGGCGCACTGGCAGTCTCGACAGGGCCCGGTTCGTTCACGGGTCTCCGGGTCGGACTCGCGACGGCGAAGGGGCTGGCTCTCGCGGGTGGGTTGCCGCTCGCCGGAGTGCCGACGCTGGCAGCACTCGCCGCGGCGGCCCGGCAGCATCTTCCCGATCTCGCAACCGCCGGGACCCTCGTCTGCGCGTGCCTCGATGCTCGCCGGGGTGAGGTCACGAGTCAGCTCTGGGAGGTTCTCCCGGGCGAGCCGACCGAGTTTCTCTTGCGGCCGCTTGGCGAGGCGGTCCGTTGCGGCACGCCCGAGGCCCTCGGCCGCGAGATCACGGGGCTGGGGCGCCCGCTCCTGTGGGTCGGAGATGGTGCGGAGCGGTACCCGGAGCTGGTTGTCGGGGGCGCCCAGGTTGTTGGCCTGAGTCGCTGCCCGCCCGACGGGGCCGTCGTGGCCCAGCTCGGTGGTCGGGCGCTACGTGCCGACCCGGCGGCCTGCACCACCGGAACGGTCGCGCCGCTCTACGTGCAGGTCACCGATGCCGAGCGCAATCTTGGGCAGGGGCGACTCGGCGGGCGCTCGCCCTTCGGGGGCGGCACGCGAGGCGTGGAAACGCATTGATCCGGGCCGGGCGATCACGGCACAATGGGCCCCGTGGCGGACCGGGATAGGGGTGCTCGCCCGGGGGCGCCGGACGTCCTTCATCAGAGCACCGGAGGTCGGAAGTGATGGATGCTGCAGACAAGGAGTTGATCGTCGCTGTGGCGGGGCAGGATTTTGAACTCCGTCGCTGCTGGGACGAACATCAGCGGCTCGAGCACGGGATCGAGCGACTCAACTCCAAGCTCTACCTGTCGGCAGAGGAAGAACTCGAACGGAAGGAAATGCAGAAGCGTAAACTGCTCGGCAAGGACCGCCTGATGCAGATGCTGGAGAGGTATCGCGAGGACGGCGAGCTCTCGCGCAGCGCGTAGGTGCGCGCGCTGCAGGTGGGGCCAGCGCGAGTTCCGGACCGCTCGCCCGCGCGGCGCTCGGCTCGGAGAAAATGCCCCGAGGCTGCTCGCGCGCCAGTCGAATCTCGCCGGAGAGAGCGCGTCGGCGAGCGGCTCGACGCTTCGGGCTCGGTGAGTGGGTGAGGTCGCTCGGCTTCTCGCGGTGAAGGTGCGACTCTCGCCCGAGTGATCGGGCGAGAGGGCGGATCCGGGCCAGTGTGGCTTTGTCGGCCGTGCTGCGCCGCGGAGCTTCACTCCACGCCCGTCGTCCTGCGGTGGCAGCGGTGGGATCGGACCGCTACACGACCCGGAATGCGGCATACTCTCTCCGTCCTCGTCGAGAACGAGTTCGGGGTGCTCTCCCGGATCGCGGGCCTCTTCAGCGGCCGTGGCTTCAATATCGAGAGCCTCTGCGTTGCACCGACCACGGATGCGACAGTCTCGCGGATCACGCTGGTCACCAGCGGCGACGACCGCGTCCTCGAGCAGGTGACCAAGCAGCTCCACAAGCTCGTGAATGTCATCCGGGTCTCCGATTTCCGCGAGGTGGACCACGTCGAGCGCGAGCTCGTGCTGGTCAAGGTGAGTGCCGAGGCTCGCTCCCGGGCCGAGATTCTCAACGTGATCGACATCTTCCGCGGCAAGGTGGTCGATGCCGGACGCCAGTCGTATGTCGTCGAGGTCACGGGTAGTCAGGATAAAATTAAGGCCGCTCTCGAGCTTCTCGAGCCTTTCGGCGTGCTCGAGATCGTTCGTACGGGGGTGGTGGCGGTGGTGCGGGGCGAGAAGACGCTGGCCGATTCGCTCGGCAGCGAGGCTCCCGAACTCGCCGCCACGCACGAAGGGCGCATCGAGCGCGAAGGCAAGGACGCCGACTACGTCTAGAGGTCACGGATCATGGCAATGAAAGTTTATACAGATGCCGATGCTCGGCCTGAATTGCTCAAGGGCAAGAAGGTCGCGATTCTCGGTTACGGCAGCCAGGGGCACGCCCATGCGTTGAACTTGCGCGACAGCGGCGTCGACGTCCGCGTTGGCTTGCGCGCCAGCAGCGTGTCGCGCGCCAAGGCCGAGGCGGCCGGTCTCGCGGTTTGCGATACGGCCGAGGCGGCGCGGTGGGCCGACATCGTGATGATGCTCGTCCCCGACGAAATGGGGGCCGAGATCTTCGCCAGCGAAGTCGCCCCCGGCTTGCAGCCCGGCAACTTCCTGGCCTTCGGTCACGGTTTCAATATCCATTTTCGAAAGATTGTGCCCGACGCCTCGATCAACGTCTTCATGGTCGCGCCCAAGGGGCCGGGACACCTCGTGCGCGGCGAGTACGAGAAAGGCCGCGGGGTCCCCTGCCTGATCGCGGTCGGACAGGATCCGTCGGCGATTTCGCGTGACGTCGGCATCGCCTATGCGAGCGCGATCGGCGGCGGCCGTGCTGCCGTCATCGAGACGACCTTCCGCGAGGAGACCGAGACC
>SXLG01000119.1 GCA_005777805.1 Pseudomonadota bacterium
ACGATGTTCGTCTGGGCCGAGATCCCCGACGCCTTCAAGCCGATGGGGTCGGTCGAGTTCTCAAAGTTTCTGCTTTCCGAAGCGAAGGTCGCGGTCTCACCGGGCATCGGCTTCGGGGATTACGGCGATCACTTCGTGCGCATGGCCCTGATCGAGAACGAGCACCGCATGCGCCAAGCCGTGCGTGGTGTCAAGCGAGCGTTCTCTCTGGGCGGCAGTCCGCCGCTCCCGGGACTCGAGGAAGAGCGGCAGGCAGTGGCCGATCTCGGAGTGCGACGTGGCCGCTGAACGCGGGCGGTCGGGCACGCGCAATGTCGGCGTTGGGATCATCGGCTGGGGGACGATCGGCTGCGGCGTGATCCGCCTCCTGCGGGAGGACGCGGATCGTCTCGCGGAACGCCTGGGGGCGCGCGTCGAGCTCAGGGGAGTCGCTGATCTCGATCACGATCGCCGCCGCGAGGTCCGTGTGCCGCGATCCCTGCTGACGCGCGATGCCCGCGCACTGATCGCTGACCCAGCTATTGACGTGGTCGTCGAACTGATGGGCGGGCTCGAACCGGCCCGGCGCTTCGTGCTGGAGGCGCTGGCCGCAGGCAAGGCCGTGGTGACCGCGAACAAGGCGCTGCTCGCGCACCACGGGCGTGAGATCTTCGCTGCCGCCGAGAGGGCGAATGTGGGCTTCGGTTTCGAGGCCAGCGTGGGCGGCGGCATCCCGATCATTCGCACGCTGCGCGAGGCGCTCGGATCGGACACGCATCGGGCGGTGTTCGGCATCGTCAACGGAACGTCGAACTTCATTCTCAGCACCATGGCGGCCGAGGGGCGCGGCTTTGCCGAGGTGCTGGCGGAGGCCCAGCGGGCCGGTCTTGCCGAAGCGGATCCGACCTACGACGTCGATGGGATCGACGCGGCGCACAAGCTGGCGTTGCTGGCGCAGCTCGCTTTCGGCGTGGCACTGCCGCTCGACGCGGTCCACGCCGAGGGCATCCGACGCATCGACGCGATCGATATGGAGTACGCCCGGGAGTTCGGCTTCGCGATCAAGCTGCTCGCGCTGGCGCGCGACCACGGCGGCGAGATCGAGGCCCGGGTGCAGCCGGCGATGATCCCGGCGACGGACCCGCTGGCCAGCGTCAATGGAGCTTTCAACGCGATCTGTCTGCAATCGGCAGCACTCGGCCGCACGCTTTACTACGGTCAGGGTGCGGGGATGATGCCGACGGCGACAGCCGTGGTGGCGGATGTGCTCGACGTGGCTCGCGACCGGATGCGCGGCGGACCACGGTTGCCACCGCTTGGTTATCCGCTGGCACACCAGCGCCGGGCCCGAGTCCGTCCCACCGGGGCTCTGTCCGCGGAGTACTATCTGCGCATCGCTGTGCGTGACGTGCCGGGGGTACTCGGGGCCATCGCCGGTCATCTCGGCCGAGCGGGTGTTTCGATCGCCTCGGTGGTGCAGCGCGCCGGCCGGGTCGGCAAGGGTGTTCCGGTCGTGATCCGGACGCACGCGGCCCCCGAGAAGGATCTGCGCCGTGCTCTGGCGCGGGTAGCCGCGCTCGAGACCGTGCTGGAGCCACCGGTCGCCATCCGGATCGAGAACACGAGTGGCTGAAGGAGGCCCAGATGGACCGCAATCTCGCGCTCGAAGTGGTTCGTGTGACCGAGGCCGCAGCATTGGCCGCAGCAAGGTTGATGGGCCGGGGCGATCCCGATGCGGTGGATCAGACCGCCCGCGAGGCATTCGCCAAGGCCTTTCGCGCGATCGAGACCTGCGCGCGGGTGGTGGTCGGCGAGGGGGCCGATGGCGAAACTGAACATCTCGGCCAGGGGGAACTCCTCGGGGCGCTGTGCGCGACCGGAGAGCCACGCGTAGATCTTGCTCTGGACGCACTCGAGGGCGACACGATCTGTGCTTTGGGCGGCAACAATGCCCTCTCGATCGTGCTGCTTGCCGAGCGCGGGTGCCTTCACCCGTGCCCGCCTACCTACATGGACAAGCTCGCGACCGGGCCCGAGGGGCGGGGGGTGGTCGATCTCGACCTCTCCCCGAGCGAGAACCTCCAGCGTCTGGCGCAGGCCCGGGGCGTGTATGTCGAGGATCTGACGGTGGCGATTCTGGAGCGGCCGCGTCACGCCCGCCTGATCGACGAGGTGCGGCGCGCTGGCGCGCGCGTCCAACTCCTGGCGGATGGAGATCTCGCGGTCGCCATCGCCACCGCACGCCCTGAATCAGGAATTGATGTGCTGATGGGGACGGGCGGGGCGCGGCAGGGCATTCTCGCGGCAGGTGCGCTGGGGGGACTGGGCGGCGAATTCCAGGGACGTTTCCGTCCCCTGACGCGGGACGATGGCGCACGGCTCGAGGCCGAGGGTATTTTGGATCTGGAGCGGAAGCTCGGCATCACCGATCTGGTCGGCGACACGACCATGTTTGCCGCGACCGGCGTGACCAACGGCCATCTCCTCTCGGGGGTCCGCTTCTTCGGCGGCGGCGCCCGCACCAACTCGATGGTTGTGCGCTCGAGCACGCGAACCGTGCGCTGGATCGAGGCCGTCCACCACTTCGACCGCAAGCCTGAATATTGACCCCGCCGAGGAGCCCCGAATGCCGGTACACCTGAAAGTCGATGATGGAATTGCCACCCTCACCATCGATCGGCCGCGCGCCCTCAATGCGCTCGATCGGGAAACTCTCGAGGCCCTGCGTGATCACGTGGCCGAATTGCACGCCGACCCGCCTGCGGTCGTCGTCGTGGAGAGCACGGGTGAGCGGGTGTTCGTGGCGGGTGCCGATATCGCAGCGATGTCGGCGATGTCCGTCGAGCAGGCCCGGGCCTTTGCCCGACTCGGTCACGCCACCTTCGATGCCCTCGAGGCGCTGCCCTCGATCGTGCTGGCCGCAGTGCAGGGGGCCGCGCTGGGAGGCGGCTGTGAGCTGGTGCTGGCCTGTGATCTGATCCTCTCGAGCGACACCGCGCGTTTCGGTCAGCCCGAGACGAATCTAGGTTTGATTCCCGGATTCGGCGGCTGTGGCCGACTCTTGCGGCGCGTGGGCGTGGCGCTGGCGCGCGACCTGATCTACTCGGGGCGGTTATTGACGGCGGCGGAGGCTCTGGCCGCGGGACTCGTGTCGCGTGTGGTGGCCGCCGCCGACCTGCGCGAGGAGACCGGCCGCTGGGCCGGGGCGCTGGCCGGGCGGCCGCCCTTGGCGTTGCGACGCGCCAAGGAGGTCCTCGCGGTCGCCGAGAGCGCCGACGCGCGCAGTGCTGCCCGGGTCGAGATCGAGGGCTTTGCAGGACTCTTTGCTGCCGACGATACCCGCGAGGGCCTGGCCGCGTTTCTCGAGAAACGCCCGCCCAGGTTCCGCGGCTGCTAGGCGCCGCCGCACGATCACCGGGCCACGGGTGGGCGCGTAGCGCGGCGCCACGCGGTGCGGGCTCCAGATGCTCCGAGCGGGGACACCCTCAACCGAGGTGCTGTCGCGCGGACGCCAGGGGAGGCCTGTTCCCCGATCGCGTGCTGCCGCGCCGTCGTGGCGAGCGCGGCTGTCACGACGGCGCGCGGCGGGGTTGAACGACCGGGGTTGCTAGCTATTGTGCCCGGCGCCATGCCGCGCCCCCTCCGGATCCTCGTCGCGAAGCCGGGTCTCGATGGCCACGATCGCGGGGCCAAGATCATCGCGCGGGCGCTCCGCGACGCCGGTCTGGAGGTCATCTACACGGGTCTCCATCAGACGCCGGAGATGATCGTCGAGGCGGCTCTGCAGGAAGACGTCGACGCCATCGGACTGTCGATTCTCTCGGGCGCACATATGGTGCAGTTTCCCACCGTCCTCGACCTGCTGCGGGCGGGCGGCGCGACCGATGTCGTGGTCTTCGGCGGGGGAATCCTGCCCGACGAGGACATTCGCGAACTCGAGCAGCAGGGGGTTGCGAAGATTTTCACGCCCGGCGCCTCCACCCAGGACATCATCGAATGGGTGCGATCAAACATCATTCCACGCCATTGATCCGGCGCGGTGCTCATCGACTCTGAGGAGGTCAGAAACCATGGCAGAGGCAGTCATCGTATCGGCGGCTCGGACCGCAATCGGCTCGATGGGGGGCGCTCTCTCGGGCCTGCCGGCAACGAAGCTCGGAGCGACGGCCGTTCGCGAGGCACTGCGGCGAGCGGGAGTCGAGGGTGGGGAACTCGGTGAGGTCGTTCTCGGCCACGTGATCTCGGCAGGCGAGGGGCTCAACGCCGCTCGCGTCGCCTACCTTGACGCAGGGATCCCGCGTGAGGTTCCTGGCTACGGCGTCAACATGGCCTGCGGGTCGGGCCTCAAGGCGGTGGCCAACGTGGCCGCCGCGATTCGACTCGGACAGTACGCCATCGGGGTGGCCGGCGGCATGGAGTCGATGTCCAATGCGCCCTACCTGCTGCGCAAGGCGCGCTACGGCTACCGGCTCGGGCACGAACAGCTCTTCGACGCGATGATCTCCGATGGTCTGACCTGCCCGATCACCCACGTCCACATGGGCGTCACCGCAGAGAACATCGCCACGAAGTACGGCCTCTCGCGCGACGAGCAGGACTCCTTTGCGGCGGCAAGTCAGAACAAGGCGGTGGCGGCCCAGGAGGCGGGCCGCTTCGACGAGGAGATCGTTGCAGTCGGGGTGCCCGGCAAGAAGAAGGGCGAGACCGTTGATTTTGTGAAGGACGAATTTCCGCGCCCCGGCACGACCGCCGAAGGGCTCGGCAAGCTCCGCGCGGCTTTCAAGAACGATGGCTCGGTGACCGCCGGGAACGCCTCGGGCATCAACGACGGCGGAGCCGCGGTGGTGGTGATGAGTGCCGAGGCCGCCAAGGCCCGTGGTCTCGAACCGCTCGGCCGGATCCGTGGTTGGGCGGCGGCGGGTGTGGATCCCTCGATCATGGGCATGGGACCGTGGCCGGCCTGCGAGAAGCTGCTCAGCGAGGCCGGGGTCGACAGATCGGCGGTCGATCTCTGGGAGCTCAACGAGGCCTTTGCGGCGCAATCGCTCGGGGTCCTGCGTGAACTCAAAATTGATCCGGCGCGTGTCAACGTGAACGGTGGAGCGATCGCTCTTGGCCATCCGATCGGGGCGAGTGGGGCGCGGGTTCTGGTGACGCTGCTCCACGCCATGAAGGCACGCGGGGCACGGTTGGGCGTGGCTTCGCTCTGCATCGGTGGTGGCCAGGGCATCGCCATGCTGGTCGAGCGCTGAGTCTGACTTGGCCACTCCGGTCGCGTTCTTCGATATCGACGGAACGCTGCTCGGGGTTCGTTCGGGGCCGCTCTACGCACGTTGGTTGTGGCGCGAAGGCCGCGTCGGGCGCGCAGATCTGGCACGCATGGCTCTCTGGCACGCGCTCTACCGCGTGGGCTTGCTCGATCCCGAGGAGGCGGTCGGGCGTATCGGGCGGATTCTCGCCGGTCGTTCCGTCGAGGAGGTCCGCACGTCGTGCGATCTCTGGTACGAGAAGATGGTTCGCCACCATCTGGTACCGGGCATGGTCCGGCTCATCGAGGCCCATCGCGGTGCCGGCCACGCGCTCGCCATCCTCTCGAGCACGACGCGGTTTCTGGCTGAACCCCTCGGGCGCGAGGTCGGCATCGAGCATTTGTTGGTGACCGGAGTCGAGATCGTCGATGGCCATCTCACCGGTCAGCCCTTGCGTCCGCTCTGCTACGGCGACGGCAAGATCCATTGGGCCGAGGCTTTTGCGCGAGGCTGTGGCGCCGCCCTGGAGACGTGCTGGTTCTACACCGATTCGATCACCGATGCTCCGGTGCTGGAACGTGTCGGCCATCCCCGAGTCGTGAACCCCGACCTCCTGCTGCGCAGGCGCGCACGGCAGCGAGGCTGGCCGATCGTCGACCTCTCCGGTTCCGCTGAGCGGTCGTTGTAGGAGCCGCCGCAACGCGCTAAGGACGGCGCCTTCCCGGGAGTACGGACGTGGCGAACGACGACGAGATGCAGGGATATACGCTGCACGAGGCTCCCGGGCAGTCAACTGGCTTTTCGCCGCTGCAGTCCGGCCGGCGGATCGGGCGGGTTCCGCCGCACAGCATCGAGGCCGAGCAAGCCGTGCTGGGCGGAATCCTGCTCGACAACAGGGCGCTTGATCGCGCCAGCGGCGTGCTCGCGCCCGAGGATTTCTACGCCGAGAAACACCAGCGCGTCTATCTGGCCCTGCTCGCACTCGATGAGGCGCGTGAGCCCGCCGACATCGTCACCTTGACGGATATGCTGCGGCGCCGGGGCGACCTCGAGTCCTTCGGCGGGCCGGTTGCGGTCGCCGAACTCTCCGAGCGCACGGCCACGGCGGCCAATGTCGAGTTCTACGCGCGTATCGTCCATGAGAAAGCGATCCTGCGCCGCCTCAACGAGGTGGGGACCGACATTTCGGAAGAGGCGCTTGCGGGGAGGACTTCGGCGGATGAACTCCTGGAATCGGCCGAGGCTCGGGTCTTCGCTCTGCGCGGGCGGGGAATCGGCAGCAATTTCGAAGCGATGGAGCCGATCGTCCGGAGGTCTCTGGAGCGTGTCGAGGCGCTCTATAACCGTCCGGAGGGGCTGACTGGGGTACCGAGCGGCTTCCTCGAACTCGACAAGCTGACCTCGGGCTTCCAGGAGGGGGACCTGATCATCCTGGCGGCGCGCCCTGCGATGGGCAAGAGCGCGCTTGCCACCAACATCGCCGAGCATGTTGCCGAACGCACGGGCAAGGCCGTTGCTCTCTTCTCGCTCGAGATGTCCAAGGAGTCGCTGGTGCTGCGGATGCTGTGCGGCCGCGGTCGGGTCGACAGCAACAAGGTCCGGATTGGCCGAATGAGCGGTCGCGAGTACGCCGATATTGCGAATGCTGCGGCGAGTCTCTCGGAGATGCCGCTCTATATCGACGACGCGGCTGCGCTCTCGGTCCTCGATATCCGGGCCCGCACGCGCCGCTTGATGCGGGAGCACGCCCACGGTCTCGGTCTGATCGTGATCGACTATCTCCAGCTCATGCGGGCGCACAGTCGGACCGACAACCGCGAACAGGAAATCTCGCAGATCTCCCGTTCGCTCAAGGCCTTGGCGAAGGAACTCCAGGTCCCGGTCGTCGCTCTCTCGCAGCTCAACCGCAGCGTCGAGAGCCGGACCGATAAGCGACCGCTGCTTGCCGATCTGCGCGAGTCGGGCGCGATCGAGCAGGACGCGGACGTCATCCTCTTCATTTACCGCGATGAGTATTACAACCGGGGCGCCTCGGCGGAGCCGGGCGTGGCCGAGGTGATCATTGCCAAGCAGCGTAATGGCCCCACCGGGGTTGCCAAGCTGGCTTTTCGTGGCGAGTTCACCCTATTCCAGAACCTGGGCCACGGTGAGGACGAATCGGCGACGATGCCCGAGGCGTTTGGCGACTTCGGGGTCTGAGGGCGAGGACCGCGCGCACGAGCGCGGCCGGATCCTCGGCGCGCGCGAGGGCACCGATCATGGCCACGGCATCGGCCCCGGCGTCGAGGATCTCGCGCACGCGAGGGAGATCGATGCCCCCGATGGCGACGACCGGAATCCCCACGCGCGTTCGGGTGGCGGCGAGCTGCGCGAGCGTGCGCGGTGTCGCCAGGGCGTCGTCCTTGTTCTCCGTCGCGGCCATCGGGCCAAAGCCGATGTAGTCGGCACCCTCGGCCCAGGCCTGCGCGGCCTCGTCGGGATCGTGGGTGGAGATCCCGATCAGAAAGCCGGGCGGCGCGATCGCACGTGCCGCCCGCAAGGGGAGATCGTCCTGGCCCAGGTGGACTCCGGCTGCGCCCGCAAGCAGGGCGATATCGAGACGATCATTGACGATGAGCTGGCCACCGATGGGCCGGAGGCCGGAGACGAGATCGCGCGCGAGGCGGAGCATCGTGCCACCATCGGAAACTTTGCAACGAAGTTGCATGTGGCTCGACCCAGCGGCGCAGAGAACGTGTGCTCGCGCGCAGATGGCGGCCGTTTCACTGGCTGCGGGTTCGGCCGGGAAGTCGAGGATCGGGTAGAGGGCTGGCAAGCACAGCATGATGTCAGGCGGGTGGCGCGGGTGGTGGAGGTTGCAGCGGTTCCGGTGGTTCGGGCGGGGGGCGCAGGCCGAGCCATGTCGGGATCAGGTGCCGTACCAGGTAGAGCCCAAGTTTAAGGCTCTCGTTCGTGGTGCGGATCAGGGGCTCCTCCTCGAGGAACCAGAGATCCTCGGGTGCATAGGGGTGTCCGCAGCTTGCGAGCTGGAGGCGGGCACCGAGCGGATCGAGGGCGAGGCGAGTCGTCCACAGCGCCCGCCGTGAATGCGAAGGCGAGGTGACGGCGATCACCGAGCGGAGTCCCGTCAGGCGCAACCAGCCGGCGAGCACGCCGGCATCTTCCCAGGTGCTGGTGCCTGCGTCGAGGGTGACGATGGCCTCGGCGGGTACGCCAAAGCGCCGCGCGACTTCGGCGTTCAGGATGGCGTCCGGAACGGGTCGACCGATCGCCTCGAGCTGTGGCGCGACCCGCCCTCCCGAAAAAACCACTACGGGTGCCAAGCCCCGGCGGTAGAGCTGCGCGGCACAGCGGGCGCGGGCGGGGAGGTCTCCGGGGAACACGAAGAGCGCATCGGCGGCCACCAGTGGTTCTGAGCGCGTGGCCAGCAGCCGTGGCAGCCAGGGGACGAGTGCGATTGCGGCAAGGACGACGCCGATGCGACGAACCGCCGCGGTGCTCACGTCGAGACACCGGGCAGGACACGGCGCAGGATGCGGCCCGCCGCCGGAGAGCGTCGCTCGACGATGCTGCAGGCGGCGGCAAGATCGCTCGCCTCGAAGAAGCCACCGAAGATCAGTGCTGCGGGGTACGCGAGCACGAGTATGGCCTTGAGCGCGATGCGCAGGGCGAGGTCGTCGCCGCCGATAGCGAGCGAGCCTGCGTAGATGGCGGCGGCGGCCAGCGTGACCGAGCCGAGGCGGGCCCACTGATAGGGGACCCAGTAGAGGCGCAGCGAGACGATGAACGTGATGATGGCCTGGGTCAGGAAGCCGCCGAAGGTGGCCCAAGCGGCACCGATTGCGCCGTATTTGGGGATCAGGAGAAAGTTCAAGCAAAGGTTGACGAGAGCGGCCGTGCACAGGGTGTAGGTTCGGAGGATCGTGCGCTTGAAGAAGGGCGGTCCGATGTTGACCATGAAGGTCACGCCATCGAGGCACATGGCCGCAGCCACGACGGGCACGACCGCGCTTGCTGCGGCGTAGCTTGCCGGCGCCATGATGGTGATGAGTTCGGACGCAAAGACCGCGAGCCCGAGCCACAGCAGCAGCAGTACCGCCAGGTAGTAGTTGGTCATGTGGGCGTAGAGCTGCGGGGCATCGGGCTCCTTGCGGTGGGAAAAGAGGAATTGCGGCCAGGAGAGTTGGAACGCCGTCACGACAAAGGTCACGATCTCGCCAAAACGGTAACCCAGCGAGTAGATGCCGACGTCCTCGACCGTGTGCCAGGTCCGCAGGAACCAGCGGTCCGTGAGGTCCAGCGCGAAGGCGGCGATCCCCGCCGGGACGAGCGGCAGCCCGAAGACGAGCTGTTCCTTGATGTCGGCCCAGCGAAATCCGGCGTGCAACATCCGCAGCGTGGTGCCCGTCAGTAGGATGCACATCACGATTTCGCCGACGAACTGACTCAGGATGACGCCCGTTGCCCCCAGATGGAAGGCGGCGACGAAGAGGACGGCGAGCAGGGTGGCGAGGCCGTTCCGGAGGAGCGACCACGAGGCGTAGCGCTTGGACTGGTCTCCGGCGCGCATGATCGAGAACGGCATGCGCAGCAGGATTTTGGCCAGGACCGTTCCCGTGCCGATCGCAATCAGTGCCCACCAGGCCGGCGTCCCGGTGAGCCATGTCGAAATTCGACTTGAAAAACCGAGCGGTAGGCTCGCGATGGGGATCGCGAACAAGAGCACGATCCAGAGGGCGGCGGCAACGACGCGCTCGCGATGTTCCTCGTTGTCGCGCTCGTAGTAGAAGCGGAACAGGGTCACGCTCTGGCCCAGGTTCATCAGAACGAAGAGAGCCTGCGTGTACATCGAGACCAGGGCCATCACGCCGTAGTCCTCTGGCGTGAGGAAGCGGGTGTAGAGCGGGATCAGCAGGAAGCCGATGAGCTTGATCCCGTAGTTCCCGAGGCCGTAGATGAGCGTATGGCCGAGGAGCGTTTTGAACTTGCCGAACATCTCGTCTGGTGCCGCGGTCTCGCGGGCCGGCTAGCTGTAGCTGAGGTGAGGCTCAGGACGAATCGTCGCCCCGTCGGCTGGAGATGGACGGGACCGCGCCCTGCAGAGGGTTGCGCGGCGGCGTGTGCTCGCGAGTGCGAGGTCTCTCCTGGCGGGCGGGCGGTGCGCTGGGTAGCCGCGCTTGCCGCGGTGGCCCTGCTCGCGAGCCCGTGGGGGAGCCGCGCCGCTGCGGCCGGATGTGGGGGCAAGAGGGAGTGCCGCTGTGGCGATCGGGTCGAGCGCGACACGCGTCTCAGCGCTTCGCTTGGACCCTGCCCGCGCGACGGACTCACGCTTGCTGCCGGTGTCACGCTCGACGGCGGCGGCCACACCCTCCGCGGCGCCAGCGTCGCCGGTACGGCCGGTATCCGCCTGCCCGCGGGTTCGACGGGCGCTGTCGTGCGCAATCTCGAGATCATCGGTTTCGCGCGCGGCCTCCGTTTCATTGGCGTTCGCGGAGCGCGTGCCGAGAACGTCAATGTCCACGGCAATGGTGATCGGCGCCAGCGCAAGGGCTATGGCATCGATTTCGGCGATGGCGCCTCGGGAAATACGGTCGCGCGGTCCCGGGTTCATGACAACGCCGACGAGGGAATTCATGTCGGGGCGGCCGCGAACGACAACCGCCTTCTCGCGGTCGAGGCGTGGGGGAACGGCCGCGAGAACCTGTACTTCCTGCAGAACACGGGCAACCGGGTCGAGGGTGGCCGTGTGGGATCCGCCGGTGAGGCGGCCGTCTATATCAAACATGCCCGCGCAACGGTGCTCTCCGGCCTCCCCATCGAGGGCGGCATCATCCACATTCGCGGCAACTCCGTGGCGACCGTGCTCGAGCGTGTGCGGATCACCGACGGTGGGGTCGTGCTCGAGCCCTACCGCAAGCGCCGCTCGATCTCGGGGACTCCCTCGGACACGCGGATCGAGGGGGGCAGCATCGACGGGCCGGGGGCTTGTCTGCGGCTGGACGGCGCCCGCGGCACGCTGCTGCGCGAGACGCGGCTCGGCTGTGATCCCGCCGTTCGCATCGGCGGGGGCGCGACGCTCGAGGCACGTGGGCTCAGCCCGGACGCGATCCGCTGCAACGGTACCGGCCGTGCCTGGGGGATGGCGCCGTCGCGCCTTCGCTTCCTCGACATCGAGGGCAAGCCGGCCGCCGGCGTAAAGCTATTTAACCGTGCCGGGCGGGTGATGGCCGTTTCGGATGCCGAGGGGCGGATTCGGCAGGCTCTTCCCGCTTGGACGGTCGAGTGCCCGGGCCGGAGCGAAGAGGCAGTCGAACTCACCGCGCGGCATGGCAGGTGGTCGCGGAAGGTTGTCGTCAGCGAGAGCACGCCCGTGGTGGTCGAGCCCTAGCGGCCTGCCCGGAGGCAGGCGATCCGTCCGTGCTCAGTGGCCGAGTTTGAGCGCGATCCGGTAGTCGGCCGAGCGCCCACCGAGCCTCACCTCGGTGCCGACGCCGATCCCGACGAGCCCCCAGAAAAGAAGCTGGAGGGCGATGTTGTCGAAGGGATCGAAGGCCCACATAGCGAGGAAGAACCCCACCATCGCGTAGATCACGGCCCACAGGATGCTCCGCAGGCCGGGGTCCGAGATCGTTTTCTGCGTCCGGTAGAGCGAGCTGATTCCGGCGAAGAGAATCCAGAGCATGGCGAGCCAGCCCAGTACGCCATTCTCGATCAATAGATGTACGTTTGTGTTTGTGGCGAGCAGCGCGTTCTCCGGAATCTCCAGAGGCAGGGACGGGCTGATCTCGCCCAGTGTGCGCGGGCCGATACCGAGCAGCATTTCCTTGAGTGGCAGCTCTCCGATCGAGCGGCAGAATGCGGCTCCCGAGCCACAGAGTAGATCCGCCCAGCCGAGATCGCCGATGCCCGGATGCCGGACCACCGCAAGGACCGCAACGGGCATCAGACTGGCGAAGCAGATCGAACCCCAGAGCGCGCTGAAGTGCCACCAGGCGTAGAGAGGCGCGATCAGAGAGAGCGCGGCGAGACCGACCGGGCTGCGCGTGAGCAGAACCCCGATCAGGCAGATCACCGCGGCGGCGACCCAGAAGTCGCGCGATTCGCGTGTCTGGCTGCGCGCGACACTTGCGAGCACGCAGGGCATGCCGAGCAGCAGGTAGGTGGCGAGAGCGATCGGGCTACCAAGCGTTGAGGAGATTCCGAGAGTGCTGACGCCGAGCCCCACCCGCTGGGCTCCTGCGGGGACCAGGAAATCAGCAAGCACGAGTTCCAGAATGCCCAGCACGGAAATCATGACCGAGACCAGGGCGACCGCGTTGATGGCACGGTAAACGAAGCGGCGATTGAAGGTGCCATTGACGATCGCCATCATGACCACGAAGCCGGTGATCAGATAGTACGCGGCACCGCGAGTGGCCTGAGCGGGGGCACTCGAGGTGAAGGCCGAGGCCAGCGCCAGCAGCAGGAACACCGCGATCGGCAGATTCAACGGTGTGCGGTAGATCTGCAGCCGGTCACTCGGGGCGCGTCGGAGGACCATCCAGAGGGCGCCGAAGGCGATCAGACCGTGCAGCGGATTGACTCGCACGCCAAGCCGCTCGACGTAGAGGTTCTCGAGATTTGCCTGCGGGAGGAACGAGACGAAGAGCAGCAGCACGAGCAGGAACGCGCCGAGTGTGAGCCAGCGGTTGAGGACCTTGAGGGCGGTGAGGGTGACCAGGGCCGCATCGAGGGGCAGCGTGCGGTGGTGGATGTAGAGCTGGTCGTAGCGGAGCTTGTTGCGTGGCGAGGTGAAGTACCCGCCGCGTACCTGCGCCAGTCCGGTCATGCCGGGCGCGACGCGAAAACGGTCGGCGTAGGCGGGGATTTCGTCGAGGAAGCGCTCGAGGAAGATCGGCCGCAAGGGGCGCGGGCCGACGAAGTTCATCTCGCCGCGCAGCACGTTCCAGAGCTGGGGGACCTCGTCGAGCTTTGATTTTTTGAGAAAACGGCCGATCGGCGTGTAGAAGTCGTCCTGCGCCGAGAGCAGTCGGCCACCGATCTTCTTCTCGGAGCCGATCCGCAGCGTGCGGAACTTGTACATCGTGTACAGGCGCTGGTTCTTGCCAACACGGATTCCGGCGTAGAAGAGGGGCCCCGGGCTGGTCAGCTTGACGGCTATCGCCACCAGCGCCACCACCGGCAGAAGAGCCAGTGCGGCGAGCAAGGCGCACGCGGCCTGGATCAGGTAGCGCAGCCCGCTCTCGGGCAGGCCGGGGGGGATGGCGCGGGCGCCAAACGCTCTGGGCTGCTCGTCCGCGCGGGGGCGCAAGGGGAGGATCTTGCTCGTGGACGGTACCGTCGTCGCTAGGTTGGGGGTCATGTTGGTGTCTCCGAGGATGCGGTCGAGGAGAGGGATTGGTCAACGGAGGATCTGGGGCGCCGGCGCGGACTCGAGCCCAGGCTGACTCGTCTGCGAGTCGAACCAGGTCTGGAACATCAGCAGCGTCCAGATGTCGCGACTGGCATCGCGCACACGACGCTCGTGATCGTCGATCAGCCGGCTGACCGCGGCAGGGGAGAAGAGGCCGGTCGCCCGCACCCGGGAGGGTGCCAGCGTATCCCGCACATAGTCGCGCAGCGGGCCCACGATCCAGGCGGGAATGGGCACGTTGAAGCCCTGCTTGGGCCCGTCGAGAGTTTCCTTGGGCAAGCGGCTCCGCATGACGCGGCGCAGCAGGTACTTCTTCTCGAAGCCCTTCATCTTGAGGCGGGAGGGGATTCGGGCGACGAACTCGACCAGCGGATGATCGAGCAGCGGCACGCGCCCCTCGAGCGAGACGGCCATGGTCATGCGGTCGGCCTTGACCAGCATGTCGCCCTCGAGGCCGATCCGGGTATCGACGGCGAGCAGGCGGGTGAGGAGATCGGCCGGATCGACGTCGGCGGCCGCGCCCTCGAAGAGTCGCAGGGTCGGGGCCAGACCAGCGTCGCCATCGACGTAGAGGGCGCGCTTGGCCTCGTCGTCAAAGATTGCTTTCCAGGCGAGGTGCATGGCGAGGTCGTCGCCCGGGCCGGCAGCCCCGGCCGCGAAACGGCGTGCCATGTAGTCGAAGCTGACCTTGGTATGACGGACGGGCAGCAGGCCGACAATCGAGGGCACGATGCCGCGCACCATCTGGGGCACGAGGCGCCGGTACCAGCGCCCGAGCATGGTTGCCGCGTAGGTCTTGTATCCGGCGAAGACTTCGTCGCCGCCCTCGCCCGAGAGGGCAACCGTCACATGCTGGCGGGCCAGGCCGGAGACGCAGAGGAGCGGAATCGCGGAGGAATCGGCATAGGGCTCGTCGAACGCTGCAGTCAGTTGGGGGATGATGTTGTCGACCTCGGGCCGGACGACAAGTTCATGGTGCTCGGTCTCGAAGGCACGCGCCACGATGCGCGCCCGGTCGAGTTCGCTGAAGCTCTTCTCTTCGAATCCGATGGAGAAGGTCTTGAGCGGCCCGGAATGGAAGCGTCGCATGCCCGCGACCAGGGCCGCCGAGTCGACGCCGCCGGAGAGGAAGACCCCGAGCGGAACGTCGGCCACGAGATGGCTGCGAACGGCGTCGTCGAGTCGCTCCTCGAGTTCCGCGAGGATGCTCTCCTCCGAGCGTGCGGGCGAGAAGGGATTGAAATCGAGCTGCCACCAGCGTTCGACGCGAACGCGACCGTCCTCGACGATCAACCGGCACCCCGGTTCGAGTTTGCGTGCGCCGCGGTAGATCGTGGCCGGGGCCGGGACGTGGGTCAGCGTCAGGTAGTCGTGCAGAGCCTGACGGTCGAGTTCCCGGTCGATGCCCGCGACAACCAGCGTCTTCAGTTCGGAGCCGAAGACCAGGCGGTCGCGCTCGTGGGCGTAGTAGAGCGGTTTGATGCCGAGACGGTCGCGCGCAATCAGGAGCCGCTTGCGGCGCAGATCCCACACCGCGAAGGCGAACATGCCGCGGAGACGTTCCACGCAGGCGTCGCCGACCTCCTCGTAGAGATGGACAATGACTTCGGTATCGGAGCGGGTGGCAAAGCGGTGGCCGCGCGCCTCGAGGTCCGAACGGACTTCCTGAAAGTTGTAGAGTTCGCCGTTGAAGACCACCGCGACCGAGCGGTCCTCATTCCAGAGGGGCTGGTGGCCGCCGGCGAGATCGATGATCGAGAGCCGGCGCATCCCCATGGCCAGGGGACCGTCGACCATGATGCCCTCGTCGTCGGGACCGCGATGGTGGATCGCGGCGCACATCGACGCCACGGTCTCGCGCGAGGCGGGTTGCCTGAGATCGAGTTGCAGCGTTCCGGCAATTCCGCACATGGCTCACCTCGCCGACGCAGGCGCGACGCGGGCCTGGCGGAGTGTGTGAAGGAGATCGAAGCCGCCTTCGAGTTTCAGCCGGAAGTCGGCGAGAGTGTCGTCGCGGGCGATGAAGGTGCGCGGCCATTCAAAGGGGTCTGTGGTCGCGGCGACCGCCCCCGGCCGGGTCGTGCAGGCCCAGCCGAAGCCGGCGCGCTTCACGGCCGCAACCACACGGTCGTCGAACCGACCGCGCGGGTAGCAGAAACCCGTGATGCGCCGTCCCAGGTGCTGCTCGATCAAGCGCCGGGAGCCGGTGATTTCACCTTCAAGAGCAAGATCTTCAGATGCGGTGAGTTCGGGATGGGAGAGGGTGTGTGCGCCGAAATCAACGCCGTGGCGAGCCATCTCAGCGACCTGTTCCCAGGTCAGGGGCGGTACGCCACGCCGATCGCGCAGGACGGGCAGTTCGTCGCGACCGATGAAGCCGGCGGTAAGGAAGATGGTGGCCGGCATTTCAAGGCGAGTCAGAATCGGGAAAGCCCGCGTGTAGTTGTCGGCGAAACCGTCGTCGAAGGTGATGGCGACGCTGCGCTCCGCCACCCTGTTTCCTCCCGCGAACGTCCGGTGCAGGGAGTCAAGGCCGATCGGCTGCCAGCCTTCGCTGCGGAGTAGCTCCATCTGCTCGGCAAAGGCTTTGGGCGCGACGCACGAGCGGTGCTCCTCGGTATCGATCCGGTGGTAGTAGATGATCCGGGCGGCGTGGCGGTTTACCCCGCGTACGCGGCTGGCGAACGCCGTTACTTCTGCAGCGGCCCGCCGGCCCAGTCGTGCGACTCGGCTACGCATTCTGGGCGGCCTTCCCATCGAGTTCCGCTGCGCGCAAATTTTCGGCGAGGGCGCGCACCGTGTGCCGGGCATCGAAATGGGTCTCGACCCGACGACGGCCCTCGGCGGCGAGGCTGGCCGCCCACGCGGGATCGGCGAGGAGCCGCTCGATCACGGAGGCCAGCCGCTCGGGGGCACGCTCGGGAACGAAGAGACCGCTGCGCTCATCCTCCAGAAGTTCTCCGAGCGATGGCAGCTCGGTCGCGACCACGGGAGTGCCTGCGGCAAGGCTCTCGATCAGGACGTTGGGAATCCCGAAGTGATCCTCGAGATGCGCGGGCAGGGCGACGATCGCGGCACGTTGATAGGCCGGAATCACCTCCTCCTGGGGCAGGTATCCCGTCAGCCGCACACGTCCGCCGAGGTCGAGCTCAGCGATCAGCCGCTCGAGGGCCGGCCGCTCCTCGCCCTCGCCGATGATCTCGAGCCGGACGTCACGCCCGTGCGCGACAAGGATGGCAATGGCGCGGATCAGGTCGTCCATACCCTTGCATTGGCGCAGTGTGCCGACGCTCAGCACCAGAGCGGGGTCGCGTGCCACGCCCGAAGCTTCAAAGCGAGCCAGATCGACGCCGTGATGGACCGTCACGACACGATCCCGATGGGCCGGAGCGATGTCCTGCAGATAGCGGCAGTTGTAAGCGGTGCAGGTGATGATGCGGCGCGCGCTGGCGATCTTTTCGGGAAGCATCGAGGTGTGCACGAAGATGTCGGTAGCGTGGCCCGTGAAGCTGAAGGAGCGGCCGCCGAGACGCGCGATCAGCCATGCGGCCGACGCGGGATAGGTCGCCCAGCTCGCGTGTACGTGGTGGATGCCGCGGTCGCGCATGTCGACGGCGAAGGCCAGCGCCTGGGGTACGATGGCAAGGGTCCGAACGAGAGCCGACGGCGCCGCGATATGCCCGCGGATCAGCCCGGCCAGGCACGAGACAAGGACGAGCGGGTGACACAGGGCAAGACCGAGCGCCCGCCGCCAGGCACGGAGGGTGCTGGGCGGATAGATCGTCAGCGGCAGCAGGGCCGCGGCCTCGGCATGAACCTTCCAGCCGCGCGGGGGCGGGAGGAGTGAGTAAATCCTATAGTCAACCCCGAGTTCGCGCAGCCCGCTGAGCTCCCGCAGGAAGTAGGCATCGACCTGGCGGGGAAACTGATTGACGACGAAGCCGATCATGCCAGCCGGCCCTCGCGACGGGCGGCTCCGAGCAGAGTCTCATAGAGGGCCTGCG
>SXLG01000120.1 GCA_005777805.1 Pseudomonadota bacterium
CATCATCGCGCGCGGCCTGGGGCTGCGGTGATGGCCATGGCATCGAGCGAGGAGTTTGTAATACTTTGCGCGACAGTCGATCGCCTTTTCGCCGAGAACCTTGACCGCGCGCCGATTGCCGCGGCCGAGGACGGGCGCTTCGACGCCGATCTCTGGCATCTCGTCGAAGCGGCGGGGTTGACGCGGGTCCATCTGCCCGAGGCGCTGGGCGGCGCGGGCTACGGCTGGCGCTGCGCCGGTGCCGTGCTGCGACTCGCCGGCCGCCACGCCCTGCCCCTGCCGCTCGCCGAAACGATGGTGGCGGTCTGGGCCCTGTCGGAGGCTGGATTCGATGGAGCGATCCCGTCTGGTCCGCTGGCCCTCGCGCCCTGTCGCGACCCTGACGACCGCGGCGCCGGTACCGCCGCCGCCGTCAGCGCCGATGCCTGCGACATACCGGGCGCGGAACACGCGGTTCGGGCGGAACACTCGACCGATGGTGTGAACCGCGCCGTGGCCGGCCGTACGCCCGGGCTGGGCGATGCGATGGCTGGAGCCGGCCGCGGCGGAGACGCGACGGCAGGTAGCGGCAGCGTGCCGGTGTCCGGGCCCGGGCTGGGCGATGCGATGGCGCTGCGGGCGGTGCCTTGGGCCCGTCATGCCGCAGCCTTGGTGGTGGTGATGGCGCCCGAGGATTCTCGCGGCTTGCCGCGCGGTGGCGCTGGCCGTCGCGATCCGGTCCCGCGCTCGCCCGGGCAGGAGATCGGCATCGGTCAAGCAACACGAATCGGGCTCGTCGGTCCGGTGTCGCCGGGCGAGCAGCCTGCACACGCGGCCGCGAGGGCTGCCACATTCCCCTCCCGCGAGGCCGTGGCGTCCGAGCAAGCGCGGGGGGCGGGCGTCGAGGGCCATCGACTCGGCCGAGGTCGGGCGCGCGAGGTCGTGGTGCGCGAGCAAGCGGCAGGGGTGGCTGCGTCGGGCGGGGCCGCATGGCGGATCACCCGTCTCGCTTCCAACCTCGCGGGCGAAGCGCGCGACGATCTGCTTCTGCCGGGAAACACGCTCCTGCGTCTCGGGCCGCGCCGGGTCGACCTCGCCTCGGTGTGGACGCACCTCGCGCTGGCCCGCAGCGCGCAACTCGTCGGCGCTCTCGAAGCAAGTCTTGACCTGGCTCTGCGCTACGCCGGCGAGCGCGTCCAGTTCGGTCGGCCGATCGGTCGGTTCCAGGCCGTGCAGCAGGAACTCGCGCGCTTCGCGGGCCAGGTCGCCGCCGCCGGGGCCGCACTCGAGGCCGCGCTCGCTGCGGCCGATCGCGGCGAGGGCGAGCGGCCGGCGTCGCGGGGCGAGGCGCAGGGGGAGGAGGGCCTGGACCGTGGTGCGCGGCTGCCCGAGCTACCCGCCGCCGCGGTGCGCGCGATCGAACTCGGCCAGATCCGGGCCCAGCTCGCGGCGGCGCTCGGCGCGCTCGAGTCCGGCGATCCGACTTTCGAGATCGCGGTCGCCAAGATCGTTGCCAGCGACGCGGCGAGTGCCGGAGCGGCCATCGCGCATCAGGTCCATGGTGCGATCGGCTTCACCGCCGAGCATCCATTACAACACCTGACGAGGCGTCTGTGGGCATGGCGCGCCGAGGCGGGACGCGCCGCCGACTGGGCCGAGTTGCTCGGCGAGGCGACGCTTCGGGCCGGCCCCGAAGCCCTGTGGCCGCGACTCACCGCGCGCTGATGCCCGCGGCCGGCTGGGTGTCGCTGTCCAGCGACTAGCCTCACGGATTCGGCCAAGGGCGGCCGCTGCCTGCATCCTGCGCAGGACCCACGGTTCTCGGGAAGCGTTGCAAACGGAACACGGGTGTCCTGTTCCGCAAAACATCTTGCAAATTCCGCTGTAGGGCGGCCGCTGCCTGCACTCTGCCCGGGACCCGCGGTTCAAACGAAGCGTTTGGAAACGGAACACTAGACGAAGAGCGCGGGCGTGCCGCCGGTGTGCAGGAAGATGATCGGCGTCTCGGCGCTGAATTCGCCCGAGCGAACCGCCGCGAAGAGCCCGGCCATCGCCTTGCCGGAGTAGACCGGGTCGAGCACCAGACCCTCTAGTCGTGCACAGGTTTCCAGGGCCTCGTGCATCGCTTCCGTGGGCTCGCCGTAGGCCTTGCCGAGGAAGCCGTCGCGGACGTCGATGCGACTCGCGGATGGCGGTGCGACGCCAAGCAATGCGGCCGCTTCCGTGGCCAGCGCGAGTGCCGTGGCCGCGGTCTCGGACGCTGCTCCGGCCACGGCGATCGCTGTCGTGGTGAGCTCCGCGCCGAGCGCGTGCAGGCCGCAGACGAGACCGGCCAGCGTCCCGGCCGTGCTCACAGCCAGCACGATCCGGCCGGTCGAGACCGCCGGTGGCCGGTCCGTCCCGGAGGTTGCTCCAGGTGCGGTGGCGGCGCGCACCTGGCGGACAAATCCTGCTTCGATGCGATCTCGGGCGCCGGAGGTTGCTCCCGGTGCGGTCGCGGTACCCACCTGCGCGACGATCTCGACTGCCGCGCGGACGTAGCCGAGCGCGCCGGTCGCGGTCGATCCGCCGGCCGGGAAGAAGGCTGCGTGGACGCCGGCCTGCTCGGAGGTCGCGAGCAGTTCGAGGACGCGCGTGGCCGCGGCCTGAGCGTCCGCAACGACGTGGACCTCGGCACCGAAGAGCCTGTCCAGCAGAATATTACCACCGCTCTCGTAGGTCTCGTCGCGCCGCGCCACCATACGCGGCAGGACCAGCGTGCAGTCGAGGCCGAGGCGAGCGCACGCTGCAGCCGTCTGGCGGGCATGGTTTGACTGCACGCCGCCCACGGTGACAATCCGTGTCGCCCCCTGCGCGCGAGCCTCGCCGAGCAGGTACTCGAGCTTGCGCACCTTGTTGCCGCCGAGCCCGAGACCCGAGCAATCGTCACGCTTGACCCAGAGCGGCGGCCCGCCGAGGTGCGCCGTGAGCCGGGGTAGCGACTCGAGTGGGGTCGGCCAGTGGCCGAGCGGAATCCGCGGGACCCGATCGAGAGCGGCCACGACATCCATGCGACCGCTCTAGCAGGCGTCGCGCGGATGCCGCCTTGCCGGCCCGCCTGTTGCGCAGGAGTCTCGAACGAGCAGGCACCGCCGGGGGCTCGTCTTGTCGCCCTGCGCATGCCCACCCGTGGCGCACGAGGCTCGAACCTCCCCGGCTCGCCCTCGGGGGAGCGTGGGTAGCGCACTGCGCATGCCTACCCGTGGCGCACGAGGCTCGAACCAGCAGGCACCGCCGGGGGCCAGCATTGCCGTCCTCTGCGGTGGCGGGCGCGAGTTTCCAGGTCCTAAGGCGTGACGGTGTCGGTGTCGCGACCGGAGCGCAGCAGGGTGCCGGGCAGGGCACCGGTCTCGCGCCCGTTGCGCACGATCTCGACCCCATTCACCCAGACGCGCTCGATCCCGCTTGCCTCGGAATAGAGCCGCGCGCAGCCACCCGGCAGGTCGGCGCGGTTGCGCACCGGACCGGCCGCGATCGTGCGTGGATCGAAGAGCACCAGGTCGGCGTGGGCGCCTTCGACGATGCGGCCGCGGCCGCGCAGGCCAAAGAGGTCGGCGGGTGCGCTCGTCATGAGCCGAATCGCTTCCTCGATCGGAACCAGTCCCCGCTCGCGCACGACCTCGCCGAGGAATGCGGTCGGGTAGCGCCCGCCGCACATGCGGTCGAGATGCGCGCCGGCGTCCGAGCCGCCGATCATTGCGCGTTCGTCGGCCCACACGCCCACCCGGATGCGCCAGCTCTCGGGGTCGTCGTCGCTGGGAATCGGCCACAGGTCGGTGCGTAGATCGTCGGCACAGACGATGTCGAAGAGCGTGTCGCGCGGGTTGCCACCGCGCTCGGCGGCGATTTCCTCGACGCTGCGGCCGAAAAGCCCTGCGTTGTCCGGGGCGAAGGTTTCTCCGATAATGTACTTGCCCCAGCGCGAAAGTCCGGTCAGGATGCCGGCCTTCGGATCCCTGGCGAGGCGCTCCAGCTCTTCGCGCACCGCCGGGTCGCGCAGGCGCGCGCAGCGCTCGGCCGGCGGTAGCTTCATCACCGTCTCCCAGCCCGGGATCAGGTGCAGTGCGCAGTATGTAAGAAAGCTCATCTTGAGGCCGCCGATGGTCGGCATGGTCAACGCCACGATGCGCGCTCCCCGCTCGCGTGCCCTGGTGCCGGCCGCGAGCTGGTGCTCGTGGCGCGACGGATCCTTGGCGTTGGCCTGCATCACATTCCAGTTGATCGGCCGATTGGCGGCCAGCGACATGTCAATCATCAGATCTGTCTCGGTGTCGCTGAAGTGCGCGAGGCAGCCGTCGAGGATCACTTCCAGGGTGGTGCCGGGGTGATCGCGGCAGACGGCGGCGAGAGCGATCATCTCGTCACGCGAGGCGAAGCGCGAGGCGACGAACTGGCCGTCGCCGTCGCGGTGGGTGTGGGCCTGGGACGACGAAAAGCCGAGCCCGCCAGCGGCCAGCGACTCTCCCAGCACGGTTTTCATCCGCTCGATTTGTTCCGTGCTCGCGGCATTACCGGTGGCCGCGGCTCCCATCACCAGCCGGCGGATCTGGCAGTGGCCGACGAGGAATCCGGCATTTACGGCGATCCGGCCGTCGAGCCGATCGAGGTACTCGCCAAACGTGCTCCAGTCCCAGGCGAGGCCCCGCTCCAGCGTCTCGAGCGGCATACCCTCCACGTTGGCCATGAGCCGGCGCGTGTAGTCGGCGTCGCCGGGCAGGATCGGGGCAAGCGTGAAACCGCAGTTGCCGGCGATCACCGTGGTCACGCCGTGCAGGTTCGAGGGCGAGGCGAAGGGATCCCAGAAGAGCTGTGCGTCGTAGTGGGTATGCGGGTCGATGAAACCGGGACAGAGGGTCAGCCCGTCGGCGTCGAGCGTTTCGCGCGCGGCTTCACCCGTGGGGGTACGCGTCAGCGTGCCGTCGGGCCGCAGACCTACGTCGGCGCGGACGCCGGGAGCACCCGTTCCGTCGATCACGGTGGCGTTGCGGATCAGCAGGTCGATCATTGATTTAAACCTCGGCTTGGGCTCTTGCGCGCGGGAGCAGCTCCGGGGGCGACGGTCCGGTCCCGCAGAGACCGGCGCCCCGGCGGTCATAGTGCAGGCGGCCCGGGTTCCTGCAAGCCGCGATCCGCTCGCGCGCTGGCGCTGCGGCGACCAGGCCGGAGGGAGCGGTGCAGCCTTCGGACCTTGCTTGGCAGGGCCATCGGCATGGTGGGGCCGATGCACAAGCTGGGCGGGAACGTTGCCGGAGCGTCGCAGGAGAAGAAGCCAGCAGCAGCGCTGAGTGGCCGACGCCGTGGCCGAGCAGGCGCGTCGCTGGCGTTCGGCGCAGTAGGGTCGCGGGTGCCTGATCCGATGCAGTGGCCGGACAGGAACATTGTCGGCGTTCGGGCGTTGTCTCAGTGTGCCGTGGCGAACGGAGGCTCCTGCTGCGGCGCGTCTCCGGCGACGGTCCTTGTCAGCTCTGCGAATCCTTTTCCGCTTGCGACGCCACATCCTGGAGAACGGTGGCGATGTGCGGGCCGAAGCGCTTGGCCGCCGGACGCCCCGCCGCCCCCGCCCGCTGGCACGCCGTGTGGATCGGCTGGGCCTGGCCCAGCGTGGCCGGAAGGGGAGTCGCATGGAACGAATTCTGAGCGCGTACCGCCGTCGCATCGGTGACTTCGAGGTCGTCGAGGTCGACGAGAAGCAGATCGGTGAACTGCGCCAGCGGCTCGACATCGACGCGCCGGTCGAGGTGCACTGGACCTGGGATTACGGCTCGCAGGCGGGCGAACTCCGGGCACTCTACGAGCGTGGCAAGCGTGGCCAGTGGAATGCCGAGGACGATCTCGACTGGGGCCTGCCGGTGCCGTCGTGGGACGGCTCGATGATCGACATCGACAACGAGCTCCTCATGCTGCCCCAGATCCTGAAGGCGATGGGGGCCGATCCGGAAACGCGCGGGCGGGCTGCCGCCCACGAACTGGCCTACGTGTTCTCCCAGCTCCTGCACGGCGAGCAGGCCGCCCTTCAGATCTGCGGTCAACTCACCAACGTCTGCCCGACGATCGATGCCAAGCTCTACGCTTCCTCGCAGGTGGCCGACGAGGCGCGTCACGTCGAGGTGATCGCGAAACTGCTCGAGCGCAAACTCGGCACGCTCTACCCCGTGGGCCCGACTCTCAAGGAGCTGCTTGACCAGTTGCTTACCGCGCCGACGTGGAAGACCAAGACGCTCGGCATGCAGACCCTTTTCGAGGGCATGGCGGTCGCGGTCTTCGACGGCCTCGGCAAGGCCTCGCGCACGACGCTGCTGACCGACATTCTGCGTCGGGTCAAGGTGGACGAGGCGCGTCACACGGCCTTCGGCATCCTCACCATGCGTCGCGTGATGCGCGAGGCCAGTGACGAAGAGCGCGCCGAGCTCGAGGACTTCGCCTTCTCGATTCTCGAGACGTTGAACGCCAACCAGAACCTCGACATGCTGCGCACGCTCGGGCCCCGCTACGGGATCGACCCGGAAGCCATCGTCCAGCTGGCGCTTGGGCTACCCGAGTGGTCGCAACTGAACAGCAAAGTATTTATGCACACCGTGATCCCGAACCTCTCGCGTCTCGGACTGATCACCGAGCGCACCGAGGACGCCTACCGCGAACGTGGCATCATCCACGGCGACCGTTTCGGGCACGCAATCGATCCGGACGTGGCCGCGGCGTTCTGAAGCCGTGGTCGTGGGGCGCGGCCGGGTGGAGGGGGCCCGGTCCGCGCTCTTCCCCCGTGCGGACAAGGCAAGTGTTGCCGTCACGGCGCGATGTCGTGCGGGTGTGGCTGGCTGGCGCGTCGTCTCGCCCTGCGCACGAGGCTATCGCTGCCGTCGCGGCGATGGCGCCGCGCTCGCTCGGGCGATCAGCCGGCGCGCTCGGATGAGAGCAGATCCTGGTGATAGGTGAGGTAGAGTGCAGTACCGATCGAGCCGCCGAGCGCGAGGAAGAGGTAACCTAGAAATCCCACCAGGCCGAACCGCGGCGGCTCGACCTGGTAGTACCAGAAGAGCACCAGATTGAGCGGGACCCAGAACGCCCAGGGAATCGCGATGCGCAGCACCCAGCGCCGCATCTTCCAGACGCCGAAGGCATAGGCCAGCAGCACGAGCGCCAGTCCACCACCAAGGAGCGCGGTGGGCAGGGTCTCCCGGAAGCGGATTCCGAAGACCACGATTCCCCCGGTGGGGTTGTTTGCCACCTGCCAGACCTTCGTCAGGTTAGAAATCGCGAGTGCCGTGAAGAGCACGGCCATCGTGGTCAAGAACTGCGGGCGCGTGCGGGTTGCATTCATCTTCGCCGGACCTCCGAGCGACATCCCATGTCGTGTTTCGCCGTGGAGATCAATTGTCCGTGGGGACTTGCTGCTCGCCAGGTCGGACCGGGACCCCGCGTCGCAGCGCGCCGGCCTGTCCGTTGCGGCTCGTGCGGCCAGACGGGGGCGGTTCCGGTGGCGAACCGAGTGTCGAACGCGCGCCGGTCGGTCCATGAGCGGTCGTGCGGCCAGTGTCCGCCGGATTATGTGCTGCTGCCTGCGACGGCGAGTCACCGGCACCGGTCAGTGGTGCGAAGAAGGGGCTGGTCCACGCTGCGCCGCCATCGCTCTGGACGATGCGCAGGTAGAGCCACTCGCCCGGGGCCAGGGGTACGACCTCGACGGCGCCGACCGTGTCTCTCTCGCCCTCGCCCTTGACGCGCCCGATGCGCCCGTTGCCGCGGATGACGTCGATGCGCTCGATCGGTGCGGTGGCGGCGATGCGCCACTCGAGTAACGCCGAGCGCGGGCTGGGTACCGGCTGTAGCGCGGCTGCTTCGCTCGGCGCTGGCCGCGTGCCGAGGTTGGAAGAAGGCTTGCTGCCGCTCTGCCCGCCCGCATCCGCCGCGGCGCTGCCCGGCGTGGCCGAGCCGTAGTCCGCGGGCAGATCCGCACCCATGGGCCAGCCGTCGAGAGCCGCTTCGACGAAGATGCGCGGGCCGTTGGTGGCGTAGGTCCGGCGCGCGCGCAGGGTATCGCGCACGGCCTCTCGCGTCCGCGCCGGCGTGGCCCGCACCCAGAGCCCCGCCACGCCCGAGTGGCCACCGGCGATTTGCGACAGGCCGGGGTGACCATCGTGCCCGTCGCTCGAACCGACGAAACCCAGCCGGTGCCCGCGCGCCAGCGCGTCACGCACTGTATTGTTGGGCTTCGGGTGATAGATCGGACCGGGCGTGTCGGCGGCTTCGCTCGAACCGTGGACCGACGCGATCTCGGTCACCGGCTCGATCTTCGCGGGCGGCATGAACGACCAGTCAATCGGCACCGGTCCGCCGGCCGAGTGGTGTGCGATCGTCATCGCGTCGCTGCCTGCGAGTGCCTGCCACAGCTCGTCGGGCCGGTCGGTCGCCGCGTCGAGCGAGCTGATCACGCGCGCCTCGGTCGGGTTGAAAAAGAGCACGTGACGGTGGCCCTGCTCCCAGTTGGTCCACTCGAATCCCGGCAGCGTGACGAAGCCGCCGTCGCGGTGATGGCGGGCCACGCTCGCGAGGGTCGTCTGCCAGAGGTGCGGCGTCGCATCCAGGAATTCGAGGCCCCAGTGGTCGTGGTCGGTGATCGCGACCACGTCGAGGCCGGCCACGTCGCGGCCATAGGTGAAGATCTCGTCGGGGGTGCCGCTGCCATCGGAGATCTGCGAATGGACCTGCAAATCGGCCCACAACAGCGTCGCGTCGAGTGCGGAATCAATCACAAGCGGATTGGTCTCGGCCTGGAGCCCCCGAGCCTCGACTGCCGGCGGGAATGCGCGGGTGTCCGCATTCGTCGGCCGTGCCGATTCGGGTGCGAGGGCAGCGGCCCCCCGGCGACCCCTGTGGTTGCTGGGCATCCGAGTCCCGGTGTCGGAGGCCTCGATCGGACCGCCGGTACGGCCCCCGGCGCGGCTGTCGTGATCGGGCGCCTGAGTCACCGTTTCGGTTGCGGGGTAGGCGGTCGCGACGAGCCGTGCCACGCCCTCGCCGCGCACGCGTACCGGCACCGATTTGCGGCCACGGTCGGCGGTCCCGAGCGTGACGCTTGACGGATAGGTCAGTGTCGCGGGATCGCTGTCGGGGGCGAGTGCTATCGCGACCCTGCCGATGAAATCAGTGCCGGCGTTGCCCGCCCCATCGAGAACGGCAAGATGCAGCACGATCTCCTCGCCCGGCCGCGCCGTTCCCGGCAACGCGGCGACAAGCAAGGCCGGACGGCCCGCCCGCACATCGACGGCCGGGGGATCGTGGATGAGCTTGCGCACGCCGTCCGCGTCGCCATCGACACCGATCCAGAAACGCGAGCCGTTCTCGGCGAAGCGATCGACTCGTGCCTGCGCTTCGCCCGCGCCGTAATCGATGCGCACCTGCTCGCCCGGTGCGAGTGCCCGGCCCGCGACGCGGATGCCGAGAAGCTGCGGGCCAAGTGTCTCGGGAGAGAGTTCGACACCGACGGCGCGGGTCGTGACCTGGGTGAAGCCGGGTGCGAGGGGGTCCACGACCTGCGGCGTGTCCCAACCCCAGAAGGGCGAGACCTGCAGCGTGATCGTGCCGCCTGTGGCGATGCCTCGGGGACCGACCTCGAAGATGATCGGAAATTGTGCGCGACTGGAGGCGGGTACGCTCGACCGCGAGCCGTCGGCGTGGCCCTCGATCCAGGCCCGGCCACCGCCGTCGGCGGGGTGGCGCGGTGCGCGCAGATCAGCCCGCATCTCGGCGGTGATCTCGGGGTGGGCAAAGGAATCGGCGACCGCGTCACTACCGCGGACGCGCCCCACGGCCGGCGCGCCCGTGCCCCCGGCAATCTCGCCCGCGTGCGTGCCCTCGGCGTGCTCGCCCGCGTGCGTGCCCTCGGCGTGCTCGCCCGCGTGCGTGCCCTCGGCGTGCTCGCCCGCGTGTGTGCCCTCGGCGTGCTCGCCCGCGTGCGTGCCCTCGGCGTGCTCGCCCGCGTGTGTGCCCTCGGCGTGCTCGCCCGCGTGCTCCGCGGCCTCGTGGCGCGCGATCAGGCGGGCCGCGTCGCTTGGCTTTATGGCTGACGAGGCGAGCGAGGTTGTCGCCGGGGCGGGCCCGGCGAGGTGGCCCAGCGCGGG